>JAZSFQ010000031.1:0-160094 GCA_045532275.1 Saccharofermentans sp. | reverse complement strand
GCTCGTCTCGACCAGAACGGCGTTGGTAAGCTCATGAAGATGGCTATCGAGAACGGTAAGGCAGTACGTCCTGACCTCCACCTCGGTATCTGCGGCGAGCACGGCGGTGACCCGACATCCGTTGAGTTCTGCGATGAGATCGGTCTTGATTACGTATCCTGCTCACCTTTCCGTGTACCGATCGCAAGACTTGCTGCTGCACAGGCTGCAATCAAGCACAAGGGCTGATATAGGTAATTAACTGATAATTCAAAAGAGGCTGTCCGTTTGGGCAGCCTTTTTCTATGCCGGGCAGGGCAAAAACGTCATTGTTTCCGCCGTGCGCGTAAACACTGTACAGTTTTTTGTACAGCAAAATCTTCGAAAAACATAGACAGAAAGCTGTATTTTCCATGATTTACAGTTTTTGGTACAGCTTTTTTCGCGAAAAACATAGGTAAAAAACTGGACGGCTATACTCCGGCGTATTGTCCGACGAAAACGCCATGAAAACTCGGAGGAAAAGTCGGAAAACTCAGATTCCGACTTTTCATCCGACTTTTCGGGCTCGAAAACTCTCCGTATTGTCCCAACAGAAACAATACTTGACAACTATATCGGGAGACGATATACTCGGGATACGATATATCGGAAGCCGATATAAAGGAGGTTAGATTAATGCCACAGTTAGCGTTAACAGAAGCAGTCTTCTACATTTTGTTGTCGCTGCAGAAACCCCTTCACGGATACGGAATAATCCAGAATGTGGGAGAACTGTCACACGGGCGTGTTAAGCTCGCCGCAGGCACACTTTATGGAGCGCTTAATTCGCTAGTTGAGAAGGGATGGATAGATGCTCTGCCGGAAAACCCCGAGAGCCGTAAGAAGGAGTACGTGATCACTGAAAGCGGCCGCACGATACTTAAAGAAGAACTTGCGAGACTTTCGGAACTGGTCGATAACGGCAAGAGGATCCTGGGAGGAAACTGATATGCGCAGAGTCATTCACAAGTTGTTTTTTATCTGGCAGCTCGAGAAAGAGCAGGCTTGGATTAATGAGATGGCTTCACACGGATATTCTCTTGAGCATGCCGGAAGAATTACTTTCGAATTTGATGAGACGGAACCTGACAAGTATATATACAAAGAGCTTTTCCTCAAGGGATGGGGAGAGAGCGCTGAGAATATCAAGTACTTCAAGTTCCTGGAAGAGATGGGGATCAAGGTCGTCTGCTACATCAACTATCCGGGCACCTGCTGGGTGTACGTGAGAGCGCTGAAGGAAGAGTATCCGGGCGGCATAGACCTTTATTCTGACATTGATTCGAAGATCAATTATCAGAAGATCATGGCCGGATATATGATATTTGTTATCGTTGCTACGCTTTTTGCGTCAGTGCTTAACCTGTCGATCGTAATTAATTATCTTGCACTTTATAACATATTCATGTGGCTTAACCTTGCATGCGCATTGTTTACCCTCGTGATATTTATAGGCGGAACGATCGCTGAAATAAAGGCTTTGGTGAATATAGGAAAACTCAAGAAGGAACGTAAGCTTCACGAATAAACTTTCCTGAAAGAACAACAATATAAAACAAATATGGAGGAATTACTTATGCAGAAAATAAGTGATCAGGGCAGACTGCGCCCTTGGATGGGATTTGTACTGTTTGGAGTACTGATGGCGTTCATGATCTTCGTCGCATCTCCGCTTCAGATAAATTACGGAATACCGGGATTGATAATTACCGAATTTGGTTTTCTTGCGATGGCTGTGATTTACTGTCTGATCCGCAAGGTAAAGATCAGCGAAGTGTTCCCTGTTAAGAAAATAAAACTGAGAGAGTTTTTCGGATGCATCCTGATCGCTGCAGGTGCATTCCCGATCTCAATGATACTGGTCTTTCTTACAGGTATGATCTTTCCCGCCAGCACTCAGGAAATCGGCGAAATGTCTACATTTCTTTATGACAAATTGAATTATCCGCTCGCCATACTGATAATTGCATTTATGCCGGCAATCTGTGAAGAGGCAATCCACAGAGGAGCTATCTTAAGCAACTTCAGAAGCCTCAAGCACGATTGGGTGATCGTACTGATCATGGGTCTTCTTTTCGGCATCAATCATATGTCCGTATTAAGATTCTTAATGACAACGTTATTAGGCGTGATACTCAGCTTTGTGGTTGTTAAGCGAAATAACATACTGCTTTCAATGCTCATGCATTTTACGAATAATTTCATCTCGGTCTCTCTGGCATACTTAACCGGAGGTGCCGGCACGGCTGCATCTGCAACTGCTTCTGTCGATTATACGATGTTATTCGGCGTGTATCTGATCCTCGGATTCTTATCTCCTATTGTGATAACTCTCGGTCTGATGCTCGTAAACCCTGAAGGTCACAAGAAGATCAGATTCCTTTATGCAGGGATTCTTGCGGCTGTTATGCTCGTATCGGGTTGTTCAGTTACAGCGTATAAGAATTCGCAAAACATGATCCTGAACACCACATTCAGTTACCTTGTTACTGCCGAAGAAAAGGATTGCTCAATGATCGATTTTGATGTTGATAAAGATTGCAATGCTTCAGTCGTCGTTGTGCTTACCAATGCCGATGGCGACTATCAGATAAGGATCGACGGCGACAAAGGGAGCAACATAATAAACGCTGATGTTCCGGACGGACCTGTGAGAATGCTTACTTATAATGTCGTTCTACAGGAAGATCATTATACTGTTACTGTTGTTCCGGGAGACGATGCAATAGGCGAAAAACCGAATATACAGATAACTGTCAAATAAGATCTGATGAATCAGGGCTGTCTTTCTTGCAAGACGGCCCTGATATTTTGCCTGATCAGTGCAATATAGGGTAAGATAAGAACGTTAAATATTTAGAAAATAGGAAGAGAAAAATGTCTAAGATTTTATTTCTGGCAGATCTGCATGGTAACATGCCTGCCACGCTTGCATTGGAAGAAGAAATCAATAAGATACGTCCGGATCTTATCTGGTTTCTGGGTGACGCCGTAGGAAAGGGTCCTGAGAACGATAAGACTCTTGACTGGGTCCGCGAACACTGCGATAAGCATTTGGCAGGCAACTGGGATCTGCTCGTCGCCGAATTATCCAGGAACTGCCCGCCTGAATGGTCCGGAGCGGCATTTTTCTGGGAACAGCTGGGGAAGGAGAGATTAGACTGGCTGGAGTCTCTGCCGACCGAATCAGAGATCCTGATTAGCGGTATAAATTTCAGGCTTTTCCACGGGAGACCGATCGATTCCAACTACCATACATATCTGACCATG
This sequence comes from Saccharofermentans sp., assembly GCA_045532275.1. Taxonomy (GTDB): domain Bacteria; phylum Bacillota; class Clostridia; order Saccharofermentanales; family Saccharofermentanaceae; genus Saccharofermentans. Next base: position 156,803 of record JAZSFQ010000031.1, on the reverse strand, counting down.
GACGAGTTCCGTCCGGGCTTTACGGATAAGAAAGGAAATCTCCACGGCGGCTTCATCAGCGCAGACTGCCACACGCCGTATCTTCGCGAGATGGACCTTGGATATGCATTGAACACGGGAAGCGTAGGCAACTCGCTGGGTGTTACGAGATGCCACGCTCTGGTAATCGAAGGCGAACTCGGTGCAACGGAAGCATCCCCAATAAACTTCTCGTTCTTAAGCATTCCCTACGATAAGGAACTTGCCATTGCAATAGCAGAAGAGTGTCCTGACCTCCCGAATAAAGAAGCTTACATAAAAGAACTCAGGACGGGTGTATACAGCCGGTAAGTTGTTTGAATATTTACCTGGAGAAAAAGATGAAACGATATATGAAAAGAATATTCTGTCTTTTGTGCGCAATGGCATTATTGGCTGCCTGTATCTTTTCGGGTTGCAGCAGTAAAACTGAAGCAACTGTCAAAGGCGATACTATCCGTCACGAGTTGAAGACTTTTGTCTATTCGGATTTCTACAGATTATGAGCTTGATCTAGATAATGGTCAGATCAAATATGTATCTGCAAAGACCGGAGAAGATAAAGTGTTTGTAGTGAATTAGGAGACTGTTACCCTTCCAAGGCCTGGATAGGTTAGGTTTTTTATTCATCAAATATACGGAGTATTGTAATAATTCCTTATTATGTTTGTTCTTATAATGTAGATATAGGTTTGATTTATCCGGGAGGGCAGTCTCGTGAAAAAGAGAACTATAGTCATTCTTATTCTGTCAGTGCTATCCGTTAGTGCTGTTATATTTGCGTTCAGCTGCAATAAAATAGATACTGCCGGAACATCTGTTATCGAATTCACTTCCGTTAATGAAGCCGGCGAGACTGTTGTTGAGACTTCTGTTGTAGCCGTTAATAACGATGAAACTACGCAGCCTTCTAAAACTGCCGCGAATGATAAGGATGTGGCACAGACATCAGATAAGAATGCTTCGGGCAGCTCGAATACTACAACAGCGTCAGAAAATACTTCCGGTAATTCCAATATAGTTACAGAAGGAACAGACCCGACTAATGGCACGACTGCCGCAAACGATCCGACAAAAGGCGCACAACCTACTGCTACCGGTAAACCGACCAATACCCCCAGGCCTACGGCTACTTCAAAACCTACAAACACACCCAAGCCGACTGCTACACCGACAAAGCAGCCAACCGCTACTCCTAAGCCAACGGCTACGCCGAAGCCATCCACGGCTCCTACAAACACGCCTAAACCGTCTAATACCCCCACTCCTAAGCCTGCCGTTACATCAACACCAAGGCCGACCAATACGCCTACTCCGAAGCCGACTGCCACACCAAAGCCGACTAATACTCCGACACTGACGCCTGTACCTGAGCCGACGGAATGTGATCATGATTGGGATATTATTGTTGAAGATGGTTGGATAGATCTAACGGATACATCATACATACACTATATAGTTTACGAGTGTTCTAACTGCGGGGAACAATACAGAGAGGAACATCTGTATGAATGGGTTGACGGTTATGCAACGGCAAAGACAAGCTATTATATTTCTTCTCAGATGGAAAAAATATACATTGAGATTCCTGATATGCCTTGTTCAATTCTTCTTTGTGATGGAATTCCGACAGGTGATTGTGAAAAGGATTCTCGTACCGCTGAAGCTTGCTGGAATTGGTTAGACGATTATACCAATGGTGACCTTGAAGGTATAGGCTATGTCCTTGTCATCGACGGTACCGGACACTTGTAAGTCAGTTTTGCTCATCTTCAGACATTGGTTTTGATATTCGGGTTATAATTCTAATCAGATGCTATCATATATGAATGGGCAGCCTTGAAAACACATTTTTCAGACAAAAGGAAAACACATGCATAAGTGGTATGAGCTGGAATGATGAATTCGACAATTATTTCGCGACCGATTCGGTGAAGTGCCCGAACTGCGCGGCGAATATCTTCTTTAATGAGAAGATAGGAAAACTGGTCTGCGGGTCATGCGGCGGGCTTTTTGAACCTGAGAGCCTGAGGCCTTCGGGACGGATCGAGAACCGTGATACGGAAGATGCCGGAGAAGAAGAGGATAACAAGCAGGAGTTCGTTTGTGATTCCTGTGGAGCTGCTGTGGTAACCGATTACAATACGGCGGCGACGTTCTGTGCTTTCTGTGGATCGCCGACGCTGATAAAGAGGCGTCTGTCCAAAAGCTTCCGTCCTGATCTGATCATTCCTTTTAAAGTCAGCAAGGACGAGGCCATCGCGAATTTCAGGGCGTGGGCCAAGACGAAAAAAGGTGTGCCGAAGGAATTCACGTCTGACGCGACCCTGACAAAGATCACGGGTTACTATATCCCGTTCTGGCTTATCGATGCTGACTGTAACGCCGTAGTCGGAGGTTCAGGAAAGGTCAATGAAGGCGAGACGGTAGCCAATTTCTTCATAGACCGGAAGATTAAATTCCAGGTAAAGAAAGTGCCTTTCGACGGGTGCAAAAAGATAGCGAATACGCTAATGGAGGCTATAGAGCCTTTTGATTATGCCGACCTGAAGCCTTATAACGACTTATACCTGCCTGGCTTTTATGCCCAGCGTTACGACCAGTCCGCGCTGGATATGCTCGATATCATAAAGATACGCATCGATACGTATGCGGCGGGTCTTGTAAAGCATTTTACTGCGGGCGAATATGATGAAGTCAGTGTCGGTTCGACGGGTTCATATGCGGAGAATTTCAGCCAGCTCTATGCGCTGATGCCGGTGTGGTTCCTGAATGTTAAGTATGACGGGCTTATTTACAGCATCGCTGTTAACGGCCAGACCGGGGAAGCATCTGGCAATCTGCCTGTAAAGAAATCCAGGGTACGTAAGCACGCGGTCATGGAGGTCTCGAAATGGACGCTGAAATATCTGGGCGTTACAGCCGTCTTGGGAGGCGTAATAGCTGTCCCGGGCTATATCGGTTTTATGAGCAGATATGATACTTTTAACGGCTGGGCTGATGGAATGCTTCCACTCTGGACATTCCTTTCTTCGTGGTTAATGGTATTCCTGATAGGTCTTTCGGTGATAGTCCCTTTTCTTATCCGTAAGTACAGATTCCGCTCTTTTGATGAGTCTGTGACGATAGACAAGGCGCCTGACGTTGACCAGTATATCGACTATAAATCCAAATTTGATATGGAAAAGAACGACAGCTTCTCGTGTATTACCAAGAGGGTAAATGATGAAAACGAAATGAGATCCGGCAAGGAATCCTTTATCCTTCTGATTCTTAAATGGATTTTTAAGGATTAGTAAACATTGGGTCAAATCTGTCAGGTTTACTTGATAATAGTGTTGATAGTTATAAAATATTACTATTAAGTATTTTTGGTAACGGCCAAAGACTTCAGGGAGTTGCATATGGCACAGAATGACACTGTTTTCAAGAAGATAGCTGAAGCACTGCTTGTTGACTATTCGAGCGTTTATTATGTTAATGCCGTTACGAATGAGTATTATTGGTATTCCGTTAATCCCGAATTCCATTCCCTGAGCCTTGAGCAGGGCGGAGATGATTTCTTTAAGAACATCATCCGCGACTGCAAAAAGGTCATTTATGAAGAAGACCAGCACATCTTTATCGAGGATATCCAAAAGGAAAATCTCCTGAGTGCCATGAAAAAAGGCAGTATGCAGAGCATTGAATACCGCCTCATGATCAATGGCGTTCCCACATGGCATTCTCTCAGGATGATCCGAGGCCTTGAGGAGGACTCTGATTACTTCATTCTCGGCGTAATCAATATCGATGCCGAATACCGCCGCAGAGAGCAGGAGAAAGAGCTCGCACGTCAGAAGGATATCTTCAATCAGATAACTGCAAGTCTCGCCGGACGTTACGATACTCTTTACTACATCGATCTGGATACTTGTACTTTTGTTGAGATATCTTCAACGGATGAATACAAGAAGATGAACGTTCCTGCGACCGGCAGTGATTTCTTTGCGGAGAGCAGAAGAAGCATAAGGAAGTTTGTTCATCCTGAGGATCAGGAAATGGCAATCAGGATCCATTACAAGGATGCCATGCTGAAGAACCTGGAACACAGGAGTTCATATTCCATATCTTACCGTCTGGTTGTAAACGGACAGGTCAGATACATCAGGCATACCGAGATCATGTCCCAGGACAAGAAACATCTCATTGTATGTGTAGAGAATATCGATGATGAAGTCAGGGCAGATCTGGAACTTAAAGAAAACCAGAAGAAGAGTGTTACTTATACGCAGATTGCAGAGAGCCTGGCCTCCCACTATGACCTCATCTACTATGTTGATGCGCAGACTACATACTATATAGAATTCGCCACACATAAGCTTTATGGCGAGCTTGAGATCCAGGAAGAGGGTGAAGACTTCTTCGGAAATGCCGATAAGAATGCAGATAAGGTCATTCACAGTGATGACAGGGAAAGGATTAAGTTGTTCCTTAATAAAGATAACCTGATCTCCCAGTTGGAGAATAACAGCCAGCTGACGGAAGATTACCGCATGGTCATCGGCGGCGGGAAAGCGCAGTATACCAGAATGAAGGTCACCTGGTCTTCCGATAAGACGCATTTCATTATCTGTATCGAGAACCGCGAAGAGATCGTTAAGAAGGAGAAAGAGCATCTGCAGGCGCTTTCTGCTGCGAATGAGATCGCAAGACGTGACGGTCTTACCGGTACAAGAAATAAGACTGCTTTCACTGAGTTCGAGAAAGATTTCCAAAAGGATGTTGACGAAGGACGTATTGATGCGTTTGGATTTATAGTATGCGATCTTAATGATCTGAAGCTTATCAATGACACCCAGGGCCATAAAGCCGGCGATGAATATATAAAATCGGCATGTCAGCTTATCTGTAAGACTTTCAGCCACTGCCCCGTATTCAGGATCGGCGGTGATGAATTTGCAGTTGTCCTCAAGGGGCAGGATTATGAAGAACGCGAGAGTCTTATCTCGGGTTTCAGGAAGAAGATCGAGGATAATATCAGGATCGGTAACGGGCCTATCGTTGCTACCGGTGTGGCAGAGTACCAGCCTGCCGATGACAAAAAAATCGAGGATGTCTTTAAGCGTGCCGACGGACGCATGTATGAGAATAAGACATATCTGAAGGAACTGAAGCTTCTGCATGAGACCCATTCTCTGAAGGAGACGTCGAATACCAGGACCATCACCGAAGACAGGAAAAAGATGCTGGATTCCCTTTTCAAGTCCTACGATATCGTTTCCGAGGGGACCTACGTCTATCTCTGTGATATGAAATATGACTTTTCCAAGTGGTCGAAAAATGCCGTTGACACATACGGCCTTCCGTCCGAATACATGTACGGTGCAGGCGATATCTGGGAGAACTACATTCATCCCGATGACCGCGAAGCTTACCACAAGGGTATAGATGAGATCTTCTCCGGAAATTCTGCAGGTCACGATATGCAGTACCGTGCCAGAAGGTTAAGCGGTGAATATGACGTCTGCACCTGCAGGGGAGTTGTCATCAGGGATCTGAACGGAGAGCCCGATTATTTTGTCGGCACTATCCGCAGCCACGGTTCCCAGGGCCATATCGATACGCTTACGGGCCTTCGGAACCAGTATGGTTTCTTTGAGGATCTCGACAGCTGCATCAAGCGGAAAGTAGCGAATCATGTTCTTATCGTCGGTATCAGCAAGTTCTCCGAGATAAATGAGATTTACGGATATCATTTCGGCAACCGGGTTCTCCAGCTCTATGCGAGAAAGGTTTTCGATACCACGGGCAACAGCGGAACCTGTTACAGGATCGACGGAACCAAATTTGCCGTAATAAGCAATTCGCTCTCCTGGGAAGAAATTCAGGAGAGATACAATGATTTCAGAAATTATTTCCGTGAAGTATTCCAGATCGATGACAAGAGGATACTTCTTGAAGTTAACGGCGGTGCAATAAGGCTTGATCAGTTTGAATATGATTCTCAGACGGTATATGCCTGCCTGAATTTCGCTTATGTTGAGTCGAAGTCCCGCCGTCAGGGCGACCTTGTCCTGTTCCATAATGACCTTAACGATGAGAATAAACTGAGGATCGAGAAGCTCCATGCCATACGTGCTTCGATCACGCACGGGTACAAAGGTTTCTATCTCCTGTACCAGCCGGTAGTTGATGCCAAGACAGAGCAGCTTATAGGCGCGGAAGCACTGCTCAGATGGAAGAACGATACGTACGGAATGGTTCCGCCTGATCAGTTCATTCCGCTCCTTGAATCCGATCCTCTGTTCCCCGAGCTTGGCGAATGGATCATCCGTGAGGCCGTCTATGCCGCAAAGAAGATCATCAAGAAGAATCCGGAATTCGTGGTCAACATCAATCTTTCGTATACACAGCTCGAGAAGCCTGACTTTGTCGACATGGTATTTAATGTGCTTGATGACCTTAAGTATCCTGCTGAGCATATCTGCTTTGAAGTAACCGAGAGATGCAGGCTTTTGGACATACAGCTTCTCAGGAACGTTATCATAAGCCTTAAGGCAAGAGGCGTTCTGGTTGCTCTTGATGATTTCGGTACAGGGTTCTCCTCGATCGGCATCGTAAAGGAACTGCCTTTCGATATTATCAAGATCGACAGAGGCTTTGTCACGAAGATCGAAGAGGATGAGATCGAGAGGGAACTGATCAAATACTTTGCAGGTTTCGCTTCGCTCTTTGGCGCAAAAGTCTGTGTCGAAGGAATCGAGACCAAGGGCATGAGAAATATCCTCCAGAAGTATCACGTAGAGAGCTTCCAGGGTTACTATTATGCCAAGCCGCTTATGCTGGACGAGATCCTTAAGTGGAGCAGCAACGCAGAATCGTGAGCGGGGATAATGATCTTCAGGAGATCCTTAAGAGAGAGAATGTCGCGATAATCAGCGACAAGGTCAGTTCGCGCGAAGAACTGATTGAATCCCTCATGAGATATCTGAGACTTCCGAGGCCTGACAGAAGATATTCTGATTACTATTCGGTAAAGCTTTATGGCTGTAACGTCGCGAACATGTTCCTGACGATGAGCTACCGCTTTAAGTTCGAATCGCCGATCCCGGTAAACGAGACTTTCCTGATAACCGAGCCTGATCTGTACTACAACAAGAAAGCTTTTGACGAAGGCAGGATCAATCTTTGCTTTGTTATCGGTTATTCCGGCTCGGGTAAATCGGTGCTTACAAAAGATTACAACGGAGACGGGATCGAGAAGGTCTCGCTCGATGATATTGTTTGTGTTAAGAGCCATTACACACTTGAAGAGTTAAAAGCATCAGGTGAACTTCTTTATGCTTTTTTCACCGGACCCGGCAAGAAATATTACATAACCAGGGAAGAACGCAACTTATTTGCTGACCATGGCGAAGTGTTTGTTAAGTTTATTCGTTTTGCTTTTGAATATGCAAGATCACATACCGGGAAGAAATTTATTCTTGAAGGAATCTGGACATATCTGTTCTTTGATGATCCTTCCAAATTCAAAGACTATGCCGTTTTCATGAAAGGCACTTCTCTTGTCAAATCCAAGTTCAGAAGGATAATGAGGGAAGCGGAGAATGATGTTACCGAAGCTCTGGAAAGACTGATAGACTTTGGTGTGTATGCCGCTGATACAACGTTCAGGGATGTCAACGTCGATAAATGGAGAAGGTATTTCGAGAAAAAACCTGAGACCGTTATAAAGTTCGAGGACAACTATTTCACGAACCTTGCCGAGAAGATAATGAAAGAGACCAACAATATCAACGACTGTTTTGTCCGCGGTGACGCAGACGGCATCAGGAATATCATGAAGCGCGTCGAAAAGAGTAAGAAAATGGATATTCCCGAGAAGGCAGTCCTTACAGAGGAATGCAAAAGGGCGCTTGCCGATCTGGCTTAAGAGGAACGATACAGTGAGGATCATTAAGCAGCACAGGACAACGGCTACGTTTATCTGCTTATTGATCGTTGCAGGTATCTGCAACATGATCATGAAGGTCTCGAATACTTTTATCGCTACCCAGATGTTCTGTGCGAACTTTATGATCTATATCGGTCTTATTATCTTCTGGGCCCAGACTATCAGGACCAGGATCCTTCCGACCAAGACCAGATCATATATGATGGCATCTTCGGTGTTCATGATCACATATATACTTCAGCGTGTATTTAAATACCGGGCAGTTGTATCATCAGTGACCGTCTCGCGCTTTATCGGGTATTTCTATTTTGTCCCGCTGGTCATGGTTCCTACGCTCCTGCTTGTTACATCTGTCAATCTCAGGTTCGGCAATACTAAGACCGTCAGATTTATCGAGAAGGCCGTTCTTGTATCTGCAGCCGCTGTATCGGCAATAGCGCTCACTAACGACTTTCACCATCTGGTTTATTTCCCGAAGGCGGGGTTCCCTATATTTGATCTGAGTGATAATTCGTATTCATGGGGACCGGGATTCTATCTTATCTATGCCTGGATGATAATTTCCCTGGTTACCGGCGCTGCCATATTGTTCCGTATCGTTGGAGAAAAAGGCAGGAAACCGGTCATTATGCTGGCAGGAACTATTGTCATATGGATAGTTCTGTCTTTGATACATTCCCTGGTCTATGAACGATTCAGTCTTATCAGACCGTTTTATAAGCCTGAGATAGACTGTTTCTGCATGATACTGATCTTTGAGTGCTGCATACGAAGCCGGCTTATTCCTTATAACGAGAATTACAGGGGGTTCTTCGAGAAACTGAAACTACCTGTCCTTATTACAGACAACGATCTGCATGTTGTCCATTCATCTGACACGGCAATAAATGTATCACTTGAAGATCTCGGGAGAGCAAAGGATGGCCCTTGCTACCCATATAAAGATACAAGATTGTCTTCTATGAAGATACGCGCCGGATACGCTTTCTGGACCGAGGATGAGCATGAACTGCAAGAGCAGCGCAAAAAGCTTGTTGAAGCGAATGAACTCCTGAGCGAAGAGAATGACCTTATTGAAGTGGAGAATAAGCTCAAGGAGAAGAAAGCTCATCTGGACGCACAGAATCTTGTGTATGAGAGGATAACTGCGGCTATCTATCCTAAGCAGAAGATAATAGAAGAGCTTCTGATCAACGCGGATCCTGACTCGGATGGTTTTAAGGAAGCGCTGGGCAAAGCCTGTGTGCTCAATGCCTATTCCAAGAGGAAGACCAATCTTCTTCTTTTGTCGGAAGAGACGCTGCCCGTAAGCAACCGCGAATTGTTCCTGGCTCTTGCCGAGTCATGCAGGTTCCTCAAGTGCTGCGGCATAGATGCTGCGGCGGTCGGAGAAGAATACACGGGATTCTCCCTTAAAGCCGTAAATGATCTTTACGATACATTTGAGACTATTGTGGAGAAATATCTTTCTTCACTTTCCAGAATGACTGTTTCCATCCTTCCTGACGGTGTCCGTATAGCCATGGAAGCTTCAAAAGAGCTTGAACTGCCTGATACGGTGCTGCCGGTTATAAGCAAGGAGAGTGACGGGATCCTTTTCCTGACGATACTGAACAGACAGGAGGGGGATGCCGCATGAACAGTCTTTCATCCATAGTCGATTCTGTCATCTGGTATGTGATCTTTGTTATTGCGCTGATCATTCTCACGGCATCATTCTCTGTGCTTCTCCGCTCCGTCCATGACAAACGTAAGAAGGCTCCTGTCTTTCTCGCATTTCTTAACTTTATTCTCAGCTCGTTTGTGGTAGTGGTCATTATGGACTGCGGCAGATCGATGCATCCTTTGGAGACGGGCTTTTATTCGCAGATACAGAAAGGATTCTTTGAACTTCCTTACTATCTTTTTATCTTTGCAGAACTCATATCCTTCATATTCCTTGTTTCAGTTGGTATGGAAGGAACCAGGTTCCGTTCAAACAATCTGACTTCGGATACATTGCAGGATGCGATCGATGCCCTTCCCGAAGGCGTTTCCATAGGAAGTGATGACGGCATGGTGCGCCTCTCTAATCTGAAGATCAATAATCTGTGCAGATTCCTGACAGGCAAAGCCCTGACAGATACAAACAAGTTCTGGGCTTATGTTGAGAAAGAGGGAAAAGAGCAGGGCGGCAAATATCTGTTACATACTGCTCCCGGTGAGGTATGGCTCTTTGAGAAAGAGCAGTTTTCGATTGAAGATAAGACATACGATCAGATCACCGCAACTGAAGTTACCGAAAGATATGCGATCATAGAAGAACTCGAAAAGAAGAACGAACACCTCCAGGATATCCGCAAGCGTATGAAAGCAGTATCCGAATTGTCCGGCGATATGTTTGTCGCGCAGGAAGAAGCGGATGCCAGAGCTGCACTCCACAATCAGCTCGGTCAGGTGCTTCTCATGGGACGTCACTACATAAACCATCCTGATGTTACGGATCCGAAGATCGTACATGCAGCAACACTTCAAATGAACCAGTTCCTTTTAGGTGAAGCCAAGGAACCCTACGAAGGGGATAAGGATGCGCTCGCACAGGCCGTATCAATGGCAAACAGCATCGGTGTCAGAGTAGAGATTACCGGACCTGAACCCGGGGATGAAGATATCAGAAAGATCCTGTCCCAGGCAGTTACTGAGTGTGCGGCAAATACGGTCAAGCATGCCGAAGGCGACAAGGTAACTGTCGCAATTTCCGGGAACGGAACGGAAACGGTGATAACTATTACAAATAACGGCAAGCCTCCCAAATGCAGGATAACCGAGAGCGGAGGCCTTTTATCGCTCCGCAGGAATGTAGAAACTATTGGCGGCGTGATGGAGCTTGATAGTGATCCTGAGTTCAGACTGAGGATGAGATTTAAGTAATCCGGAAAAAATGGTACAAGTGGGTGATATTCAAAACCGTCCCTGAATTATAAAATACTTTTGTGTATTTATGAGGATCCGGATCTTATCCGGTTTTCTTAAAGATGGGGAAGGTTATAAAGCTTGTGGGCAAAACAAAAGTCGTAGTTGCTGATGACCAGAATATCTCACGCGGATTTTTTGAGATGTATGTCCGTGCTTCTGTTGACTATGAACTGTCGGCAGGACTCCGCACGGCCCAGGCAGCTGTTGACTATGTTGAAGATCATGAAGTCGATCTCCTGATACTCGATGTTATGATGCAGGAAGGCATTGACGGACTGTCAGCCGCTGAGAAGATCAAGCAGAAACATCCGGAGATAAAGATAATCCTTACCACTTCCGCATCTGAGACGAGCTGGGAACAGAAGGCCAGGGATGCCGGTATCGAGAGCTTCTGGTACAAGGAATACGATGAACACGGTCTTCTTGAGATAATGGACCGCACCATGAAGGGTGAATCGGTATATCCGGAAGATGCTCCCAAGGTCCCTTTCGGAAAGATAACCAGAGCAGACCTTACGGAACGTGAGATCGAGATATTAAGAGAACTTACGGCCAGCAAGACAAATGAAGAGATTGCCGAGAAACTGCAGATCTCAGTAAATACAGTTAAGAGACACATCCAGAACATCATGGAGAAGACGGGTTTTGAGAGCCGTCTTGATATTGCCATGAGCGCAAAAAGCTTGGGACTGGTCGTAAATGACAATGACAGACTGGGAACATCCTGAGCAGATAAAACAGTTTAAGAAATATTTAGAAATACAGGAGATAAGGTTACTATCACCGCAGATGCACCTGCAGCAGGCAAGGAATTCGATAAGTGGGTAGTAGCATTAGGAGGCGTGACACTTGCTGATTCAGGTTCAACTACAACATCTTTCACGATGCCTGCAGGAAACGTAAAGGTAGCCGCAACATATAAGGATATTATCTACAATGTAAAGGTTACGACTGACGGCAACGGAACGGCTTCCGCAAATCCTGTTTCAGGAATTATGGGTAAGGAAGTTACACTTACTGCAACACCCAATACAGGCTATCAGTTCAAGGAATGGAAGGTAGTATCAGGCGGAGTAACCGTAACAGATAACAAGTTCACCATCGGAACGGCTGACGTTGAAGTAAAGGCTGTCTTCGAGAAGGTTCCTTATTCCGTAACAGTTGTTTCCGGTACTGCAGACAAGACCACCGCGACAATGGGTGAGATCGTAAAGGTTACCGCAGACACTCCTGCAGCAGGCAAGGAATTCGATAAGTGGGTTGTTGATTCAGGCGATATAACACTTGCTTATGCTGAGTCTACAGAAACAACATTCACGATGCCTGCAGGAAACGTTAAGGTAACTGCAACATATAAGGATATTATCTACAACGTTAAGGTTACGACTGACGGCAACGGAACCGCTTCCGCTTCTCCTGTTTCAGGAATTATGGGTAAGGAAGTAACACTTACTGCTACGCCTGATGCAGGTTACAAGTTCAAGGAGTGGCAGGTAATATCAGGCGGAGTAACCGTAACTGATAACAAGTTCACCATCGGAACGGCTGATGTTGAAGTAAAGGCTGTCTTCGAGAAGATCCCTTACTCTGTAACAGTTGTTTCCGGTACTGCAGACAAGGACCCTGCGACAATGGGTGATACGGTCAAGATCACCGCAGATGCTCCTGAAGCAGGCAAGGAATTCGATAAGTGGGTAGTTGATTCCGGAGAGATCACACTTGCTAATGCACTGTCTTCTTCCACAACGTTCACGATGCCTGCAGGTGACGTTAAGGTAACGGCAACATATAAAGACATCGTCTATAACGTTAAGGTAACTACAGACGGAAACGGCGAAGCATCAGCTTCCTATGTTGAAGGAACGATGGGCAAAGAGATCGAGCTTACCGCTTCACCGAACCAGGGTTACAAGTTCAAGGAGTGGAAGGTCATTTCCGGTAATGTAACTATTACGGATAACAAGTTTACAATCGGTACGGAATCCGTCGAGATCAAGGCTATCTTCGAGAAGGTTGCTTATGATGTAGTAATTACTTCCGGCACTGCCGACAAGACGAAGGCAACAATAGGCGAGACCGTCACTATTACTGCCGATGCACCTGCAGCAGGCAAGGAATTCGATAAGTGGGAAGTCGTATCCGGCACGGTAACGCTCGCTGATCCTTCATCCGCGACAACAACTTTTGAGATGCCTGCTGAGAAGGTTGAGATCAAGGCAGTCTATAAGGATATCATCTGCAAAGTAACATTCGAGACCAACGGCGGAAGCGCTGTTGCTGCCCAGGAAGTTACATACGGCGGCAAGGCTGTTAAGCCCGCTGATCCGACAAGGGCCGGATATACATTCGCAGGCTGGTATCAGGATGCTACATTCGCAGCAGCATTCGATTTCAATACTGCTGTTACGGCTGATATTACTATCTATGCAAAGTGGAACATCATTCCTTATTACACGGTAGTGGAAGGCGCTAACGGTACAGTTACAAAGGGTGCTGAATACAAGCTTACGGTTAAGCGCAATGAAGCAGATGAGACGACGATCGATCACTTAACAGGCGTAAAGATCGACGATAAGGTTCTCACAAAGGATAAGGATTACACGGCAGAAGCAGGCAGCGTAAAGATCACGATCAAGGCTGAAACAATAAAGAACCTCAGTGTAGGCGGACATACTGTTACGGTTCTTTTCGATGACGGAGAGGCAGTAACATCACTGAATGTAAAGGAAGCTCCTGCAGTTCCTTCTACAGGTGAGATGATTGCTCCCGTACTCTGGATCGGTCTTGGCTGTGTAGCAGCCGCCGGCGCGCTCTTTGCAGTAGTTCTTATTCAGAAGAAGAGAAAGAGCGTTCAGTGAGAAAGATCACATAAGTGATCTGACTTCAAAGGGTGGTGACGGCAATATGCGTTGCCACCCTTTTTCGATATATAAGAGGGAATAGCATGATGGACAGGACAGGGCATCAGGAAGATGTCAGCAGGCACTTCACGGATGAAGATCTCCAAAAGCTTAAGAGCACAGTAAGGCATATGCCTGACAGAAATACGAACGAGGCAGATGCGCCAAAGAAAAGAAATTCCGCAGTCGGAGTTCTTATTGCGGGAATAACTCTCTTTGTTGTCGGTGCGGTTATCATGCTCATCTGCCTCGCCGGAAATGTGTTTAAGAATGACCCTCTTAAAGGTACCTGGGATCTTGACGGAGTTACCGGATATGAATTCTACGGCAAAGGGCATGGAACGCTTATTCTTCCTATGAACAGGTATGAGTTCGGGTATGTGATAGAAGAAGGCGAACTGAGAATTGATTATGCCGATCCTGCCGCTGAAGACTGCAATTATTTCTATTCGTTATCAGATGACGAATTAACACTTATCAGCAGTGACGGGACAACATTCAGGTTCAGCAGAGCCGGTTAGTAGAATGGTTTGCACGAGTCAGGCAAAAGTGGATACTCAAACAAGACATCAGTACCCAAATCCCGAAAACAGGTACTGATTATTGCAAATTACTTGAAAAATGAAAAACTAATACAAAAAAATGGATTTTAGGTATTTTGCCTACGCCTCTTCAGCCACCGGGAGATCCGCCCTGATTACCTGCTCTAACGATCTCAATCCTGAATAAACGGCGCCTCCGTCGGTTTTGCCGTTATTGAGTGTTCCGGGCTTGTAACAGTTAAAACAAAAGCAACATTCCGACTATGATATAATATTCCCGGAATAAATCACGGGGAGGGATTATTATGAGATTACAGAGCTTGAATTGTCCGAATTGCGGATCCACACTGAAGACTGAAAACGGCATGCAGATCTGCGAGAGCTGCGGATCTTCATTCAAGATCGATTATGATGATTCCGACGTAGCTTACGAGAGACTGAGCAAGGAAGACGAGCTTGCAAAGCAGAAGTTCGAGCATGATAAGGCGCTACTCGAGACCGAATACCGTCTTAAGGAAGAAGCGCGCATCAAGCAGGCGAAATACGAGAAATCCGAAGCCCGTAAAAAGAGGGCGGCAAATAAGATAAGATCCCTTATTTCACTTATTGTAACTTTGGCAATCTTCTTCGGAATAATGTATATGTCCTATAGGTTCATCAGAAACAGGATGGGTATCAACATGGATGAGCTCACTGGATCTACCACGACGGAGACAACTGTTTCCCCGTATCTCGTAAGTGCTTCCGATCTGTTGAATGACAGTGAATTCATGGAAAATGCGATCGCCGCAGTTCTTTCTGATATCCGTATCAACAGGGACGGCAAGGCAGTTACAACTTATGATCTTCCTGTCACAGACTGGTATATGGTCGGAGAACCCGAGATCTATGATTGTTACCTGCTCGTAAATGAGAAAGGAAACCAGCTCTGCTTCCTGGTAAAGATCACATACCAGAGCGAAAGAGATGAGGACGATACCAAGGAAGTCTACGACTGCCTGACTTTTAAGAATATCAAGCTCGGCAAAGACGGCAAGATCTCCTGCGATTATGCGGTCAGGGCAGACAGGGGAGAGGGTGCCACCAATTGGACATGGGACGGTGCTGAAGATTCCGACCAGCTTTACAGATCGGCTATCCTTGCCAAAGCTGATCTCACGAGAGAGCAGATAACTCTGCCTGAGTCGCTGCTTCCTTCTGCTGATTCGGAATCTGACGAAGAAACCGTTGATGACTTCGATGAAGATTCGGATGATGAAGACGATGACGAGGATGATGAAGACTGATCCGGTTTTCTGATCTGATACAGATACGATTTTACTATGAATGATCAGCTGGTCCGAAAAGCCAAAGAATACATAGCAGAACTGTTTGAAGGTCATTATGACGGACATGATCTGAACCACAGCCTCAGGGTATATTCCAATGCGATGAAGATTGCTGCCGGCGAGGCTGAATGCGATCTCGATGTTGTCGCTCTTGCGGCTCTTCTGCATGATACTGATGACCATAAGCTGTTTGATACGACTGACAATTCCAATGCAAGAAAATTTCTTGACTGTTCAGGTATCGGAAAAGAGAAAACCGATCTCATCTGCAGCATAATAAATTCTGTTTCTTTCAGTAAGAACCGCGGAAATAAGCCTTCTTCATTAGAGGGGAAGATAGTTCAGGATGCCGACAGGTTAGATGCCATGGGGGCGGTCGGAATAGCGCGCACCTTCGCATACGGTGGAAAACACGGAAGATCTCTTGAAGATGGAATAGAGCATTTTCATGAGAAACTTCTGCTTTTGAAAGACGAACTGAACACAGAGACCGCTCGGAGAATGGCAGGATCGAGACACGAGTTTTTGGAGGAATTCATAGAGCATTTTGAATCTGAGAACTCTTTGGGATAATTTAGGACAGAGTAAAGGGGACGTAATATGAACAGGCATTATTCAGACTATCAGAAGATGTCGGTATCGGTTAATGATCTGGTTTTCGACAAGATACAGGAGAGCGATAAAGAACTGCTTAAGAAAGTAAAGAAAGCGAATATCAGGGCTAATATGTTATTCCTGGTGGTCTTAGCCATAGCATTCGTCGCATGCGCCTGGTTCTTTGTTCATTTCCTGATAATCCCTTCTGACAGCATCTTTTATCAGATCGTATCGCTCTTGGTTCTCGGATTCGGCATGTTTATGAGCGGAAAACTGTTCTACGGCCTGATAGCCGGCATAAAAGGCATCCGCAAAGGAGTCGTTCTTACCGCTTCAAGGGAACAGGAAGTAAAAGACGGAAGAAACTCTTCTTACCAGTATGTAGTGGATATATTCATGGAGGACCGGGATGAGACTCTCATGAGTTATTCAGTCAGCCCGGAGGTTTTCGCCAATATCAGGCCCGGCGACGGGGTGGTAGTAGTCAAAGCCGGCCGAAAGGTCAAAGTCTTTGCCGATCCTGACCGGAAAGGCGTAATGGACGTAAGCAATATCAGATAAAAACAGGGGCCGTATCGTGCGGCCCCTGAATTTTCATGTTATTGATCCTCTGTTACTTGGTTACGAAGACTACTGTATTGTTCTTGCCGACCTTTAATGTCAGTGAATTGCCGGTGATAGAGGCTTTAATATACATTTCTTCACCGTTTCTGTATAACCTGTAGTTGTTATCGCCCTCGTTCACTACTGTACCGGTGTATTCCTTGCCGGGAGTGATATTGAATTTAAATGTCTCTCCGTCAGACCAGAAGTGCGGAAGCTCTTCATCCTTGTCACCGAGATAGCGGGGAACGTTCTCACCGTCCCTTGTGGCATGATCGTATGTCCACTCTGAAGTAAGAGGCGCCGGTGCGGCATTCTCATTAACCTTGCTCTTAACGACGCAAGAAACAAAGCCCAACATTAAAACAAGGCTCAGAATGAGTATTAGTGCTGTTTTTGATCCCTTAGTCATTATTTTTCTCCTTATTCATTAAGCGCACTATTCTAAAAGTTATTATATCCTCTTTTTCAAATACCATTGTTTTATATATTTAACATTTCGTTTACCCAAAAATGACAAAAGAATATGACAAAGTGTTAGAATTGACATATGGCAGGCAGGAAAAAGAACATCAGATCATCTTGGATAAAGGCTGTTCTGGGAATGGTCCTGTCTTTTTCTGTTCTTTTCTCGGCTTTTCCTGTAAATCTGAGTGCTGACGGCGATAACGGCGTCGTTGATCCTACCGAGAACCGGGAAGGCTACGCAGCTTATCTTTACGACAATACGACTGGACTTCCCACATCTGAAGCGAATGCCATAGCCGAGACTACCGACGGCTTTATCTGGATAGGAAGCTACGGCGGCCTTATCAGATATGACGGTAATACTTTTGAGAGATACAGGGCTACATCTGGTATCGCGAGCGTTGTAAGCCTTTTCGTTGACAGCGGCGACAGGCTGTGGATAGGCACCAATGACAACGGTGCGGCTTGCATGGACAGATACGGCGAAGTCGTTATGTTCGGAAAGTATGACGGCCTTCCCTCGGCATCGGTAAGAGATTTCGCAGAAGGTCCCGGCGGCGAGATATACATCGCGACGACGAACGGTGTGGCTCTTGTTGATGCGGATAATAATCTTTCATTAGTCGACGATTCCATGATCAATTCCGAGTATGTCAGAAGACTTGAGACCGGTGTTGACGGTATTACTTACGGTCTTACTATGGACGGTGATGTGTTAACGCTCGTTGACGGCAAATTGGACAGGTTTTACAACGCAGCGGATCTAAATATTGAGGACATTCATGCGCTCGCCACCGACCCTTTAAATCCGGGATATCTTTACCTTGGCACAAAGGCTTCTAAAATATGGTACGGAACGCTTTCTGAAGGATTTCCCAAGAATCAGAGAATAAATGTAGAACCGCTCGAATATATAAATGCCATAAGATGTGAGGGCGACAACCTCTGGGTATGCGCGAATAACGGCGTATGTATCTATAAAGACGATGAGCCGCAGATCCTGGAGAATATCCCTATGAATTCAAATATTGAAGGACTTATGCCCGATTATCAGGGAAATCTCTGGTTCGTATCATCAAGACAGGGCGTAATGAAGATCGTGCCGAATCAGTTTATCGATGTTTTCGATCAATACAAACTTAATGAAGCCGTAGTCAATTCGACATGCTATTACGATGATATGCTGTTTATCGGAACGGATTCCGGACTGACTGTGCTTAATAAAGACGGAAAAGTAGACTCTCTCAGGATCAATTATGCTGAAACCGCTTCCGGCGAGCATTCGGGCTATCTTGAACTTTTGTCGATGCTTAGCGGTGTCAGGATCAGATCGATAATAAAGGACAGTCATGACAGATTATGGATATCCACATTCGGCGATAATCCGCTGGTCAGATACGATCACGGCGATGTTGTGATCTTCGGAGTTGACGACGGACTGCCTTCAAAACGTTGCAGAGCAGTGACGGAGTGCAGCGACGGAACATATCTTGTTGCCTGTACCGGCGGACTTGTCGTTATCAAAGACGATAAGGTTGATAAAGTCTATGATGCTTCGTCCGGTATCAGCAATATCGAGGTGCTTACAGTATCAGAGGGTACAAACGGCGACAGGCTGGTCGGTACCGATGGAGACGGCATATATGTTGTCGGTTCTTCCGGAACGAAGCATATCGATACATCCAACGGCCTTATGTCGGATGTTGTCATGAGGATCAAAAAGGACGTAAAACGTGACATCTACTGGATCGTAACGAGCAACTCCCTTGCATATATGACGGCTGATTATGAGATACACACGATAGAGGATTTCCCTTATTCGAATAACTTCGATCTCTATGAGAATTCACAGGGAGAGATGTGGGTATTGAGCAGTAATGGAATATACGTATTTAATGCGGATGAACTGATCGAAAACGGCGAGCTCAGCTGCATTTTCTACGGGATCGATAACGGCCTTCCCGGCATAGCCACTTCTAATTCCTACAGTTGTGTCAGCGATGAAGGATTCCTTTATCTCGCAGGAACCACGGGCGTTACGAAGGTAAATATCGAGAAGCAGTTTGAGACTGTTGACAATATCAAGATCACGATCCCTTATATCGATGCCGACGGCATAAAATATTATCCTAACGATCATGGCTTAATAACCGTACCGCATGATATCAAGAAGATAACTATATATCCTTACATCTGCACATATACCCTTATGAATCCGACGGTCTCATACAGTCTGCAGGGATTTGATGCGGAGGTTACTTCTCTCCACAGGAACGAGCTGTCATCTATCGACTATACCAACCTTAAGGGCGGCACTTATGTTTTCAAGATGATCATCTCGGATGCGATGGGACACGGCAACAATGAGTTTGTCCTTACGATAGTCAAGCAGAAAGCCATCTATGAATATGCGTGGTTCCTTATATGTATAGGTCTTTTGGTTCTCGGAATAATAGCGCTCTTCGTATATTTCTATGTCAAAGCAAAGACTAAGAAACTCCTTAAGAAACAGGAAGAGAACAGGATCCTCATCAGGGAGATCGTTGAGGCATTTGCGAAGACGATCGATATGAAGGACAAATATACCAACGGTCACTCCAAGAGAGTTGCCGAATATACCGCAATGCTCGCGCGTGAACTTGGTTATAACGAGGAATCCGTCGAAAAGTATTACAACATCGCGCTCCTCCATGATATCGGTAAGATCGGCGTCCCCGGCGAAGTCCTTAACAAGCCCGGCAAGCTGGATGACGAAGAGTTTATGACCATCAAGTCACACACATCTCTCGGTTATAACGTATTGAAAGATATCAGTCTGATGCCCGAACTCTCAGTCGGCGCGGAGGCCCACCACGAAAGACCTGACGGCAAGGGATATCCTAACGGCCTCAAAGGCGAAGAGATCCCCCGTGTTGCGCAGATCATCGGTGTCGCCGACGCATTCGATGCAATGTATTCCAACCGTCCTTACAGGAACAGGATGAATTTCGAGAAGGTCGTATCTATCATCAAAGGCGCTTCCGGCACACAGCTCTCCGCAGATGTAGTCGATGCATTCCTGCGCATCGTTGAGCGCGGCGGCTTCAGGGCACCCGACGATGTCGGCGGCGGTACCACCGAAGACATCGACAATATCCATAAGAAGTTCGAGAAGGAAGAGAAAGAAAAAGAGAAAGCCGAAGAGAAGGCGAAAGAAGCTTCAAAAGAGGAATCCGATAATCAATCCGGCGAAGATAAGAAGGGGCAGTAATGCCCCTTTGCTATACATATGTCTCAAATTCAGAAAAACGGTTATTTGAGACACGCATGTCTTTTGGAGTTGTGTCCTTATTTTGTGTTTTTGAAGATTAGAGACATCAAAATGGCTGTTTTCCCGAAAAAACATCAAAAATCAACAATTTGAGACACAGTTTGATAAAGCGGAGCGTGTCTCATTTTTCACGATTTTAAGAATTAACGACACATAAATTATTGAGACTAGTCTCAATAATCGCAAAAAAGTCTCATTTAGAGCATATAAAATTCAATTTGCATCAATTTGCTGACACAGGCATTAGTTATTCATGTAATCTCTATGAAAATTTCTGAAAGGAGAAATGTTCATGAATAACAATCTATACAGCGATATAAAAGCCCGAAATGAATTGATCGCAAAGACGGCAAAGGAAATAGAGAAGAGACTTGAGAATCTTCCGGATGGAAGGATTAATGTGAAGCATCGAAAAACAGGAAACTGTTATTATCAGGTCGGTGATGGGGGCTGTGAAAAATATCTTACTGATGATGATCTCATCCGGAAACTGATTCAGAAATCTTATCTTGAAAAAGTATTAAAGTCCCTGCAGGCAGAGAAATCCGTATTGGAAAAAACCATAAATCATTATCCTGAGATTATTGCAGAAGACATATACGATCAGCTTTCTGAAGAACGGAAAATGATAGCAAAACCTATCGTGCTTGGCGATGAAGAGTATGCCCGGAGATGGCAGGAAAAACCATATGTAAAGAAGCCGATTTCTGATGATATTCCCGTCTATACAACTATGCGTGGCGAGCGCGTAAGATCAAAGTCGGAGATCATTATAGCTGACAGACTCTTAGCTAACGGAATACCCTATAAATATGAGTGTCCGCTGAAGGTTGGCAATGAGATCATTCATCCTGATTTTACAATCTTGAGAATGAGTGATCGCAAGATCCTTTACCATGAACATTGCGGTATGGCGGATGATTCGGGGTATGCGGAAGACATGGTCAAAAGGATCAATGATTATAGTGAAGAAGGAATCATTCAGGGAGACAGCCTGTTTCTGTCTTTCGAGACATCAAAGCAGCCTTTGGACGTACGGGTCATTGACAGATTGATCAACTCGCACTTCAGATAATCCATGCTATTGGTATAATTAATAGCGGTTGGATCTTGATGTCTTACTGCAAAAGGGGGGGTATTCCGATGGAAAATGTCAGAAAGTGTCCGTCGTGCGGCGGCACGATGCTCTTCAATCCCGGCTTTGACAGTCTGGTCTGTCAATCCTGCGGCCATAAGGAGATCATTCCCGAGCTCGTATCAAAGGTGCCTGTCGAAGAGATGGATTTCCTTACTGCGCAGAATACCGCCAGCCACGACTGGGGCATGCAGGCCAAGATAATCCAGTGCAGACAGTGCGGTGCCGAGACCATTCAGAACAGGCTTCAGCTTTCGGGTATGTGTCCGTTCTGCGGTTCCACCACGGTTGATGCTGCTGATCCTGAGAAAGACATTATGGCGCCGATGGGCATTATCCCTTTTAAGATCACGGAGAACCGTGCATATTATATTTTCAAGGACTGGATCAAGGACAGATTCCTTGCGCCTGAACTGCTGTCGAGAGATGCGAAGCTGAATAAGTTCTACGGCATATACGTTCCTTTATTTACTTTCGATGTCCTCACGGTAAACCGTTTTACGGCGCATTACAATGAAGGTAACAGGACGCTTTTCAAGAGCGGAAAATACCAGCACCAGATAGATGATTTTCCTGTCGTTGCCAGTAAGCAGCTGACCTCGGATAAGCTTCTTCTATCCGTACTGAAGGATTACAGGACGAGGGAGGCAAAGCCCTATACTTCTGATGCCCTGGCGGGTTTTCCATGCGAGCATTATTCGATCGGTCTTACCGAAGCATGGAACAGCCTTGGCGATGAACTGAAGTTTTATCTTACGGAACAGACCCGCAAACAGGATAATTCCGCTTACCTTATGGGCATTGAGATGGCGACGGATTATTTCAACCTGAGATATAAATACCTTATTGTTCCTGTCTGGATCAATTCTTTCTTCTACGATAACAAACTTTATACGATCGTTATCAACGGACAGACAGGCAAGATCGACGGCCAGTGGCCGAAGTCGTTCGGTACGTTTGCGAAGAAGGCTGCTCTGTTCTTCCTTGAATCTTTCGGGATCGGATGAAATACGGTATCGGGCATGAATATCTGAAAAAGTGAGATAAAACGATGTTCATAGTATATGAGATGCTTTTCGAAAAGACCGATATCCCTTCGCCTGAAATAGAGTGCATATCCTTAACAGGTAAGGCTTTAGACGAATATCGGGAACAGTATAAAGAGGCTTATAATGCTGCATTCCGTCCTATGAGGGAAGCGCTTGGAATAAGGCCTTATGACTGGTTTTCCGAAGGTGGGGCAGAGGTTAAGTATAACCCTGATGTTTTTCTGCTGATCATAGACGGTGAACTTGCAGGTTCAGTTGCCTGTTACGGAGATGAGATCGATGACCTGTTTGTAAGTGACAGTTTCAGGAATAAAGGATATGGCAGAAAGCTTCTGGTCTGGGCCATGAATTATCTCTTCAGCAGAGGTTACAGAGAAGTCTGGCTTAATGTGGCTGAGTGGAATGAACACGCGGTGCAGATGTATCTCAATGCAGGCTTTGTGATCGTGCGGAAAGTAGAAATGCAAAATGATAAATAATGAGATTTACGACGGCGAGTATTCTTTCGGCAATCTGAGCGTGCTCTGCTGCGGTAAAATCCGACTGGCCATTTACAACGAGATATATAAGCAGCGCGTATTTGATTTTACGGACCGCTGCTTTGAAGAACTTGGCAAGAAGTTCGAACCTTCAGGCAGACACAGTTTTTATAATGATATCGGGAATGCTTTCGAAGTGTTCTATTGCCTGACTGCAGATGATAAAGTGATAGGAACGGTCGCGTTGAAGAAGATCGATGATAGTTCTGTTGAACTCAAGGCATTATATCTGGACAGTAAATACAGGGGAAAAGGACTCGGCAGCAGACTGATGGATAAGGCGATCGACGAGGCCAAAGCGCGCGGGTTTAAGAGCATCGTTCTGGACTCAATGTCGAAATACAAAGACGCGTTGAGGCTCTATGAGAAATACGGATTCAGGAACACGGAAAGATTTAACGATAATGAATATGCAGATGTTTTCATGAGACTAGATCTGTAAAAGGGGATAATAAAATGTCACAGCAGAATATTTACGACAATGATGCTTTTTACGAGAATTTCAAAGGTTTAAGAAGCAATGAGATCAACTTCAATGAAGTTATCGAAACACCGATAATCACTGCGATGCTGCCGCCTTTGAAAGATAAGAAGATCCTTGATATCGGCTGCGGTATGGGCCAGCACGCCATGCAGTATTCCAAGGCCGGCGCGGCATCGGTCCTCGGCACTGATATATCCGAGAAGATGCTTGGGTTTGCGCGTGAGAATAACTCTGCTGAGAATATAACTTACCGCAGGCTGGCGTTTGAAGATCTGGAACAGCTTGATGAGAAGTTCGATGTGATCACGAGCTCTCTGGCATTCGATTATTCAGAAGATTTCGCTTTGCTGATGAAAAAGATATACGCGCTGTTAAATGACGGCGGCTTTCTGGTCTTCTCTATGTCTCATCCGATCTCAACTGCATATGACGGTGTTTATGACCGGTATACGAGGACAGAAAAAGGAGAGAGGCTCTATGCAAATCTGCACAACTACAGCATAGAAGGCGTGCGCCATTTCAAATGGGTTGTTGAAGATTATGAGGTTTATCACCGTAAGATATCCACTCTGATCAATTGCGTTGCTTCAGCGGGTTTTATCATTGAGGAGTGTCAGGAATCGACGGTGCCGGATGAGATCCTGAAAGAACATCCCGACATGTTCGGAGGCGTTGTCCACCAGCCTGACTTCATCTTTTTCAGGTGCAGGAAATAAAGGCGTTTTTCTGCTTGTATACCTGCAACTATCTGGAATTGATGTTTTAGATCTTTTACGATAGAAAACCCGGTTATTTCTATCGCTGAACAGATAATTTCCTTAATCCAGATAGCGATTGCTTCCAAATATAATAAGGGGCTGTTCTTAAACAGCCCCTTATGAATCTATCCTCTTAATCCTTTTTGTATTCCAATATGTCACCCGGCTGGCAGTCCAACGCGTCGCATATCGCTTCGAGTGTTGAGAACCTTATGGCTGATATCTTGCCGTTCTTCATTTTCGAGAGATTGACATTGGACACGCCGACCTTTTCCGATAATTCATTCAGCGAGATCTTGCGGTCTGCCATTACTCTGTCGAGTCTTAAAATAATCTGTCCCATAAGCGCCTCCTTACAAAGTCTCATCTGACTGGATCTGTAAGGTCTTGCCATAATCGAGTATGGCGTTTACTGCCCATGTCATGAGCAGGCACAATATTCCGAGTCCGGCATTTGTAGTAAAGAACAGCATGCCGCTCGTAACGATAAGCGCGATGGTTACTCTCTTTCTTATCTTGTCGGTAAAGGGAGTCTCTTCTTTCTCTATCATCGCAAAGACAGAATTGATGAGCTTTAACAGTACAGCGACGGTCGCTGCGAATATAGCCAATATAAGCGTATAAGATCCGTACATTATACAGTTGGGATGATCGTTGATAGCTTCCTGCAGAGCCGGAATATCTGATTCGATTTTATCCGCATCCATAAGATCGATGTTAAATAATTTAGCGCTTACGAGTTTATCTGTAGAACTGACATATCCCGCTTCCTGAGCATGAAGGAGCATATCATCGAACTTTTTCCCTGAAGAAAAAATCCATATACTTGCGACTAGTCCTGTAATAAACCCAATTACGGCAATGACGTACAGGATATTCGATACGACCTTTCCGGTATGGCAGCTCTTCTTTATCTTGGCAATCTTTACATCCGCTTCATTCATAAATCCATTCTCCTTTAAATGCTAATCTATCACCTTCGAAGATGGCTTCACTATACTCTGCGAATTAATCTTTGTCAACAAGAATTTAACGATAAACGTTAAAAATTATTCGTTGAGCGTATATCACTTCCACGGTCTGGTCTTTCCCAGCCAGCCCTGTTCCTGCCAGTACAGTTTCTCTTCCTCGCCGGCGCCCATTCCTTTGTTCTGCATCATGCGCATCATCGAAAATAAGAACCGTGTCTTGATGCCTGCATGAACTTTGGAAGTCTTAAGTTTTTTCGCGAGTGCAGCCATGTCTTTATTGATTTTCTCTTTAAGTTCAGGTTTTATCTGATCCCAGTTTGCTGCCTGGATCGCCTTGCTATAACTCTTTATATATGGAACTCCCCAATAAAGTAGAGTATTAGTAACGTCTTTTACCGCTGACTTTGCGCCGGCGCCTGCAGCGGTGGATATGACAACGGCTTTCTTCGAAAACATGGATGCACGTGGTTTATGGGACATCCAGTAGGTGAATGTGAGATCGATAAATGCCTTCATAGGAGCGGATGCGCGCATGCAGTAAGTTGGTGTTGTAAAGATCAGCAGATCGGATTTTTCCACCATGTCCATGATGCGCTTTTTCTCTGCGTAAAAAGGACACATAGATTCATCCCTGATGCAGCTGCAGCACCCGGTGCAGAAGTGGTTCAGATCCCTTGGCAGAAAGAATTCGTGGATTTCGTTTTCTCCCAGGTTATCTGCAAGGATCTTTCCGATGTTATATGTGCTTCCTTTATGATTCTGTCCGTTTATAACTGTGATAACCATTAATCTCTCCTCCCGTATAGTCTGTCGAACTGTCTGATGTGATCGTCCAATAGCTTCAGCACTTCAGGTTCCCTGTCAGGTTCTCTGTCGCATATCGTGAGAAGGTAGTAGATAGGAGCATAGAAGTGCAGAGTCATGATCTGAACGTTGTCAGTCTTCAGGACTCCGGAAGTCACCATGAATCCGAAGAGCATTCCCTGATAAGAGAGCGGATCATCGACATAAAGCTTCGAATAGATCTTTGCGAGTTCAGCGTCGTGGAACTGTTCCAGCGTAAGCATCTTTCTGAATTTTCTGGTGTAGTCGTCGTGAAGAAAATAGAGGAACAGATCACGGCCGGTCTTCAGAAGCCGGTCTTCGGAAATATCCTTATAGACGTCTGCATCTGCTGAGGCATCAGTACCGGTGATCTGAAGGGATTTAGCCTGCTCCTCAAATCTGCGGTTCATCTCGTCGATTATCGCATCGAAGATCGCTCTCTTATTCTTGTAGTGCTTATATAAAGACGGAGCCTTTATCCCTACACGTTCTGCGATGTCGCCGACAAAGACATTGGCATAACCCTTCTCGGAAAACAGTGTAAGCGCCTCATCCAGTATTCTTTCTTTTGTATTCATAAAGTTGACCTCACATTATAATGGCTAATTCGAATTAGCCAGATTATAGCTAATTGTAATTAGCCTGTCAATGCCGATTCATAGTCATAACCCGGATTTTTGTTGGTATAATGTAAACGCAGTTCTTAGGGGATATAAGGATTTTACGAAAATGGCTATTACAACTAAACAGTTTCAGAGGTTTACGGACATTGATCTCGTTTGGGATTTTCTGGTCGACATTTACGAGGAGGGAATCGACCGGGGAGTAGCTGCTCCTTTTTTCGAGCATGCGATCAAGGCTTCGTGGATGGATTCATCCTATTCTTATCTCGACAGATTCTGGTTGGACGACGGTAAAGTCGTTGCTTTTGTCTTTTATGAAGCACCGGTCACGGACATCTATTTCAACGTCCGGAAAGGATATGAATTCCTTGCTGATGAGCTCATAGAATATGCGGTAACGACAATGCCAAACTTCGGCAACGATCAGCAGTTTGTTCTTTTCGGAGGTCAGCAGTTCCTTAAGGACGCTGCTGCAAAATACGGATATAAACAGGTTTATGAATTCGATGACCATATCTTCGATTTTAAGAACGAACTGAATTATGAACTCCCTGAAGGTTATCACTTTGTGGAGGATGAAGATATCGATGTCGTAAAGCTCTCGAAGCTTTGCTGGTACGGTTTCGACCATGGCGATGAGGGCGAGTTCGCAGATTATGACAAGTACGACGATTCGACAGACTGGACGCCTGCAAAATCCCATAAAGATATCGTGGCTGATGCTATGGCTCCCTCACCGCATTCCACGCACGACTTAGACATAATAATCGCAGATGAGAACGGAGAATATGTCTGCTACTCGGGAATGTGGTGGATCCCTGAAAATAAGCTGGCTTATATGGAACCGCTCTGCACATCTCCCGAGCACCGGCACAAAGGATTGGCCGCGGCTGCCCTTACCAGACATTACCGCAGAATGAAGGATTTGGGCGCGACACACATGACAGGCGGCGAGAACCCGTTCTATGAGAAGATCGGTTATGGAAAAGGACTCCACTGGTCCTTTTGGAAAAAGCAGGATATTGCGGAACAAGATTAATAGCCACAGGAGAGACAGATGATTACACAGTGCAAAAACTGCGCAGGACAGCTGGTATTCGATCCGGAGAAACAGATGCTCGTCTGCGATCATTGCGGAAGCGAGTTCAAACCGGAAGAGTTCGATGTATCAGAGAAGATCCCGTACTGGGACAAAAAAGCGGAGTCAATGAATGAAGTCTACGGAACCGATTCCGAAGAGTTCATGGACTGCTATATATACACGTGCGGAAGCTGCGGCGGCGAGATAATGATCAACGGTACCGAAGCATCCACAAAATGCATTTACTGCGGAAACTCTGCGGTGGTATTCAGCAGGATATCCAGACAGAAAAGACCCGCATACATCATTCCGTTCAAACTTTCAAAAGAGGAGGCAGTTGAAGCTGTCCGCAAGCGCTTTAAGAAAGGTATGTTCATTCCGCGCGAGATCAAGAATTTCAAGGCGGAAAATGTCCGCGGAATCTATATACCGTACTGGATAGTAAACTGCGAACACAAGGCTTCCGTGGTTATTACCGGCCAGGTGAGCAGCGGTAAGTCCACGAAGACTGTATATTACGGAAGAGAAGGACGGATGAGCCTCAGAGGGCTTCCTCTTGATGCATCGAAGATGCTTTCTGACGAGAGCAGCGCAAGGCTCGAACCTTACAACATAGACGAGATAAAAGCTTTTGATGAAGATTATCTCCTGGGTTTTTATTCGAATATTTCCGATGTAACTTATGGAGATTTGAGAAAAGCAGCCATTAAGCGCGCGGACGGGTATTTTGATGAGCTCGCGCTGAACAGTGTTCACGGCTGTTCGAATAAAAAGGTCACCCGCGAAAGGCATATTACCGACATCGATTATGACAACTTAAAATATGCTATGTTCCCTGCATGGTTTGTCACATATTTTCATAAGGGAAAACACAACACCATTATCGTTAACGGCCAGAGCGGAAAAGTGGTATGCGGCGTGCCGTGGAATAAAGTTCTTTTCTTCACTCTGCTGGTCATTGCGGGCATTGCGCTTACGGTAGCGAGTTTCTTCATCCTGCGTCCTGTCCTGGAAGCGGTATTCTCGTCTTCTTCAAGAAGCAGTTCTTCGAACAGTAACGGGAAGATCCTGGTAGCAATAGTTGCCGGAGCGATCGCGATGTTTTCGGCCGGGATCGCAAAGATAAGAAAAGTCATCAAGAGCATCGGACTAACACAGGCTAATGCGATATTTAATTTTGTAAAGAAGAGACAGGAGTAAGTTATGGGTGTATTGGCGTTTATTCTTGCAATAGGTTTAGGGTTCGGACTTGCGTGCCTGATCTTCGCATCACTCCTTTCCAAGTCCAATGACATCGGTAACAGCATCGGCGAGGCCGGGCGCTACACGATCGGAATATCATATGACAGATGTGCGGATAAGATGAAAAAGAACGAGGTTGACGTTTTCGGGAACGGATACTTCCGAGATGAGGACTTTTCGAAGTCCCAGCCTGTATCAGATAGGTTAGTAGAGCAGAAAAAGTAGTATAATATACAAATGGACTTAAGGAGATAGTTACAAGTATCTGAAAGGAGATAAATATGGAAAACAATAATTACAACTATCAGCAGCCCCAGACGTATCAGTATCAGCCATTCGATCCGAATTATGCGGAGAAGTCAAAAGGATTTCTTACAAGAGCGATCGTAATGGGCGCGATAAGTTCACTTCCTGTTGCAAGCATTATTGCGATTTTTAAGGCGAAAAAGAACAGAGAGGAAATTCTTGAATATATCGGGAATGGCGGTCCTCACACTCCCAAGATCAAATGCTGCTCAGCTTTGAGCCGTGCAGCATTTTATTCCGGAATCGGTTTTACGATCTTCTGGGCCGTTTATATCATGATCTATGTGATCGTTGCTCTTGGGATGATCGCTGCCGCAGCAGCATCGGCTATCTGATGAGTTCGTTACTGATCAAAGATACAACCAGGGAAGAACGCGAGAAGATAGTTGCAGAATCCATCGGTTATATCGATGGATCCTGTGACGGCTGTATGGCCGGTCTTGCCGAAATGTATCAGGATTACATCGACGGCAAACGTGAGATCAAAGATATCAACATGTCTTTTAAGGCCACGTATGAATCCGGTCTTGACGGACCGGAAAAAAGCAGCTGCGGGTTTAAGTGATCCGTAGCTATATTTTTGATATATGAACATAAAACGCATTGATGAAATCGACAGCAGGACCGGAGACTTTATCCACGAGGAGTTCGTCCGCTACGGCGAAGAAAACGGCGTGGTACTTAACTACAACGACTTTTGTTTTGTTGCCGAGGACGATGACGGAAAGATAATGGGAGTTATCACCGGACGGGCATACTATAACGAGGTCCACATCGGTGATCTTATCGTTGGCAGGGAATACAGAAAAGGCGGCATCGGACGCAGGCTTGTTGAGACTGTTGAAGATGCTTTCAAAGGAAAAGGATACGTCAAGATAACGCTGACTACATTCGGTTTTCAGGCTCCCGGATTCTATAAGAAACTCGGTTACGAAGTAGAATTCGTCCGTGATGATAATGATCCCAAATTGAGAAAGATCTTTTTGGCGAAATCATTATGAATAATCCGTGGGAAGATATAAGACTTGATGATTACGAGAATCATATGAAGCTTGATTCCGTAAAGCAGCTCCAGACAATGAATAAGATGATGAAGGAGCAGTTTGAGTCTTATCCCGTTACGACAGCAATGGTGCTCGGAGTAGCGGGCGGGAACGGTCTCGAACATGTCCGCACCGATAAATATCAGACTGTTTACGGAGTTGATATCAATGAGGATTATCTCAGGGTAACCAAAGAAAGATACCCGGACCTTTCCGGAACTTTGGATTGCCTGAAGATCGATCTTATCAATGAGGCAGATAAGCTGCCGCATGCCGGGCTCGTCATAGCCAATCTTCTTATCGAATATATCGGTTATGATGCGTTTAAGAATGCGATCCGGAAAGTTTCACCGGAATACGTTTCCTGCATAATCCAGATCAATACCGATGAATCTCAATGGGTCTCGGATTCGCCTTATCTTCATGCGTTTGACAGGCTCGATGAGGTCCATCATCAGATGGAAGAGAATGAACTTACGGAAGCGATGTCTGACGCCGGATATAATCTGATACTTCAGGGAAAAGAAATGCTTCCGAACGGCAAGGCTCTGGTAAGACTGGATTACAGCAGGCGCGACCGCACTCTTTATGTGTCTGATCTTGACGGAACGCTTATGAGAAATAACGAAAGGCTTTCCTCATATACTGTCGATACCATAAACGATCTTGTGGAAAAAGGTCTGGCATTTACTTATGCGACGGCGAGATCTGTCGAGAGCGCGAGAGTGATAGCAGGAGAACTTCGTCTCAATCTTCCGGTGATTACAAGAAACGGAGCAGTGCTCGCAGATAATACGACAGGCAGGCATCTTCAGAAATCCGTTTTCACGGAAGCGGAAAATGAGCTATTAAAATCGCTGCTTCCGGAACTTCCCAAGTACGGATTCGTGTCATGTTTTACAGGAGATAAAATGATCCGTACATACATGATTGGAGAACATTCGGAAGGTCTGCAGGGATATATCGATTATTACGCGAATGATCCGTCAATGGTCAGAGCGGAAAGCATAAAAGAGATGTTTCAGGGCATTCCCGGCTATGTGACGATGATCGGCAACAAGGAAGACATTGAGCCGCTTTATGAACGCGTCAGACAATACCATGGCTGGGAGAGCCTTTTCCAGAAAGACACCTACAGGGACGAATACTGGCTTGAGATCTGCCCTCAGAACTGTACAAAAGCAAAAACGATCCTGAGGCTTAAAGAACAGCTCGGATTTGACAGGCTGGTTGTGTTCGGTGATTCCTTAAATGACATATCGATGTTCAGGATCGCAGATGAATCTTACGCAGTATCCAATGCTTCGGAAGAATTGAAGAAGATCGCCACAGGCTTGATCGGGAGCAATGAGGAAGATACTGTAGCTGATTTTCTTAAAGAGAGATTCATGGAATAAAGCAATTGATGCTCTTATAGAAGAGCGTTATCCGGACTCGCATGCCCCATTGACAATCTAACGACTGTTAGATAAAATCTCTCTAACAATCGTTAGAGAGGAATTACCATGACTACCAAAGATAAAATAATGGATGTGGCATTGCACATGTTCTCTGAAAGAGGTTATGAGGCAGTATCCATAAGGGATATTTGCGGGGAAGTCGGGATCAAGGAAAGCACTCTTTATTACCACTTCAAGAATAAAAAGGATATTCTTGATTCGCTTGTTGCAAAGTTCAGGGAACACATCGACGGCCTGCTCAGCCATCTCGATGAGATACCCCAAGGTGATCCGAAAAAGAATACTAAGAAAAGTGATGTTTCAAATTCGAGGATCATGGATACTTACATGATGGACAGCTATCTCTTCGATCCGTTCTGCAACCTGATGATACGTCTTATGATGATCGAACAGTTTCATAATGAAGAGATCCGCATGCTCTATGAGAAGACTCTCTTTACTGATCCTTACGAGATATACCTGAATGTATTTAGAAAACTGTCTTCCCATGGGGCTTTCCCTCCGGAGCAGGCTGAGAACATCGTGCGCCGGTACCACGCATATATGACGATGCTGACTTTTAAGTATCTTCTTAATGGCGAGCTGACAGAGGAACGGAAAAGGGCTTATGCAAGAGAGGTGCATTCTCTGATGAGCGGTGCTTTTCTATGAAAAAGATCGCAATGTTTACGATGGGCACCAGAGGAGATGTCCAGCCGTATATTTTTCTATCAAAAGAACTGATCAGGAACGGATATGATGTGGTTTTAGGTTCACACCCGTGCTGGCGCGGACTGGTCGAAGCCTCTGGAATTCATTTCGAGCCAATAGGGCCTGATATCGACATAGAGAAAGAGGCAGCGGTAATACGCGGAAAAACGCATAATGCTATGCTGAGCCTTGTTAAGTGCATGAACTTCATAATGAAGATAATCCGGGGATCATCTGAAGAGGTCTATGAGTTATGCAAAGGGAAAGATCTTATAGTTGTAACTCACAGTCAGATGGGAGCAGTCGAAGCAGGCGTTCTGGGCATACCGACAGTTAATGTTACGCTGCAGACTGAAATGATCGGAGAGAAGCTCAGAAAGCAGACTTTGAAAGACAGGATAGTAGGCGGAATGATCGCAAAGCAGGTCGCAAAACCTTACAACAAGATCCGTAAGCTGTATGGGTTGAAACCTGTAAAATCTGCTGATGAGATCATGTCCGATAAGCTGAATCTTATTCCGGTAAGCAAATATGTTATTGAACGCAATCCTTATTGGGAATCGAAAAATGTCATTACAGGATATTGGTTCGACGAAGAAGAAAACTATACGCCTGATGGGAAGTTAACTGAGTTTATGAATGCAGGTGAGAGACCGGTAATACTTGCATTGGGAGCAATGTCATTTGAAGATAAATCCGAGAAAGATAAACTCGATATGTTCGTTAATGCATTTAAGAAAACAGGATGCCGTGCGGTCATACAGGGTTTTCAGAAAACGCTCAATGATTATGATCTTCCTGATAACATGATCTCAGTCGGAAGCGTCCCTCACAGCTGGCTGTTCAGACACGGAAAGTTTGTAATTCATCACTGCGGATTTGGCACATCGGCTTCATCTATGATCTACGGAATCCCGTCGATTCCCGTTCCGCATGTTTTAGACCAGTTGGGATTTGCCATGCAGCTCGAAAAGATCGATGTTGCTACAAAACATATTGATGCAAAAGATCTGAGCGAAGAAAGAATTATTGCTGCGATCGAAGAGATGAACAGCACATATCCTGTAAAGAAAAGAAATGCGGAAACGATATCAGAGAAGATCCGTAGTGAGAACGGTGTTGACGAAGCAGTACGGCTGATAAGTGAAGTTATTTGAAAAACGGTTTGCCCATTCAGGGCAAATGTGAAACAATTACCCTAATATTATCTGTATGAAAAGAGTATTTACGTGAGCAAAGTAATTGTCGGAATGTCGGGTGGAGTTGACAGCGCTGTTGCAGCATATCTGCTGAAACAGCAGGGCTATGATGTCATCGGTGTCACGCTGCGCACGTGGGGATCCGAAGAAGAAGGTGACAGCCGCTGCTGTGAGATCGATGAAGCCAGGCGTATCTCTGAGATATTGGGCATTAAATACCATCCGCACAACTGCACGTCACTTTTCAAAGAGAAAGTCGTTAAACCGTTTGTTGATGCATATCTTGAAGGCATGACGCCTAATCCGTGCATTGAATGCAACAGGTTCGTTAAGTGGGCAAAGCTTATCGAACTTGCAGACATCTTCGAGGCGGATTATGTCGCGACAGGTCATTATGCGTATGTCGAAAAACTCGGTAACGGCAGATATACCGTGCGAAAAGCTGCCCATATCAGCAAAGACCAGACGTACATGCTCTATAAGCTTTCCCAGGAGCAGCTTGCGCGCACGCTGATGCCGCTTGGAAAATATACCAAGGATGAGGTCCGGAAGATCGCAGAGGATGCGGGACTTCCGTGTGCGCATAAGGAAGACTCGCAGGAGATATGTTTTGTCACGGAAGGAAGATATACGGACTTTATCGGTGAGCATACCGACAAGCCTCTGCCCGGCGAAGGAGATTTTGTTGACGAAGAAGGCAATATCCTTGGAAGGCACAAAGGCATTTATCAGTATACGGTCGGCCAGCGTAAAGGTCTGGGTATCGCACTGGGTTATCCCGCGTTCGTAACGAGGATCGATGTTAAGAATAACATGGTCGTTCTGGGCACTGAAGATTCTCTGATGTGTGATTCTTTTTACTGCAGGAACGTGAATTTCCAGAGTATTCCTGAGCCTCAGAAAGGCGATAGGATCAGATGTTTTGCAAAGGCGAGATATCATCAGACCGAGCGTCCCGCCGTTGTCGAAAAGACAGGTGACGGAATGGTTAAAGTAACTCTTGATGAAGCTGTAAAAGGTGTGTCGCCCGGACAGTCTTCAGTGTTCTACGATGAGAACGGATGCGTAGTAGGCGGGGGACTGATTGTAAGATAAGAGGAGAATTACGATGGATAAAGAGGTAGTAGATTTTCTTATCAAAGCCAAGCAGGCAACATATGCCGGCAAGGGCGC
This sequence comes from Saccharofermentans sp., assembly GCA_045532275.1. Lineage (GTDB taxonomy): Bacteria > Bacillota > Clostridia > Saccharofermentanales > Saccharofermentanaceae > Saccharofermentans. The sequence continues at coordinate 121,568 of JAZSFQ010000031.1, read as the reverse complement.
GGAGACTGCATCTTCGAGACTGAAGTCACATGATCTGGTTTATAAAGACGGCGAGTATATGTATTACGATACATATCTCGGAGGGGATAAGTTCGCAGGAGAAGAAGCGCTTTGGATCTCTGAGATTCCTTACTGGAGCATGAACTATGTCGGAAGAGTCACCGGTGATAACTTCAGCGGTGATTTCTTAAAGGAAGCATTGCTCCGCGTTCCTGAGGATAAACCTTTCAGAGGTCCTTCCGAATACACGGACGGTGACTATACCTATATGTGTGACATAAACGGAGAATACGACTGGTTTCAGGGATATGAGACCATCAGTTATAAAGGCATCCTGATCTACGAGTGCTATTTTCACGGCGGGCTGATAAAGTAAGATGCGTTTACCGAAGATCAGAAAAAATCATTACGGCGAGAAAGACCTGAAGAACGAGATAAAGTTCGATCCAGAGACGCAGTATGCGGTCATCAGAAGCTCGATCTGCACCGGTGAGAAAGTCGCCGGCTTCAAGAATAAGAAAGACGGACACTTTACTGAAGTCATGGTTATCAGATCGTCCGAAGACGAGAGACGTTTCAAGGCGATCTACGGATTGGAGACTGTCAGGACCGAGTATTAATTTGTAAATGTCTCAAAATTGAAAATAATCAAATTTGAGACATCATAAAACACTCTCTGTTGCTATCAACGTTATCTCAAAATCCTGATTTTGAAGCAAAAATACAAAAAAAGACGTTTTTTGTATCTCAATTTTCGAAAACTGCATATTTGAGATAACGCTGCGGTGTCTCAAATTCCGATTTTTAGAAATTTGAGACATCTCCTTTGTTTTCACTTCAATAACGCTTCACAGGAAGCTCAGATATACGTTCCCAAATAAGCGAATTCCGTCGGCTCGGCATCAAGCTCGCACAGGAGCGAGATGACTTCCTCGGAATATACCGACGCTTCAAAATCAAGGTAGAACATGAATTCGAAATCCCTTCCGGGGATGGGACGCGATTCGATCTTTGTCAGATTGAGTTCGAGAGATGAGAATTTGGCGAGTGTATCCGCAAGCGCGCCGGGGGTGTGGCCCAATGCGAGCATGACGGAAGTTTTTGAAGCGCCGGGGAAGATCATGAGTTCTTTCGTGATGCAGATGAAACGTGTGTAATTGTTATCCGTGTTCTGGATGTCATCCTTGATTATCTCGAGGCCGTAAAGCTGCTGGCAGTCTGAAGAGGAGATCGCAGCGACGTCCTTGCGGCCGGAATCGGCAACGCTCTTTGCCGCTACCGCGGTGTTCTCTACGATATTGACCTTGATGTCCGGATGTTCCTTAAGGAACCTGCTGCACTGGCCTATGGCCTGATTGTGGGAATATACTTCGCGAATGTCTTCGAATCTTGCTCCGTGATTTGTGAGGAGCTTATGGCTGATCCTTAGTTTGTAATCTCTTACAATGTGGAAATTGTGGCCTACCATGAGGTCGTAGACCTGGGTAACAGAGCCGAATGAGCTGTTCTCGATGGGGAGGATACCGAATTTACAGAGGCCGGATTCGACTGCCTGGAATACGCCGTCGAAAGTCCTGAAATACATGATGTTAGCATGGCGGAAGATCTTATCGGTCGCAATCTGCGAGTAAGCGCCCTCGATGCCCTGGCAGGCGACCATTGGTGACTTCGGGAATTCTTCGGGAGTAGTCTCGATCGCTTTGTGGATCTGGTCGGCGAGTTCTGTTCTGGTACCGTATTCCGTATTGCGGTAAGAGTGGCTTAAGTTGAACATTGTCGTGAAAAGAACGCGTTCATAATTATCAATAAGCGAATTCGAGCTCTCAAGTCCTGCAAGATAACTTCGCTCGTAGCGTCTGCTCTTTAAGGCAATCTCTGATTTGCTTAAGGTCTCGTTCGCCATCTTGCTGGCCTCCAAGCGTTCAGCGAAAAGTTCCTTGATCTGTTCGTCGATCTCTTCGATCCTTTTTCCGGCCTGTTTCTGTGTCATAGTCTTTCTCCTCCGTCAAATTAAAAGCCCCGCAGTCTTGTTCACTGCGGGGCCATGATTATCGTAAATTCAAGTTAAATATTTACATGCAGTGAACTAATTACCCCTATTCGTAAAGGCAAAAAAGAAAAAGTCACGCCATGTAAATGCAAATTTGTTCATGGGGCAATTATATACCACAATCCGGAAATGTAAACACTTGGATTCTGATTTGTTCGAAAACTCATTCCGCGGAGGGTATCACGAAAGCTTATCCTGTTTGTTACTGAAATTTAAAAGTTTAGTGCTACAATTACTACCGATGAAGTTCAAAGCATTTACAGCTGTTCTTGTCTGCAAGATCGTCAGGGGACTGGCGAGGCTGTTCGGGCGCGGTTCGAGCCTGCCCGGAAAATATGCTCTGAAGATCTGTCCTGATATCCTGTCGCAGATGGATATCCCGGATCTGTCTATTGCCGTTACGGGTTCGAACGGCAAGACATCAACAGTTGAGATGATCGCCCATGTCCTAAAATCCAACGGGCTTAAGGTTGCATATAACAAAGAAGGTTCCAATCAGATCGAAGGCGTTGTAACGTTCCTCATCGGTAATTCCACTTTGTCAGGAAGAGTTAAGAGTGACGTTGTCCTGATGGAAGCAGATGAACGGTATGCCAGAAGGATATTTAAGTATTTCCACCCGAAATATTTCGTTATCAATAATCTGTACAGGGACCAGATGACGAGAAACGGTCATCCTGAATGGATAAAGAGCATCATCAGTGATGCCATCTACGGTGATATGACACTGATCCTGAATGCCGATGATCCGCTGGTCGCGAGCATCGGAAGGGACAGGGACGATACGGTCTATTTCGGCGCGGGAAGGCTTGCAACGGATACCGAGACACATGAAGGTGTTTATGACGACGGCAAGTATTGTCCTTTTTGCAAGGGTCCGATGAAATATGAGTATTATCACTATAACCATATCGGAAAGTACATGTGCCCTTATTGCGGTTTTACAAGACCTGAGACGGAGCATACACTTACTTCCGTTAATGATCTGAACGGCAAGGCCTCGATCACGATCGACGGCAAATATGTAATCCCCGTTTTCTTTAACGGCATCTATCACAGCTACAATATCCTGGCGGCATTTACGGCATCAACGCTTGCCGGCGTAGCTCCGGGCAAGGCTGCAGACGCTCTGGGCGGATATATCCTTAAGTCGGGAAGGATCTCTGATTTCATCCTCGGAAACGTTCAGGGAAGACTGCTCCTTTCAAAGCACGAGAATTCGGTTTCTTATGACCGCTCCATCGATGTCGTGTTTAATGACAGCCGCAAAAAGAGCGTCATGATAATTGTCGACGCGATCAGCCGTAAATACTACACATCGGATTCGAGCTGGCTGTGGGATATCAATTTCGAGAAGCTTGCGAAAGCTGATCTGGACAGGATCATTCTTGCAGGACAGTACTGCGATGATCTGGCCATAAGATTCGGCGTGGCAGGATTCGATGACTCGAAAACTGAAGTTTTCGAGAGTGTGGCGGATGCTGCCGAATATTGCAAAAACAACCTTGATTCGTTCCTTTATGTCATAACCTGTTTTTCCGATAAGGATAAGATCCTCTCGATCGTAACAAGGAGGGAACTCGAATGAAGGTGAGAATTCTTTACCTCTATCCCGACTACATGAATCTTTACGGCGATAACGGCAATGTCAGGATCCTGGAACGCAGGCTGAGAGACCAGGGCTTTGAGGTCGAGATCGTAAGCGGTACGGTCACAGATTCGAAGATCAGCATTAAAGATGTCGATTTTGTCTACATGGGTTCAGGATATGAATCCAACAGGAACATGGCTGCAGATCATCTGAAAAGGTCTTTAAATGAGCTTACGGAGGCTATAGACGAAGGCGTTCCGATGCTCTTTACCGGCAACAGTTACGATATCCTGGGCAAGGGTATCATAACGTCGGATTTCTCCCTTGTCGAAGGATTAGGCATATTTGATTACACTTTCAAAGACCGTATCAAGAAGCGTTTTACCGGTGATGTGGTTCTGGAAGACCCTGCTACGAAAGAACGCTATGTCGGTTTCGTTAACCGTGCAGGCATTGCCGAAGAGGAAGACGGATTTTCCTTCGATGTGATTAAAGTCATAGGCGAAGTGCCGATCGAAAAAGACGGTATCCGGAAGAATAATCTTTTGGGTATAAGCCTGATAGGTCCCGTGCTTGTCAAAAATCCCGCTCTCGCCGATTCGTTTGTCCGGACGGTATGCAGCAGGAAGGGTGTTCAGTTCAAAAAAGTCGTATATCCCCGTTCCGAAAGAAGTCACGAGAAGACTCTTAAAGCTTTGATGGAAGCGGAAGCCTGATTATATAGCATATATTTTTGTGATATACTAATAAATCGGGAGGGATAGTATGGCTGATACACTTAAATGCCCGAATTGCGGGTCCAATCTCACACTTAATGCTGACACACAGATGCTCGACTGCCCGAATTGCGGATCCACATTCGATCCCGCAACTCTTGCGGTAACAGTCGAAGAACTTGAGGCTAAGCCGGCTGAACCGGATGTCCTTACACAGGCACCGGCAGCTGATCAGACCGCTCAGACACAACCGGGGGCACAGCCTCAGGGAGCTCCGGAGCAGACCGAATTCGTTTGCAATGCATGCGGTGCAAAACTCGTAACAGATGCTCATACTGCGGCTACTTTCTGCGCTTTCTGCGGATCGCCTGCTCTTGTCGGAAAGAGACTTACCGAGCAGTTCCAGCCCCAGTATATGATCCCGTTCAAGTATTCGAGAAGTGCTGCCGAAGCAGCATTCATTAAGTGGGCAGGCAAGGGCAAGTGGACGCCGTTCGGATTCGTTTCCAAGAAAAATGTTCAGAAGATGACGGGCCTTTATGTGCCTTTCTGGCTTTTTAATATCCGTGCCACGATCGATGCGAGCGGAACCGGCGATAAGATCCATTACAGCGGTGATGACGAGATAATCGAGACTTTTTCTTTCAAAAGAAATGCCCAGCTCAGCTGGAGCCATGTTCCGCTCGACGGTGAGACGAGGATCGATGATGCTCTGATGGAAGCTATAGAACCTTTCGATTTTGATTCGCTTATTCCTTACGATTACAGATATCTGCCGGGATTCTATGCTGACAGATACGACCAGTCCCCGCAGGATCTTTCTGCACGTGCGACGAAGCGCGGAATGGAAGGTATCGACAAGGCTCTCAAGAGTTCTCTTAAGGGAACTTTTGACAGATTCAGGATCAAAGAGAATAAGAGCAGGATCGACTCGATGGAAGCCAATTATGCGCTGCTCCCGGTATGGTTCCTGTCTTACAAATACATGAATAAGTACTATTACTTTGCCATGAACGGACAGACGGGCGAAGTCGCAGGACAGGTCCCCGTAAGCCCTGTAAAGAAGATGATGTTCTTCTTCATCGTTCTCGGCATTCTGGCCGTTATCACAAGATTCGTCTTGGGCCTTATCATGAGGGGGTTCTGGGGATGAGTGACAATTTAGATATCAATGAAATGAATCAGGCCAAGGAAAAGACTCCCAGGCTCTCGGTATTATCAGAGCTCAACGGAGCATCCATAGGTGTTGGCATAGGTCTTATCTGCATCATAATAGCCAGCCTTGTGTTCTATATATTCATGAACCTGTCGCCTAAAAAGACCGTTAAGGTTATAGACGATGCAGATCTTTTTACGAGTCAGGAACTAGATGACATTACAGATGCGGCAAAGAAGCTTTCCAAAGAGAAAGACATCAATGTAATTATCGTTACGACAAAAGACAAGGGCAAAAAATACTCCAATTCCGATGATGACGAGAAGAGATTTGCCGAAGACTTCTACATGGATCACGTTAAGACCGTTCCGCTCCAGAATAACTCCGGCGTATGCATCCTTATCGATGTAACACTCGATTATCAGGGTGGAAGATTCTTCTGGTTATATACATATGGGACAGCGCATTTTGCAGTAGATGATGATGACTGCTACAGCCTGTTCAGGAAATACATTAACCAGCTCGGAAGCGGTGAATACGGTGCGGCTGTCGAAGGCATTACAAATGATCTCAGGAGTTATTCATACCAGAGCTATGGCGCGATCGTTTTCTTTACGATAATAATCCCTATCGGAATGGCTTTGCTTTTTACCGGAATCGCTACTCCTAAGAGGAGACTCGACAAGATGCCTGCCATAAGCACTTATTCGATCCCGGGAAGCAATGTCGTTGTTAAGAGTGACGCGTTCCTGAGCAAAAAGGTTATTCATCACGAATCTTCGTCAGGCGGCGGAGGCGGGTTCTCCGGCGGTGGTGGCGGCGGATTCTCCGGCGGCGGAGGAGGCGGATTCTCCGGCGGTGGCGGCGGACGCTTCTGATGTGATAAAATATCGCGAAGTTTTAAATTAGCGAAGGAAACCTATGCTCAGTATAGTCGTGCCTGCCTATAACGAAGGCGAACACATATACGATAATCTCATGACTATCGATGAAGCCCTCAGTGCTTTTACGACGGATTATGAGATAATCGCCGTCAATGACGGCAGCAGTGACAATACAGGGTCTGAAGTAAGACGCGCCGCAGCAGATAATCCCCATATTAAGGATTTCGGTTATGACAAGAACCGCGGAAAAGGCGGCGCTGTCTCATGGGGCGCGATAAACAGCAAGGGAGATATCGTCGGATTTATAGATGCAGACCTTGACCTGTCAGCCAATCTTCTCAGCGGATACTACACGGAAATGAAACTCGAGGATGCCGATATCGTTATCGGTTCGAAGATGCATAAGGATTCGAAGCTCGAATATCCTTTTATCAGGAAAGTCTTTTCGCTCTGCTACTATATTATGCTCAAGATCCTGTTCGGTCTGAAGTGCCACGATACCCAGACCGGGATCAAGCTTTACAGAGGTTCGCTTATCAGGGAGATCGCCCCTTTGAGAAGGATCGATGGTTATGCCTTTGATATCGAGCTTTTGGCTCTCGCATCTAAAAAGAAGATCAAGCTCATCGAGATGCCTGTCGAACTGAATTTCTCCAGGATCCAGTCTTTCGGCAGGATCAAGTTCAGGGATGTATGGAAGATGTTCACCGATACCTGGAAGATCTGGTGGAATCTCAAAATAAAAAAGAATTATTTCAAGTAACGTTTTCTGATGTTTCTTTTTCCCTTCGTAAATTGCCACATTTTTTTGCGCAGGCTGTCGCTAAAATGTAATTAATCTGCAGAGTAAAAAAGCCGGTGTTGCGGTATACTACTCAAAGTGTGAAAATCCGCTTTGATAATATCAAAGCCCGAGAGGTTAAGATTGGCTTTACATTTTGCAAAACGCATAACTGAATATAAACTTGCGAAGGAATTATTTACCCGCGGAAAGGACATTATCTTAAGTCCTGAAGCGCAGGTCATGAAAGGTTTTATACAACACGGTGAGACGACGGTCTTCGAGCACTGTGTCTCTGTTGCCAAATTCAGTCTCCTTATTGCATGTTTCCTCGAGAAGACACTTAAGATAAGTTTTGATAAGGACAGCCTTGTAAGAGGCGCGCTCCTCCACGACTATTTCCTTTACGACTGGCATATCAAGGGCCAGGCAAGAGGCCTTCACGGATTCACTCATCCCTCTGTTGCCAAAGAGAACGCCGACAGGGATTTCAGCCTCAATGAGATCGAAAAGGATATCATCTCCAAGCACATGTTCCCTCTGACACCGTTCCTGCCCATGCACCGCGAGAGCTATATCGTAAGTCTTGCTGACAAGTGGTGCGCTCTGGCAGAGATATTTAAGATCGACGTATCTTCCTACATCATCTACCGCATCAATTTCCGCATCGCAGTTGCTAACGGCGATTTTTCTGTCGATTACGGTGAGACGGCTTTCGAAGCCTGATCTTCCGTATATAATATATTCATGCGTGTCGAAAATCTCACAACACTTATATACATAACCAGGGGCAGCGACTGCCTCTTTATCCGCAAGACCGGGAAAAATGACATGAACCTGAATAAGTATCTTGGAATAGGCGGTCATTTTGAAGAGAATGAATCTCCGGAGGAATGTGTCTTAAGAGAGCTTTATGAAGAAGCTTCCATATCCCGCGGATCGCTTGCGGATTTCCGTTACAGAGGCCTCATAACCTTTATCTCGTCCGAATATCCGTCAGAGTATATGCATGTTTTTACGGCAGCGGTAGAACCGGGCTTTGAACTCCCTGCGGGCAGTTGTGACGAAGGCGAACTTTGCTGGGTGCCTCTTTCTGATATCAGGGAACTGCCGGTCTGGGAAGGTGATAAGATCATGTTTGATTACCTGTTCGGCGGTATGAAGGATTCAGGAATATTTACCATGAAGTTCTGTTACGAAGGCAGCAGGCTCGTATCCCATGAGGAGAAAACCTGGTAACTGACATGTTGCCCGGATGATCCGAATGTGCTATATTACAGCCGTTAAATCTTAAGAAAGGCGCTTCTCATATGTATTGGATCACACCTAACATTCAGCTTATGAACGGTTTTTACAGGGTGTCCTATAGGAGAAGTCTGCCCATTTGCAGGAAATAACACCCTGGATTTAATTGTTTAAACGGTGACTTCTCCTTCATTCTTACAAAGAATCAAGGAGATTTTTATTTATGTCAAAACTGAATATCAAAAGGCAGCTCAGTCTGCTTTATATATCAAACTTTTTGTTCAATATCCCGATCGCAGGCGCGGCATGGGTGCTGCTCCTGGTTTCGGACGGATATTCGCTTGTTCAGGTAGGATTTGCGGAGACGGTATTTCATATCGTGAGCCTGATAGCCGAGATCCCATCGGGGATGTTTGCAGATGTCTTCGGGCGTAAGAAGAGCCTTATCGTGAGCTGTCTGATGACAATGATGTCTGCTGTGATCAGAGGCTTTGTCCCGGGCTTTGCTGCGGTCTGCGTCTCGGTAGGTTTTTCGGCGCTTTCTTATAACTTCATTTCAGGAAGTGACAGCGCTTTGGCTTATGATTCACTCCTCGAAGAGGGACAGGAGAAGAAGTACGACAGATACATATCAACGCAGACAGCGGTCTACAGGATCTCAAACGGTATCGCTACGCTTTTTGCGGGTGTGGCGGTGATCATGGGTAACCGGAATGCCCAGCTGCTTTCGTTAGGAATATCAGTCGTGAATCTGACCATTATGCTCTTCCTGCATGAGAACAAGGTCATCTTGAAGAAGAGCGGGGATTCACTTGCTCAAAGGATCAAAGATGTGTATACAGGCAGCTTCAGGTTCCTTAAGGGTAACAGGAAGGCTGCGGGCCTTATATTCAGGAATGCCCTGGTTGGCGGAATAGATGTTCTGCTTCTATTCTTCCTTCAGGCCAAGCTCCCGATGACAGGTATTCCCGATTGGTCATTAGGACCTCTTCTGTTCATTATGTCGATGGGTGGTATATTCGGTGCTCTGGCTGCCGCTAAAGTGAATAAGACTTCTCTCGGTAAACTGTTTGTCTTTTGCATCTCGCTGGCGCTTACAGGACTTGTAAGTGAGTTTACGGGTGTATGGTACCTGATGACTCTGGGCGGCTTCTTAACTGCTTTTGCAGATGACCTGATACAGATCAGATCTGACATTGCATTGAATCAGATGGTTCCGCCGGAACAAAGGGCTACGCTGATATCCGTTAACTCATTCTGCTTCTCGTGCATAATGATAGTCATGTCGCCGCTTGCCGGTTATGTTTTTTCACTCTGAGATTTTCAAAGAAACATCATTTGCGGTATGATTATTTCCGGCGATATGGAGATATCAGGAGGAGAAAGAATGAACAGAATCAAACTGAAGACCGGCGCTGTAATAGCCGTTTTGATCTTGGCCTTTACTATGTTATTTGCGGGCTGTGATTCGATGGATCCGGCCATGAAGATCACGATTGACGGGACCGATTTCAAGCTTGACTGTCAGGTAAGCGAGATCCTTAACGCGGGTTTCGAACTAGCCGAGATAGATCATGTGAAAGGCATAATGAAAGAATTTCCTGACTTGGAACCCAGAACGCTTATTACAAGTTCGATCTATCTTTTCAAAGACGGCAAGCCTTCACATGTAGCCATATACGTATATAACAAATCTGCTTCAACGTGCAGATTTGAGGATTGCGAAGTATATGGCTTCAAATATGATTGCGGAGATTATGCCGGCAATGCAAATGAGACAGGCTATCTTGAAGTTAAGTTCAATGATATAGATGTCAGATTTGCCGACAGGCAGTCAGTGATCGGTTCTCTCGAGAGCCAAGGATTCAAATTCAAGGATGCCGACAAGACTGATTTCTTCAAGACGAACGACGCATATTCAACTTCGCTTATCAGTGCAAACGGAATGATGGGTCATCACCTCACGGTCTATAACGATTATGACTATAATTCCGGAGAAAGATATGTGAACGCCGTTGAGTTTGAGAAGAGCGTCAAATATGACACGAGCGGAGCATGGTCACAACCTTAAATCCATGAAGAACAGGAAAGCTGTGGAACGTATAACCGGGATGGAGGAGATCTTTGACAGGTCTTCGGCTCTTATTTCACAGCTCGAAAAACAGATTTCTGAATTTGAGAAATTGCAGTCTGACATTCAAAAACTTGAAGCATATTACACGGGCAAAGAATGGAAGAATGATCTTGGTCTTGACGAGGCCGGGGAGCTTCCTGAAGACCTCAAAAGGGGAGTCCTTTCAGAGGACGGGATCTATGATCTGCTCGAAAAGAACAAGGAAATGCTGTTAAGAATCAAAGAGGACAGACAGTCTTAAAGTCCTTATAATACGGGGATTGTAACATTGTTACACAAGCTTTTGCAGAGCAAATGACACAGATGACAGGAGGTTAGGTCATGAAGATCTACGATATCTCGCAGGAAGTCTTCGGATGTGCTGTTTATCCGGGTGATCCTTCGCCTGAGAGGATCGAAATGATGAAGATCAGCGACGGTGCAGTGTGCAATCTGACCGCTATAAAAATGTGTGCCCACAATGGTACACATGTAGATGCTCCCCATCATTTTATAGATGACGGTAAGACGCTGGATCAGGTCGATATAAACAGATTCATCGGTTACGCCTATGTCGCATCGCATGAAGGTGATATGACGGCAGAAAATGCTGAGGAGATCATAAGAAAGGCGAAAATGGCATCTTTAGGTTCGCATTTAGAGGATTGTGACTGTTACAACAGGATACTGGTGAAAGGTGATTCCACGGTCACCGAGGCTGCTGCAAAAGTCTTTGCCGATAACAATATTCTGCTTTACGGCAATGAATCGCAGACGGTCGGACCGTTGGATTCGCCTATGGCGGTTCATCTCATCATGCTCGGAGCCGAAATCGTGCTTCTTGAGGGGATAAGACTTGATGAAGTTGATGACGGAATCTATTTTCTGAATTCAGCTCCGATAAATCTCGGAGGTTCCGACGGCGCTCCGTGCAGAGCAATACTTATGTCATTCTGAAATCTGTTGTGGGGGAGTAAATATGACCGATTACGAAATTACTGATTACATAACGCCTGAAGAATACATGGCCTTGAGAAAGAGCGTCGGATGGAGTGAATTCCCTCTGGAGCAGGCTTCTGAAGGATTGAAGAATTCCTTTATCCTGATCTGTCTCCGTGTTGACGGAAAGCCAGCAGGGTTCGGCAGGGCGGTCTCAGATCACGGTTATGTGGTCTATATTGCTGATGTCATTGTTGTTCCCGAATACCAGGGACAAGGCATGGGCAGGGTGATAATGAATATGCTCATGGAAAAGATCAGAGAGTCAATGAAGCCCGGTTACAGGGTCATGATCAGCCTTCTGGCGGCAAAGGGCAAAGAGGTTTTTTACAGAAAGTTCGGATTTGTTGACAGACCGAATGAGACTTTTGGATGCGGTATGCATCAGTGGTTGGAAGGAACATAATATTTCCGATAAGTAAAATATTATTAAACATGTACTGAAACAATAGAAACCGTTTCCGACGATAGTATAATAAATTAAAGCTTTTTTAGAATTGAAGGTGGATTTTAGTGGATTATAAGTATCTCTTGGAAAGCTTTAACGGAGTTGCATGTATACTTGCCGTTAATCTTAAGGTAGAACACGGTGATGAACGCATTCTGGTCGTTGATGGAAACGATGCGTATAAGAGAACTGTCGTCAAATCTATCGACGAGTTTGTTGCCAATGTGCCTTATACCAGATACATCATGCAGTCTTCCAATTTCGAGGCTCTGTGCAATACCTGCGCGAATACGAATAAACCTGTCCACACATATTTTGATATCGAGTTATACAATGCCTGGATGGAGGTATATTATCTTCCTCTTAAGTCCGAAGATCCTGATGTCAGGCTGATCTTATTTACTTATGAGATGAATCCCAAGGCTGACATTAATAAGCTGGCGGATATTTCTTCTGAAACGGCAACCAATGTTATCAAGACCTGCTTAAAGCTCCGCGAGACGACAGATTTCCGCGAATCTATGAAGTCGGTAATTAAAGATATACGTCTCCAGTGCGATTCGATGAGATGCAGCGTCCTTCTTACCGATTATGAGAAGAGGGATTATTCACTCCTATGTGAAGACTATGATGAGAACGATCCGAGCCAGATCCCGCTGGAGAACTTCCTTACAGAGGAGTTCTACAGGGTTATTGAGACTTGGCCCAGACTGATCAACAAGAGCAATTGTTTTGTTATTACCTGCGAGAAGGATATGGATGATGCGGCTAAGATCGCGCCGGAATGGATAGCTTCACTGAGTGGGGTGGGAGTAAGCTCACTGGTTATTTATCCGCTCAGGTCAGATAACAAGACGATCGGCTACATCTGGGCAGGTAATTTCCCGCCGGAAAAGACCCTCATGATAAAAGAAACGCTGGGTCTCACAGCATTTATTCTTTCAGCTGAGATCGCTAACGATCTGAACATCAGAAAAATGAAGATAATGAGCTCCACCGATCTTCTTACAGGAGTCTATAACCGTAATGCCATGAACAACAGGATCAGTGAGGATGTCAGCGGTGTTAAAGAGATAGCTAAACCTTTCGGTGTCTTCTTCATCGATGTTAACGGTCTTAAGACCATCAACGATACTCAGGGACATCTGGCAGGCGATAATCTCCTTAAAGATGTTGCATCTGCACTCGAAGAACTGGCAGGTAAGAACAGTGAGATATACCGCGTCGGCGGCGATGAGTTCCTGGTCATTACACCGAGAACGGACAGCGCAGAATTCCTTAAGCTGGAAGAATCGCTTAAGAAGAATTGCGAGCGTCCGAACAGAGCCCATTTCGCTGTCGGGTCATGCCACAGTGATGATCATGATGACATCCGTAAAGCGATGCAGATAGCAGATGCCAGAATGTATGAAGTCAAGGAAGAATACTACTCCAGACATCCTGAATACGAATGGCATAACAAGCCGCAGTAATTATCAGAAATCCTTCAGATCCCATTTCTTCGGCAGATATTTGCCTTCTCCGTCAACATGGGGGAATGAGTTTGTCTTCGAATCCCATGTCATGAAGTCTCTCTTAGTCTGTGAGCCGTACCATGAATCAACGGCGAGGACATTGTTCGAGCAGAGATAGATATAATATCCGTCGTCACCGCCAAGAAGTTTATAAGGACCCAGATCAGAGTGATAAACGATTACATCGGTAAACTTTGTTGCGGTGGAACCGTCATTGAATCCTATCAGCAGTTCATCTACTCCATCCTTGTCCAGATCTACGAGAAGATATCCGAATTTCTTGCTCGGATCTTTCTTCTTCATATCGCCGGAGGGATAGACGTTTAAAGACGTTTTCTCATTTGTCCAACCGGTCTTTACACCTTCGCTGTAATAGTCCAGCACCTCTTTGTACCAGTTCTTCGGTCTGTGTACGCAGCCTGACAATAACGGAACAGCCGACAGCAACATAACTACAACCAGGACAGTTGATAATGCTCTTTTCATATTTTTAACCCCTTATTCTTAAATGTAAGTTATATTTTACATTATTTTCTGAATTTTTCCATCCTGATAAGGTGTTCTTCGTCCGGCTCTGTTATGCCGTTCTTATAGTCGTAACCCATCTTAAGATAGAAGGGAACACCAGTTATGGAAGCGGGGATCTCGATTCTCTTTGCCCTGATGAAGAATTCGTCTTTCTCAAGAGTATTGATTATGAATCTGCCGACGCCTTTGCCCTGATACTCAGGCAGGACGAAGATCGTGAAAAGACTGCTCTCATCTTCTTTGCCCCAGTAAGGTCCGATTGCGCCGCACCCGATAATGGAACCGCCGAGATCAGCTACATAGAAATGCGTCCATGAAGCACGCTCCATAACATGTTCCGGAGTCTCTGATTCGATAAGCTGATCCATCAGTTCTTCAGGATAGTCTTTTTTATTGGAGATGCTGATGGTCTTTCTGATAAGTTCAGATACAGCCTGAGCGTCACTTTCAGTGATAAGTCTCATAATTATTCCGGGTTCCTGACTCTTTGGCGGCTCTGCCTGTTGTACGGGATGTACCTGTGCAGCGGGCACACCGATCCTTAATTCATATTCTTCCTTAGGCATCGGCTTAGCATAGTAATATCCCTGGATCATGTTACAGCCCTCGGTCGCAAGGAAATCGACCTGTGCCTGTTCCTCAACGCCTTCCGCAACGGTTGTCATGTTAAGCTTCCTGGCAAGCTGTAATGCCTCGGAAACGACTATCTCAGCCCTTCCGTTGTCTTCTTCGCTTTTGAAGAACCCCGCATCGAGCTTCAGGATATCGAGCGGCATGTCTTTCAATGAGTTCAGGGAGGAGTAGCCTGAACCGAAGTCGTCCATGGATACGAGGAAACCGTATTCCTTGAGTTTTTTGATCGTTGAGAGCATGGCTTTCTTATCATCGAAGAATGCACTCTCCGTAAGTTCGATCTCTATCAGATCGCGGGGAGCTCCTTCTTTATCGATAATATCTCTTATCTGCTCGGCCAGGTTTGTTTCAGCGAAATGCGCACGTGATACATTGACTGATACAGGAACGCATTTTTTCCCTTCATCGAGCCACTTCTTCTGGTCCCTGGCAACGTGAGAGAGCATATAATTGTCTATTTCCGTAATGAATCCGCTGTTTTCGAAGATAGGAATAAACCTGCCGGGGGCAACAAATCCGAGCTCTTCAGATACCCACCTGATAAGAGCTTCCGCGCCCATGAGTTCGTTTGTCCTGGGATCGTATTTCGGCTGGTAATATACTTTGAATTCTTCATTCTCGACAGCTTCTCTTTGCCTCTCGGTGACCTTATCGGCCCATATCGTATCTTCGACCAGTTTCTGATCGAAGAATGCAATGCCGGTGTCGTCATTGTCCTCGAGAGTCATGCGTGCCGTTGATGCATAGTTATAGAGAAGATCGATATCTGCTTTCTTTTTGATCTTCGGATCGATCATGTATACACCGGCCTGGAACTTAAAGTCGTGGTTGCCGCCGATAGTCTCGAGAGACTTTATTATCCTTTCAAGTTTTTCTCTGGCCGAAGCTTCATCGGTTACCTTCATAAGGATAGGGAAATTTGAGATGGTGCTGTGCGCGCAGATCTCTTTCTTATCCAGGAAACCATTGATGATCTTCCAGATGTTCTTAAGTGTCTTTTCACCAAGATCAACAGAGTGGCAGAGCACGTAGTTTCTGTATCCTACAAAAGTAAGGCTTACGATGGCGTACTGAGTATTGCCTCTGCGCTTTTTCAAAAGTTCCTTGCTCTTTAATGCGAACCAGAACCAGTTGCGGTTTCCGGTGATATTGTCCCTGAATACGATCTTTCTCATATTCCTGTTATTCTTATGTGTCCTTACTATGTTGGAAACGAGAAGAATAAATATAAGAATGACAAGGATATAAGCAGCCACAAAGTTCATCGAGAGATAACCGACGTCATAGATCGAGATATCGTGATAAGACTTAAACGCAATGAACTCTTTTCCGTCTCTGATCTTAAACGCGGTCCAGTATGGAATGTAGTTTACTTCTCTGTTCTCAAGTTTTTTATAGAATTCCAGAGGGGCGTGCAGCAGTATTTCATTTATGTCCGGTTTTATCAGATCGGCTTCTACGATAATGAGTTTGCTGCTCTTATCAGGATAATATGTGTAATTTCTTTCTTTCTCATCGTCCTTTACAAAAGATGTTCTTATAACTACAGTCTGGATCTCGTCGTCAGGATCGGTGTTATTAAAGTCGAGCGTAACCTCTGAATTTGCACGGATGATATTTTTATCGTTATCAAAGACTATGCAGTCATAATTCATGGATTTAAAATATGCCAAGAGCTGGTCAGATGATTCCTCCTGTGTGGCATCATACAGTTCTGCATAGTGAGCGACCTTCTCTGTTTCAGCTCTTGCCTTGAGTGTCGCGGAATATTCCGTGAATACCGCGAAAGATACTGAAATGAGTCCGATCGCGAGAAAAAAGACTAATGAATAAAGGATCAGCGGAACCGCGATCCAGTTTCTCGGAAGTTTATATCTTTGATTAACTCTGCCCATAATATTTCCCCGTCCCTTAAACGCTCTGTCTGCATTATAGCATGCAATAAAACCGAAAAAACGTATGAGCCTGAGAATTAAGAAACAATTAAGAGGAATAAGAAATAATTAAAGATCACTTCGCGGCAGGAAAGGTCCTGGGCAGCATGACCGACAGGGTAAATGAGTTCTCTTCAGATGATGCCTTTATCATTCCGTTGCAGTCTTCGACAGTTCGTCTTACATTCATCAGACCGAAGCCGTGATGCTTCTTGTCGCTCTTTGAAGTGTAACCGGAAGAATCCAGAAGTTTTTCAACATCAACTTTTCCGGATGTGGAATTAGTGATCCTGATGACGAAGAATTTATCTGTACGCTTTATGCTGAATGATATTTCGGGATCGTCGACGGATGCGGAGGCTTCGATGGCATTGTCCAGTGCATTTGCGAAGATGCTGCACATATCCATCGGCTTGATATTAAGTCCTCCGTCGGCAACACCGTCAAGAGAGAATCTGATATTCAGTTCATTCATGCGGTCGGCTTTCATGGAGATTATGATATCCATCATCTCATCACCGGTAACGTATTGAGGTGACAGTGAACTGATATTTCCGAGAAGGTCTTTGATATGTTCTTTTGCTTTATCAGTGTGTCCTTCTTCGAGCAGCATCTGTGTCAGGGAAAGATTATTATTTATATCGTGTCTGAAAGCCCTGGTCTCGACCTGCTTTCTTTTATACTGTTCTATATATTCGAGCTCTGCTTTAATGTAAGCCTCCTGGGTCTTGCTCTTTTCCAAATGTGATCTCTCGGCCGATGATATGATCACGAATATAGGCGCGGCCAATCCGAGAAGAATGATGCAGAGACCGAACATTATGCTCATGATATGGTATCTGTACTCGAGAGGTATAGTATCAGGCGGAATGATGGCAGGGATAACAGGAAGGACCAGAAATACGGCTATCCATACTATGAACACTATCCTTGCAGGAATGCTTACGGTGTAATACTTTTTCGGTTTAAAGAAACCGAAATAAATTATGAGTGTAACCGCCAGAGTGATAAGTAATCCTATAGCGGAAATGGCAAACCATAGAGGACCGCGTCCCCAGTCTTCATAAAAGACCGAATATGCCGCTTCTGCTGTTCCGCCGACAAGATAGATTACTGTCATATAGGAAAAAGAGGATATGTAGTTAGTTAAGAGAATAAAACAGACAGTTGATTCTATTGCGCGCCTGACCCTCTTTTCCTTGAACGAGAAAAGGAAGAACACAAATGCGTAAGCATGTAAGAAGACGGAAAGAATGCTGTTAAGGAGCAGAGTCACTATGGTATCCGCTTCAGCAAAGAGTAGATTAAAGATGATACCGCATGTCAGGGATATGCCCAGCATTCCGAAAGCCGATAAGATAAGTTTGCGTGAGAACTCAACGCGTCTTCCGAGAAAGCAAGCCGCAATCATGACGATCAGCAGTAAAAAGAAAACATACTGGATGTTGTTCATTACTGATGTCAAACAGTCTGTGATCTCCCTGATGACCGCTTCATTCATATCAGAAAGCCGTTCCTTCTACATATGCATATAATGCGTCTTTTAATGGTTTCAGACTGCCGCGGCTGACGGGAAGTGTGGTATCACCGTCAAGTACGACCGTGTTTTTGACGATTTTTCTTACTTTGGACAGTGAGATCAGATATCCTCTGTGTATCCTGAAGAAACCGCTGCTTTTGAGCTGCTCTTCGAAGTCACCGATGTTGTACCTCGTAAAGTGTTCTTTCCCGGAAGTAACGATCCTGACGTTTCTATCCATGGCTTCCATATAGAGAATGTCTTTAATATTGATCATGATCTCCTCGCCGTCTTCCTTGATCATGATCTGTTTTGATGTGCTCTTTCTGTCTTCGATATATCTCAAGACTTCTCTGAGCTTTGCAATGTCCACGGGTTTGGTGAGATATCTCAGAGCGTTTACTTCATATCCTTCGAGTGCGTATTCGATGTGCGCCGTCAGGAACACGATAATGATATTCTCAGAACATTCTCTTAATCTTTTTGCGAGAGAGAGCCCGTCGATCCCCGGCATCTCAATATCGAGGAAGACCAGATCGTAAGGGCACTCCAAAAAGGCTTTAAAAAGATTTTCGCCGTCAGAGAATGTGTCGATATCGTAATCGCTGTTAATAAGCAGCTTATCAAGGACAGATTTAAACTCTATCCTGAATAATTCCTCATCGTCGCAGACGGCAATCCTCATGTAAATCTCCCATAACACTTATGTATTGAATTCTAAATAAACAAAATTCCTTTTGCAACATACCGTTTACGACAGAAATCATACATTTCACGTCAATCTTTCTTATCGCAAAAGACCCGGTGATACAATCGCCTGGATAAACAAAATGGAGGAGAACGGAACGATTATGGCTAAAGAATTATCTAATCAGGCTAAATGGAAACCGTGGAAGGGTGTGGTCTTATTTGTCATAGCCTTCGTATGGCTTATTGTCGGAAGCATAGCATCTTACTTCCTTGGAACATATGCAACACTTATCATTCAGTTGGGATTTCTGGGGATCGCTATCGCAGCATGTCTTATCAATAAAACACCCCTGAAAGAAGTATTTCCGATCAGGAAGTTTACGGCAAGAGATTTCTTCGGAACAATACTCATGTGGCTCGGAGCAATGCCTTTGGGACTCTTAAGCGGAGTTATTGTCGGCAAGTTTATGCCTGAGACGTTTACAAATGTAACTGCAGGTCTTAACGAGATGACAACAAGTGTGGTGGTTATCGGTTTGATCGCCACAGTCATCTGCCCGCCCATCTGCGAAGAGGCAATCATGAGAGGTGCGGTATTAAGCAATTTCCGCTCTGTGAAGAAGGATTGGGTGATCATAATAATTATCGGAATAATGTTCGGAATACTTCATACTGATCCTATCCGATTCATAAACACATCACTCATGGGTGGGTGCCTGGCATACCTTATGGTAAAGCGCAATAACATACTGCTGCCTGCGATATACCATTTTGCAAACAACCTGGTAACAATGGGTATGAGCACGATCAGCACTTTGACGGCACAGCAGGCAGGACAGGCGATTGATGCATCTGAGGCTACTGCGGCTGCAGTAGATGCACTCCCGTCACTTATGCTCATGGCATTCTTAAGCCCGTTGTTACTTGTTATCGGAATTCATCTCATTAAGCGTCAGTCAGAGATAGCTGAAGGCAAGGAAAAGTCCGGAATGAAGCTCGGAGCGAAGATCGGATTATCAGTAATACCATGCGTACTTCTTCTCGGCGGAGGAATAGCACTGACAGTTATGTCTATGAATATCTGATCGATTGAATGAATAAGATTTTGCATAGGGGTGTCATGAAAAGGCACCCTTATTTAGTGTCATAAAATTCCGGAAATAAAGAAATGAGATACAGCTGATTCTGATAGTGGTGTCTCAAATTCCTATTATTGAATTATAAAGACACAACTTGATCTTTCTAATCTCGACGGAATAAACTTGACAATGTAAAGATTGCGATTATAATCAATATAGACAGTGTCAAGATTTGAGGTATTACGATGGGAAAGAAGATTATGATAGCAGCGGTAATAGTTCTGGCGGTTCCTGTAGCAGTCTTTATTGTCTGGCTACTAATGAGTCCCGGAAAGATAAGACAATATTCTGAGCCAAACAGTTTGTCTGAGAAGTTCATAATGGATGTCAACGGAGCACCAAACGGATTTTTTATCAACAGTAAAGATCTTGATAATCAGGTTCTCCTTTTTGTCTCAAGCGGACCGGGGACTGACGATTATGTATTTACGGATAAATATAAGGACATGCATCTTGAGGATGAATTCACTGTTGTCTATTGGGATTACCGTTATATGGGTATTGCGTACACTGACGATATTGATATAGACAGTGTAAATATCAATAATCTTCTTGATGACACATATTCAGTTACCGAATATCTTAAAGAACGCTTCAATAAAGATAAGATCTTTATCATGGGTTTCTCCGGTGGGACAAAGATCGCATTAATGGAAGTGCAGAGACATCCTGAGAATTATCATGCTTACATCGGAATGGCACAGTGTGTTACTGATTCAGATGAAAATGACACGATAATGTATTCATTCATGAAAAATGTTTTCGAAGAGCGCGGCGATAAGCGGAATCTTAAAAAGCTTGAGGACTCAGTAATGCATCTTGACAGTGGTAATATACAGTGCAAGGATTGGTATGAGTATGTTTATCTTCTTCACGATTCCGGCGGCGGAACGATATATAACAGATCAGAATTCGAAGGCGTTGTCTGGCCGATACTGACTTGCAAATGTTATACGCCGTCTGAGAAGATCAACTATGTGACAGGAATGAAGAAATACCGTACGACTCCTCTATATTCGGAACTGAGCGGTTTTGATTACAGGGAGAGTATCACCGAAATAAAGATACCCGTTTTTTTTATCAGCGGTGAGTACGATTATAACTGTCCTTGGGAGCTTGTTGAGGATTACTGTGATCTTTTGGATGCACCTAAAAAGAAATTCTACAAGATTCCGGGATCCGCCCACAGTCCCTTATGGGAGAATGCAGAAGAAACACATAAGGCAATGGTAGAGATAAAGGAGATTACATTAAATGGCTGACACTTATCATCATGGAAATCTCAGACAGGCACTGATCGATGCCGGTATAAAGATCATCAATGAGAGCGGCGAGGAGAGTCTTTCACTTCGCAAGGTCGCAGCTGCCTGTAATGTATCACATGCTGCACCTTATGCTCATTTCAGGGACAAAGATGAACTGATCGAAGCAATGAAGAATAGTGTTACCGAAAGATTTATGGAAGAACTGGAAGCTTCTGTTGAGGGCAGACAGAGTGCGGATGAGGCGATAATTTCCATGGGAAAGACTTATGTCACGTTTTTCAGTAATAATCCTGACTATTATGTTTTCCTCTTCGGCAAGCAGAATATAACCGCTCATCTTCAGATGAACAGGGAATATAAGAATGATTATCCGCCGTTTCTTCTTCTCAGGAGAATGTATCTGAAGCATTTGGAAGAGAACGGCCTGGAGAAGACATTTGAAGAACAGGAGATCGAACTAATTAAGATCTGGTCTATCGTACACGGCATGGCATCGATCGCCTGTATGAAGGGAATAAAGTCTTCGATCAACTGGAGCGATCTTGATGAGAGACTTCTTGTTTGATGGCGGAAGGGATAAATACAATGAGTATTTTCGATAATCTTGGTAAAAAAGGAAATGCCGGAGAACTGAAGTCATTCAGTTACAGTCCCGGCTACTGTGATATGCTCGGTGCCTGCCATTCAGACATATTGAAGAAAAACGATGACGGATGCTGGGTCATAGAAAGCAGAAGCAGAGAATGTCACAGCGATCCGTTTATTGTTACAACTTATGCAGTGGATGATGAGGCGGTTGCACGGTTTGAGACATTCATTAAGGAGAGAAATCTGATCTCCTTATCAAAACGTTTGGACAGCAAAGAGTTTGTTACTGACTATAGTCCTTGGAGTTATGGAGTAGTTTTCGACTGTTCCGGGATAGGAGGAGGCAGCTTTGATGATTACCGCATTTCGCAGTATAAGATCTATTCCAAAGAAGATATGGAACTGCTTAACGAAGTAAAGAATATGTTCTATTCTCTCAGAGGTGATAATATTTCAGAAATTGAAGAAACGGATGAGTGAATAAAGATGACTATCAGCAAAGCACAGTATAATGACCTTCAGGAGATACTGGATCTTCAGTATCTCGCATATCAGAGTGAGGCGGCGTTGTTCGGCAATAAGGATATTCCGCCGCTAAGGGAGACTTTGGAAGAACTTATCGAAGAGTTCAATAACGGATTGATATTGAAGATGATGTCTGAAGGAAAAATCATAGGTTCTGTCCGTGCTCATGAAGAGGGAGGAACTGCTTATATCGGTAAGTTGATGGTTCATCCGGATCACAGGTGCAAAGGTTACGGCAGCATGCTGCTAGGTGAGATTGAGATGTGTTTCCCGGGAAAGCGTTATGAGCTTTTCACGAGTACGAGAAGCGAAGACAATATCCGCCTTTATCAGAAACTCGGATATGTGATATTTGACCGTAAAGAGATAAATGATGAACTGGTCTTTGTTTATCTTGAGAAACCATGATCAGACTTTCTTAAATATCTGTCCGTCATAGACCCATACGGCATAGATGTATTCGTCTGTTCCGTCAATGCTCCATACATACATCGGATCAACATCATTTTCGTAAGGTCCGCTGAAAACGACTTTTCCTAACAGCTTATCTTTATCAGAACCCGAGTATGCGTGACTGTTGTCAGCTTTGTATGTTACTCCCTCGATAGTTATGGTGTCATATTCGGTTCCGTTAAATGTTCCGATAGTGTGATTGTAATCGTAATAAATTTTCCAGCCCGCACTAAAAGCGATAAAAGTAATGACTGATGCTGCAATGATTGCAAGAGTTCTTTTCGTTCCGCCGGACTTTATGCCCAGTATCATAAAGACAATACCCGGAACTAATAATGCAAAAATGAAAAATGACATTACAAATGAAAACATAAGACCACACAAAAACTATATCTGATTATGCTGACTGTTCAAAAGTGCTATTGCATCTGTAAAGCTTTCGGCTTTGCCCGAAAGCAGTAACTTCTTCACAGCGCTCATCTTTCCGCTGTTTCTGAGTCCTGAGGGTACGATATCGTTATATTCTTCCAGTCTTGTCTTTTCGCTATAAAGCATGACTTTAAGATCTTCGTTTTCCTGCAAAAGACGCTGGCATTTTCTCTGCTCGCCTCTGATCTTTTCCTGTTCCAGATTGTTCATGTATCTGCATTTATTTCTTGCGGCAAATCCGCCGATGAGATGAATCAGAGCGAATATGGCTGCGATTATTGCTGCTGCGACATAGGGAACATATGAATTATCATTGTTTCCCGCTGACTTATCCAGAAATGTGCAGATCCAGAATATGGTATATTCAGGCAGTATCATAGCAAGAAAAAAGATAATAGAACCGGCGAGGTAGGGCTTGAAATAACTCATGGCGTAATAATGCTTTGGCATAAGTGCTGCATGCAGCGCATGATAGTTCTCGTTCTCACTTATCTTATCCTGCAGTCTCTCGATTTCTTCGTATCCCTTATGAAGTTTTATTGCCAGAGCAATGCTCTCATCCTTTGTCATATCCGCTCCTCCTTTCTTTAATTCTGCTGTCAGATCATTCATACATCTTCGAAAAGATAATAACCGCTGTTATCATCATACCTTATCTCAAGATCATTGAGTGAAGCTCCGAGCATCATGTCGCGGACGTAGGTCCCTTCGACGTTTTTTATCTGACCGTCAGTTCCGATAACATCAAAATTCACGCTAATTGTGAAAGGTTTGTCACTATCTGCTTTGCCGTTAATGCGGATTTCATCAATATCTATTTCAAAGAGTTCACCTTTCCGTATTTCTTTTTTGTCAGCATAGCGCACGCCTCCTATACCGGCAGATTCACCGTTTATCAGAAACTCATATTCGATCTCTCTTACATTTTCAGCGTTACAGATAATGCCTATCGTTGCGGACGACATCTCGTAGTGAATACCTGACGAACCCCAGGATTCATAACTCGCGGACTCTATATACGAAGGCGCCAGGATGTTCGTGTGCATGGTATCTTTTGCACGCAGAAATTCAGGCTGATCCATTATCCCTCCGACATGTCTTACCATAATGAAATTATCAAGCGGGTCATCAGTCAGTAAGTAGATCCGGGTGTTTTTGTCGTTATCAACATATCCCAGACATTCGCAGACGGACTCATCAGGCATTTTCCCGTTGAGCCTCCCGAAATATGAGTAAGTTCTTCCGCCGATCTCTATTGTGGTCTCGCCGTCGTCCTCATAGTAAACCTGCTTATATGATTGAGCGTTCGACGGAAGATCCAAAGCCTTATTGTGTATAAAATTCATCGAACATCCGGACAGCAAAAGAGCGGTCACTAATAACGCTGCTGTTGTTTTAATTCCTTTCATCCTTTTTATCCCCTTGTTGTTTATGCATCTTTGATCAATATTTTTATCGCATGGTCCGTGCTTTCTGGAGCTATATCGTTAGTGGCGAATACATAGACTGTCGCAAATCCGTTTGTTTTAGTGATCGTGACACTGTTGCCGTCTTCAGATACAAAGCCTTCGCCGTCTGCTATCCCTGTGATCCTTCTTTCGTCGTAGTTCGAAAAGTAGGCGAGATCATCAATGGATAAAGTGTCACCGGTCTCACATACGTTGCCCTGTTTATCAGCAATATGTGCACAACGCTTTGTGTAATTCATGGCACCGTAAAACATGGAAAAGAACACGCCCGCCATAAATGTCTGAACTGCTCCTAAGATGATGAATAATGCTATGAGCTTTTTCTTCATGTTTAAGTTCCTCCATATCTCATCCTGAGGTTATGATACACCTCGAAAAACTGAATTGCAACAAAAATTTATCGAAAATCAATAAAAATTTGTTGTTAGGCTTGTTCGCGAGTGTTACCTTCATTCTCAGTTCCCACAACTGAATGAATGTAACTTTGATAAGGAACTTCATGTTTTTGATTGGACTATAATACGCTTCCCACAGTGTCACTTTTGTTTGATGTAATAAAATGCCATTTTCGAGGGTTTTATGACAGAAATTTGCCTTTTTCTGTCATAAATGCAACGAAAACAAGGGTTTTATTACATCAAGAAAAATTGAAAGCCGCTTTCGACTTTTTAATATATAATTTAAGTAAGAGGAGATTTCTTATATGCAGCAGCGCAAAGGTATTTCCATCCTGGGATACGGATGTATGAGGTTTACAAAGAGCGGAGCTTCCATCGACTTTGATAAAGCCGAGAAGGAGTTCATGCGCGCATTTGAACTCGGAGTCAATTATTATGACACGGCATATATCTATCCGGGCAGTGAAGATGTTGTCGGCCGTATCATCGAGAAGAACGGCATAAGAGATAAGATTAACCTTGCGACAAAGCTTCCGCAATATCTAATCAAGAACCGCGCGGGACTTGATAAGTACTTCGATGAAGAACTTAAGCGGTTAAGGACCGATTATGTCGATTACTATCTGATGCACCACATGACAGATCTCGCACAATGGGAGAAGCTCAAGGCGCTGGGCATCATCGAATGGATCGAGGAGAAAAAGAAGAGCGGCCAGATAAGAAATATCGGCTTTTCCTTTCATGGTGATACCGCCACATTCAAGAGCATTCTTAATGCTTATGACTGGGATTCGTGCCTCGTCCAGTACAACTATTTTGACGAGTATACCCAGGCCGGACGCCCGGGTATCAAGGCTGCAGCCGAAAAGGGCTTGAAAGTCTTTATCATGGAGCCGCTAAGAGGCGGCAAGCTGGTAGATCTCCTGCCTGAGAAAGCAAAGCGCGAGATCGCAAATGAACATCATCAGAGGACGCCTGCCGAATGGTCATTCAGATGGCTCTGGGACCAGGAAGAGATTACATGTGTCCTGTCGGGAATGAACTCGATTGAGATGATCGAAGAGAACTGCCGTATCGCTTCGGAAGCGAAGGCGGGAGATTACGGTCCTGAAGAAAAAGCATTTATCGAGAAGATAAAGTCCTATATCATCGAGAGCACCAAAGTCAACTGCACCGGCTGCAGATATTGCATGCCATGTCCCAAGGGTGTTGATATTCCGGCCATCTTTTCGTGTTATAACCACATGTATTCCGAGAGCAAGAGTTCGGGAAGACTCGAATATTTCCAGACTGTCGCACTGAGAATGACGCCTGCTGATGCATCGCTCTGTGTTCAGTGCGGTAAGTGTGAGCAGCATTGTCCGCAGAGTATTCCTATCAGGGAGAAACTCAAGGAAGCTGACAAGCATCTCCGTCCGTGGTGGCAGAAGATATATCTGAAGGCTGCCAAACGTGTCATGATCGGCAAGAAAAAAAGCGAAATGCAGTGAAATACTTATGGTGTCTCTTTTTCGCAGAAAACTAAAATTGAGACATCATAAAACACTCTCTGCTGTTATTACCGTTATCTCAAAATCTCATTTTTGAAGCAAAAATTCAAAAAAATACCGTTTTTAGTATCTCAAATCTCTAAAACTGATAATTTGAGATAACGAGATTGTGTCTCTAATTTCAATTTTAAAACTTTTGAGACATTCGCTATTCGCCCAAGCTGTTGAGTGAGAATAACTGACAACTCACACATGGTAACAAAAACAATCTACAATTCTATTGAAACGTGACTTCTTTATAAACATGCATCTGATCCGATTGCTTTTGCAATCCGCAGATGTTACCTTATGCTTGATAGTTCTGAGTGCGGAAGGGCAAGACCTGACGCGGAAGGCTTTAAGTAAATCTTTATACTTAAATTGCTTCAGAACCTTGTTTGCCTTAAAGGGGCGAAAGGAGGTCAAATGGAGACGAGAGTTGCTATTATCGGCATTATTGTCGAGAATCCCGAATCAGTTGCACAGATCAACGACATTCTTCACGAAGTGAGGGATTATGTCGTCGGCAGGATGGGTATTCCGTATCGTGAGAGGAATATCTCCATAATCAGCGTCGTTGTCGATGCTCCCGAGAATCTGATAAGTTCGGTATCCGGCAAGCTCGGCATGCTCGACGGCGTTTCTGCGAAGATAACGTATTCGAGAATTGCCAAGAATGACTGACATCCAAAACGTTACACAAAAGTTAATAAACACCGGCGATCTGACGCGTGAAGAGATCATCTGTCTTCTCGAAAACAGGGACTCCGGGACACAGTCCTATCTGGCGGAAAAGGCATCCGCTGTTGCCCGAAAGCATTATGGGAACAAAGTCTTCGTAAGAGGTCTTATCGAGTTCACCAACTACTGCAGGAACGACTGTTACTACTGCGGTATCAGGTGCGGAAATAAGAAAGCGGACCGATACAGGCTCTCCAAAGAAGACATAACTGAGTGCGCTTCCTACGGGTATGATCTCGGCTTCAGGACGATAGTCCTGCAGGGCGGTGAAGACATGTTCTACACCGACGAAATGATGGTAGATATCATCAAGTCGATCAAGAAGGATCATCCGGACTGTGCGGTTACTTTATCGATCGGTGAGAAGAGTTATGAATCTTACAAAGCTTTTTTCGATGCCGGTGCAGACAGATATCTGTTAAGGCATGAGACTGCAGATGCTGAACATTATTCGAAGCTTCACCCGTCAAATCTCTCTTCGGAGAACAGAAAGCAGTGTCTTTATAACCTCAAGAAGATCGGTTTCCAGACCGGCGCGGGATTCATGGTAGGTTCACCTTATCAGACGAATGAGAACATCGCGGATGATCTGCTCTTTCTGAAAGAACTCGATCCCGAGATGATCGGAATAGGCCCGTTCATTCCTCATAAGGACACGGTCTTTGCCAGAGAGAAAACAGGCGGACTGGATCTTACTCTTTATCTGCTCAGCATAATAAGGCTGATGCTGCCAACCGTCCTGCTGCCTGCTACAACAGCGCTCGGAACGGTCGATCCGCGTGGAAGGGAACTCGGTATCCTTGCAGGTGCGAATGTGGTTATGCCGAATCTGTCACCTGTCGGAGTAAGGAAGAAATATGCTCTGTATGACAATAAGATCTGCACAGGCGAAGAAGCCGCCGAATGCATGAACTGCCTTAAGAACAGAATAAGAAATATAGGCTATGAGATCGTCACCGACATAGGTGACAACATCAAATACATAAACATGAAAGAAGGTAAATAATATGTACGATCCAAAATCAATGAAAGCTGAAGAATTTATCGATGATGCAGAGATCCTGGAATCTCTTAAATATGCTGATGAGAATAAGAGCAATATAGAAGTTATCGATGCGATCCTTGAAAAAGCACGTGAGCGTAAGGGTCTTTCACACCGCGACGCTTCTGTCCTGCTCGCATGTGATATCCCTGAAAAGAACGAAGAGATATATAGCCTGGCAGAACAGATAAAGAAGGATTTTTACGGAAACAGAATTGTTCTTTTCGCACCTCTTTATCTGTCGAACTACTGCATCAACGGATGCATTTACTGTCCTTATCACGGCAAGAACAAGACCATTCCGAGAGTTAAGCTTACACAGGAGCAGGTAAGGGACGAGGTCATCGCGCTTCAGAACATGGGCCACAAGAGACTCGCGATCGAGGCAGGCGAGGATCCGGTCAATAATCCTATCGAATATATCCTTGAGTGCATCAAGACGATCTACTCGGTAAAGCATAAGAACGGCGCGATCAGACGTGTAAATGTCAACATCGCAGCAACAACTGTCGAGAATTACCGTAAACTCCATGAGGCAGGCATCGGCACATATATCCTCTTCCAGGAGACCTATCACAAAGAGTCTTATGAGATCCTCCATCCGACAGGACCCAAGCACGATTACGCTTACCACACTGAGGCAATGGACAGGGCTATGGAAGGCGGAATCGATGATGTAGGTCTGGGTGTTCTTTTCGGTCTCGATAAGTACCGTTACGAATTCGCAGGTATCCTCATGCACGCTGAGCATCTTGAAGCAGTACACGGTGTTGGACCTCATACGATCTCAGTCCCGAGACTCTGCCCCGCCGATGATATCGATGTCAATGATTTCTCTAATGCGATCGACGATGACACTTTCGCGAAGATCGTTGCATGCATTAGGATCGCAGTACCTTACACAGGCATGATCGTTTCCACACGTGAATCCCAGAAGTCCAGAGAGCGCGTTCTGCATCTCGGAATCTCACAGATCTCCGGCGGCTCGAGGACATCTGTCGGAGGCTATACTCACGAAGAGCGAGTCGATGAGACTGCCCAGTTCGATGTGTCGGATACACGTTCTCTTGATGAAGTTATGAAGTGGCTTATCGACATGGATTATGTTCCGTCTTTCTGCACGGCATGCTATCGTGAAGGCAGGACCGGCGACAGGTTCATGGCGCTCTGCAAAGCAAAGCAGATCCAGAACTGCTGCCTGCCGAATGCGCTCATGACTCTTAAGGAATATCTTGTGGATTATGCTTCTCCCGAGACACGTGCTGTCGGTGAAGCTCTTATCGAGAAGAACATTCCTGACGTAACGAATGAGAAGGCACGCGCAGTTCTCCGTGACAGGCTCGTTGCGATCGAGAACGGCGAAAGAGACTTCAGATTCTGATATTTCAGAGGTAAAACATGGAACGGACACATATAGCTTTTTTCGGGCGACGCAATGCAGGTAAATCGAGTCTTGTAAACCGGTTTACCTCCCAGGATCTGTCTATCGTTTCTGATGTGGCCGGTACTACTACCGACCCCGTCAGGAAGACGATGGAGCTGCTTCCGTTGGGGCCTGTCGTGATAATCGACACGCCGGGTATCGACGATGAAGGTGCACTTGGAAGTCAAAGGATAGCCAGGAGTTTTAGAGTTATCGACGAGACCGATATCGCGATCCTTGTTATCGACGGAAGCATAGGAATGGGTGATGACGAGAAAGCTCTTCTGGCTGAATTCGTTAAGCGCAAGATACCGCACCTTGTGGTCGTTAATAAGAGTGATCTTAATGATATTGAAATACCCGAAGGCGCGATGGCCGTCAGTGCCCTGAAAGGCGATGGCATTGGAGAACTTAAAGAGAAGGTTGCGGTAATCATCAGGGAACGCAAAGTTCGTCCTCTCGTATCTGATCTTGTTGAAGAAGGCGATATAATTGTGCTGGTGGTTCCTATAGATAAATCAGCTCCTAAGGACAGGCTTATCCTCCCGCAGCAGATGGTCATCCGCGATCTTCTTGGCAAGGGCGCGATCCCTGTTGTTGTGAAGGATACGGAACTCTCAATCGCTCTTTCCAAAGTCGGAAAAGTCAGGATGGTAATTACGGACAGCCAGGCTTTCGGAAAGGTCTCCAAGATCGTTCCCGCAGAGATCCCGTTGACGTCTTTCTCTATCCTGATGGCCAGATTCAAAGGCATACTGGATCAGTCGATCGGAGGCGCGAATATGCTCGATAAACTGCAGAACGGTGCAAAGATCCTCATAAGCGAAGGATGCACGCATCACCGCCAGTGCGAAGATATCGGAACAGTAAAACTCCCGAACTGGATCAGGGAATATACCGGAAAGGATTTTGAGTTTGCTTTTACTTCCGGACTCGAGTTCCCGAACGATCTGTCCACTTACGATCTGATAATCCATTGCGGAGCCTGCATGCTCGGCGAGACTGAGGTTGCAAGCCGCTACAGGAAAGCAGATGAGCAGGGAGTTCCCATGACAAATTACGGTATTGCGATAGGAAAAATGAAGGGCATACTGGACAGGGTAATAAGATTTGACTGAATCGTCGGTTGCCATGATGAGGAAGCACTAAACAGATTCAATGAAGCAGCTGACGATGCATGTCAGAACATTAAGAGCATTAATGTTCTCGAGTGGACGACGGTAGTGATACAATAATTGATATGGTATTGCCTGATTACAAAAACTCGATCGCGAACATGCCGAATTCCGTACTGAAGTATTTCGGCGTAGAGACAGTGGGAGACACGCTGCCTGTTTTTGACGGGTTTCTCCGGAAAGAATATAAGAACGTGGTCGTTCTCCTTTTGGACGGTTTGGGAATAAGCACTATACGTGAGCATCTTAAGGAAGACGGTCCGTTCAGAACGCATCTTAAGTGCGAATACAGTTCGACATTTATTTCAACAACGGTAGCAGCCACGACTTCGGCCCTGACGGGACTTCAGCCGTGCGAACACGCCTGGCTCGGTTGGGACTGTTATTATCCCCCTATCGACAAGACCGTAACTGTATATTTGAATACGGTCACCGGTACGGGAGAACCTGCTGCCGATTACAATGTGGCCTGGAAATATACCCCGTATGAAAATGTCATTCAGCGGCTTAATAAAGCAGGTCATAAGGCTTATGCCGTAACTCCTTTTTTGCCGCCGAATCCGCAAAGCTTCGAAGAGATCATAGGACACATCAGGGATCATTGCAGCGAGCCTGAAAGGAAATATGTCTACGCATACTGGCCTTCCCCAGATGATTTCCTCCACCGCTTCGGAGGCGGATCCCAAGAGGTCTTTGACAACATGAAATACCTTGAAGAGAAAGTAAGCGCTCTTGCCGACGAACTTGACGATACGCTTTTTGTTGTTACGGCCGATCACGGACACCTCAACTCGGACAGTGCATTCCTTAAGGATTATCCGGAAATAGTTGAGTGTCTTGAGAGGATACCGTCGTTCGAGCCACGCGCACTTAATCTTTTCGCGAAAAAGGGCATGGAGAAGGATTTGGAAGAAAGATTCAACAATGCATTCGGAGACAAGTTCATTTTGATGCCCAGAGATGAGTTGTTGGAAAGAAAGCTTCTCGGAACGGGCAAAGAGCATCCGTTATTCCGCAGCATGGTAGGAGATTACCTGGCGATTGCCGTAAGCGATCTGTCGCTTTATTACACTGACGAACCGGCATTAAAATCGGTTCATGCCGGCATGACCGAAGCCGAGATGAAGATACCATTTATAGTTTTCGGAGATAAGTAAAAAGGCTATTTACTGAGCTTCCAGGCAAGTCTTTTTGCGGCCTCATAGACTGCATATTCGATAACCAAGATCACAGTAAGAAGCAATGCAAGTCCTGCTAAATAGAATTTCTCTCCCGTAAGACCGAATATCAGTGACAGAGGGGAATCCTGCGTAGGATACATGAGGAACATATAGTTCTGGCCGGTTTTCATATCCAGAAGATATATCGGAGGGACTACAACGAGCAGGAAAAGATATGAATACCAGAAATGTCTGAACGTCACGTGTGTTTTCTGCTTTATCAGGAAGACTAACGGAATAAAGACTGTCAACGAGTGGGTCAGAAAGCATAACATCGAGATTATTGACCAGATGGGCCTGTAAGTCCAGTCTGGAAAGAGCAGTGCGCCCACCGATCCGGGCATGATAAGTATAAGAGAAATCTCCGCGAAGAACGACCGGACTTTTCCGCGCGTGAACGAAGCCGCAAGGTTTACAAAGATCCCGAGGTTACACAGGTGCAGAGGGAGAAACCCTATTATGTCGCCGCCTTCTCTTACCAGCAGGATATCCTGGACCGTCTCGCCGATCAGAACGATTACCGAGAGGACCCGCACCGCGGTCAAAGTCTTCTCATCAGAGCTCCTCCATAATAAGAGAAGCACGACGGTAATCACAGCGGCAATGGCGATCAGCATGCCTATGTGTTCAGGACAGAAATGCGAGAATGTATTCATCGTAGAATTATTCTTTCTCTTTTGTTAGTAGATATTTTACACGCAAAAAAGGGAATAATGTCGGGAATTGAGCCGTCTGCGGTTTTCTTTTGTGCATTTCCACGGATTGTCAAACCTTTAATATATAAATTATATTGTTACCAAAATTAGAACTTAATTGAGGTTTTTATGAACAAAAGCGGGAAGACGTTATTACTGACACTCAGTGCGACATTTGTCCTTATGGCTCTGCTTGTCGCTTATACAACGCGGTTGATGTACAAATCGTCTTATTCATATATCAATGAACTCGGAAACGATAAGACTGCGGCTATAACGGCTGACATTGAAAATTATCTCGAGACGGCCAGGTCGGTTCTCTGGGTGGCTGCAGATACTGTAGACCATATGGTCGCAAACGGAGCTACGAATGAAGAGATCGTAGAGTACATAACACGTGAGTCGGCGAATACCGCATCACAGTTCGATGATACATACACGGGAATATACGGTGTCATTAACGGCGAATACGTGGACGGCGTCGGCTGGACACCTCCGGA
Source organism: Saccharofermentans sp. (assembly GCA_045532275.1). Classification (GTDB taxonomy): domain Bacteria; phylum Bacillota; class Clostridia; order Saccharofermentanales; family Saccharofermentanaceae; genus Saccharofermentans. Next base: position 88,176 of record JAZSFQ010000031.1, on the reverse strand, counting down.
TGACTACGATCCCACTGTAAGAGACTGGTACATAGATACTGTCGCAGCCGGCGGTCAGCCGCTCGTCGTATCTCCTTATGTCGATGCCCAGACGGGAAACGTCATTATCTCGGTTTGTAAAGCCCTGACAGATACGAATAACGTATTAGGACTCGATCTCACGCTTACCGGTGTTCAGGAAACAGTCGAAGAGATACAGATGAACGGTAACGGTTATGCGTTTATCGTGAACTATGACGGAACTGTCGTTGCGCACCGTGACAGCGGTGAGAAGGGTAAGAATTACAGCGAAGAGCCTGATAAAGCAGAATTGTTCAACAGAGTCATAAGTGAAGACAAGGGCAATTTCGATATGGAGATTGACGGCCAGAAATGCACCGTGTTCGTCGATGACGTTCTCGAGCAGTGGCACCTTGTAATCGTCGTTGAGACTTCGGCTCTCTATCAGGACACCGTAAATGTTCTGATAGCAAGCGTTCTGGTAGGTGTCCTTGTTTTCGCATTGATATCGGCATTTTATATTATTGCTTATAATCACGAGCGGAAGGCCAATAAGCGCATCGATGAGATGAAGGAGATCGAGAGGCAGAGGGAATATGAAGCTAAAGTCCTCATGCTCGAGAAGTCTGCCGCAGACAGTGCGAATAAGGCGAAGAGCGATTTTCTTGCCGATATGTCTCATGAGATCAGAACGCCCATCAATGCCGTTCTCGGAATGAATGAGATGATCCTGCGCAAGTCCGATGATGAAGATATCCTCGAGTATTCATCCAATATCAAAAGCGCCGGAAACACACTGCTGTCGATCATTAACAATATCCTGGATTTCTCGAAGATCGAGGACGGCAAGATGTCTCTTGTACCTGTCGAATTTGATGTTGCGGAGCAGATAAACAATCTTGTCAATTCAATAAGCGAGCGTGCCCGCGCAAAGGACCTTGAATTCAGGCTCGATATTGATGAATCGATACCTTCGCGCCTCTTTGGAGACGATGTAAGGATCAGCCAGGTAATAATGAACCTTCTTACAAATGCCGTTAAATATACCGAGCAGGGCAGCGTTACACTCAGTATGAAAAACAGGGGAATAAATGACGGTATTGTTAAGCTGAGATTCGATGTTATCGATACAGGAATAGGTATAAAGGAAGAAGATCTCGGTAAGCTCTTCCAGACTTTCGAGAGGATCGAAGAAAAGCGCAACCGCCATATAGAAGGTACCGGTCTGGGCATTTCTATCGTATGTAAGCTGCTATCCATGATGAACAGCAAACTCGATGTAGAGAGTAAATATGCGATAGGTTCCACATTCGGATTCGATCTGTCGCTCCGTGTCGTTGACCCTGAGCCTATCGGAAAGTTCGATGAGAAGAAAAAGACTATTTCAGTAGAAAAGGATAAGGCTGAACACCTTTATGCTCCTGATGCAAGAGTTCTTGTGACCGATGATAACGGTATGAATCTGAAGGTCGCCTGCAACTTCCTGAAGCTGTTCGGAATAACTCCGGTTACATGTACTTCGGGCAGGGATACGATCGAGCTTATGAGAAGAGAAAAGTTCGATATCCTGCTGCTTGACCACATGATGCCCCAGATGGACGGTATCGAGACGCTCGCGGTTCTTAAGGAAGAAAACCTTCTTAACGGGGCCGTTGTTATCGCGCTTACCGCGAATGCGGTTGTCGGCGCCGAAGAACAGTATCTGAACGCAGGCTTTGACGGTTATCTTTCCAAGCCTATCATGGTAGATGATATCGAGAACACACTTAAGAAATATCTTCCTGCTGAAGTTATCGGTGGAAAGACCGTTAAGACTGAAGAAAAGGCTTTCTCGCCGCTTTCTTTGGATAAGGCCCGCTCAGCAGGACTTAATGTCGATGCTGGGATCGGATATGCCTGCGGCGAAGAGGATTTCTACCTGGAGCTCCTCTCAGATTATGCGGAAGGCGCTGCCGGCAAGAGTACGGAGCTTACTTCATATCTTGATAACGGTGATCTTAAAAACTACGAGATACTGGTCCATTCATTAAAGAGTTCATCAAGGACTATAGGTGCTGATGCCCTGTCTGAACAGGCTAAAGCGCTTGAAGCAGCTTCAAAGAATAATGATATGGACTATGTTAAAGGACATCATGATGAGTTTGTCAGGGCCTTCAAAGAGCTTGCGGAAAAGATCTCCGGATAAAAGTTTCTAATATTTATCGGAAAATGTGTGAAAAGTGATATTCCCGTTCGTCTTATAGGTGAGATCTCAAAAACGGGAAAAGGAAGGTCATTTAAATGAACAATGAAGATGTGTTGAGATTCTTCGATCAGTATGCCGATGACGCATTCCGTCTGGCATATTCGTATCTGGGATCGAGACCTGATGCCGAAGATGTTGTTCAGGATGTTTTCGTAAAACTCATCAGATCCGATATCACGATCGCAAAAGGAAAAGAAAAATCATACATTCTCACAATGGTTGCAAACAGGTGCAGGGACTTTCTCCGTGCAGGAGATAATGTCTTCAGGGCGCCGTTCGATGATGCGGCCCAGGTTGAGTCAGATATCAAGTTCGACGAAGAAGATACGGAGATGTTTGAGGCGGTATCCGAACTTCCGGAAAAACTCAGGATCGCGATACATCTTCACTATTATGAAGGCTATTCATTAAATGAGATTGCCGGCATTTTGGATATTGCCCCGTCAGCTGTATCAATGAGACTGACAAGAGCAAAGGAAATCCTCAGAAAGCATTTTATGGAGGGCCGCAAATATGCAGGATGAATATGTAAAGACATTTGCAAAGATTCAGATGGATGATGATAGGAAAAAAGATATGAGAAAAGCATTGGAAATTGAAATGGCTTCGGTTAAGAAGCCTGCAAAGAAGACACCTATAGGAACATGTGCGAAGGTTGGGATCGCTGCCGCTGCGGTAGCAGTTACCATAGGAGGTTTATTTATTTTCCCGACGACAAGAAACGTTATCGCCGCAGGCATTAAAAACCTGGTTAAGCTGGTAATACCTGACGGGGCTGTCGATGTCGTAGATCAGGAAAAACAGGGCAGAGAAGAAAGAGTTATTCCGACGGATGAAGTGTCCGGATCAGAGGCAGAAGAGATGCTGGCAGCTGTAGCTGCTCAGGATGAGGAACAGGATGAGTATTTCGAGTCTGTAATCGTAACTGCTGACTACTATACGGATCCCGAGCTCAATGAACTTGCCAACTACTATGCGCAGCAGGGTTACAGCATTCTTGATATAGAAAAGGATTCGATGTTCTTAGACTACGAGAATGAATTCAACACCTATGACTGGTATTCGGAAGGATTTTTCACTACCTTCCGGATCGGTGATAATGCGACAGGACATTACGGCAGCATCTTCGCTTTCAAAGCCACGGAAGACCAGCTTGAAGGATACCTGCTTAATAAGCTCGCTTTGATCAATTACGAGAGAAATGAACACGGACAGGAAACGGTCACTTTTGACGAGTTATGGACTAAGAGTATTGATGATGAAGGCAACACCGTATATACGGGATCCTGGACAGGCCCTGAGCCCGAGATGAAGCTGCTCCCGTCAGACAGCGCGCGTTTCATGACTTTCGAAGTTGTATACGACGCCGACACCCGGCTGGTTACATGCTTTATTGAAGACGGCGGCGGAATAGGCTGAACAATGTTGTAATTCTCCGGTTGAACACGTCTCAACTGCCCGTTGTTTGAAAATCTGCATGAATAGCAATACGATATCATCAAGATGCATGCACGGTAACTTAAAGACTTCAAATGATGATAAAGGAGACGAAGGTAAATATGGGAAATACTATAGGCAGAAACATAAAGAACTATCGTAAGAACAAGGGTTTTACACAGGAGGAACTAGCAGACCTTCTGAATGTAACTCCCCAGGCAGTAAGCAAGTGGGAATCAGAGAACAGCCTGCCTGACGTATCGATGCTGATCCCTTTGGCACAGGTCTTAGGCGTAAGCACGGATGCTCTTCTGGGATATGATTCACTGTCCGAAAATGATGAAGTGATTGCCAGGGTGAAAAGCACCATGGAGGGCATGAAGAACAGTGATGAAGGCAGAGCTCAGAGAGCGCTCAGGGTAGTTGAATATCTCTCAACCGAGACAACTCTTAATCCGGGCTGCTTTGAGATAATCATGGAATATGTTCAGGAGACAGCCAATCTCAGCATGTATGCTGATCCGGTTCTCATTAATTTTTTCCCTGATGATACGGAGCACATACATAAGCTCTGCAAGGATGCCATCCGCAAAGGAGCGTATCTGATAAGCCACTGCAGCGACAAAGTCCTAGTGGAGAAAACACATTATGCGGTTGCCTGGATCTACATTCATGAGAAGGATTTCGATAATGCAAGAGAACACATAAATGTCCTTCCGAGCATTTCGACATGCCGCGTGAAAGAAAACATCGGCATGGAACTGACTTTTTTCGAGAGCGGATTTGAGAAGATGAAAGATGACATTGCTGACAGTTCGGTCGCGCTCTTCGATCTGGTTTCAAGCATGTTGAACACCATCGCGCAGGATTACGCATGGTATGGGGAGAGGGAAGAAGGAATAAGGGTAATCGAATGGTGCGAGAAGATACTGAAGGCTTTTGCTACCAGAAAGGAAACCATTAACATGAATCATTATCTGAGAGTCAGAAGAAGCCTCGCGTTCTTTAAGCTGGTATCTGTCAAGAGATCAGGTGACGGAGACGGTGCGGTAAAGCTCTACAACGAGTTTGCCGAAGAGATAAAGTCTGAAGATCTTACTGACGAACAGAAACAGACGGTTATGGATCTTCTGCAGAATGACATCGATCACTACAGCAAAAATACCTGATCCACAATCCTGCGCGTATACGCGTTATTAATACCCGTAATCAAACACCCCGGTGTTTTTGTGTCTGATATAATCATTCACAAAGCACCGGTTATTTTTGAGATGAAAAGGAGGACGTATGCGTTTAGGAACATCAAGTCCTTTAAGGCATGATTCTGCTTTTGAATGGGCGGAAAACCAGACCGCGCTCGGCTGCCGTTCAGTCGTTTTCCCGCTGTCTTCAAATGATCCCGAAGAAAAGATAAATGAATATGTTGAAGCGGCGAAGACGCACGATCTTCTTATCGCTGAAGTTGGAATCTGGAGAAATGCAATGTCTATAGATCCTGAAGAGCGTAAAATCCAAAGGGATTACTGCGTCAGACAGCTTCAGCTCGCGGACAAGACCGGGGCGCGATGTGCCGTAAATGTTGCAGGCGCATTCGGTGACAGATGGGACGGCCACTATAAAGAAAACTTCACGAAAGAATCGCGCGGGCAGATCGTGAAGATGGTTCAGGAGATAATCGACAGGGCGGAAGTAAAGAATACATATTTCACGTTAGAGCCCATGCCGTGGATGATCCCTACAGGTCCTGAGGATTACGCAAGACTGTTAGAAGAAGTTGACCGTGACCGGTTCGCGGTGCATATGGATATCATCAACATGACCAATTCACTTGAGAGATATTATGAGGCTGAAGCTTTTATTGACCGCTGTGCTGCGCTTCTCGGGAATAAGATCCGCAGCTGCCATATCAAGGACATTCATCTGAAGGAAGAATATACTTTCCAGCTTGAAGAATGTGCGCCGGGTCAGGGCGAATATCCTTTGCGCTATTATGTGGAGAAAATGCATTTGATCGATCCTGACATGCCGGTCATCTTAGAACATCTGAATACTGACGAAGAATATATCCGTTACATGGATTACCTGAAGGAGGCGCTTTATGGCATACAGTAGGATATCCGATGCAAATGAGATCACAGCCCGCTACATGGACAGCATTCTAATCAAGGAACGTCTGATCGATTCAGTGGTCGCAGATACGGGTATTGAACTGTTCGGAACAAAGTTCGCAAGTCCGGTCATGATGCCCGCATTCTCGCATATCAAGCAGTTGGGCGGCCGTGAATTGACGGGCCTTGAAGAGTATTCTGTTGCAGCTAAAGATCTGAACATACTGAACTTCGTCGGCATGATGGAAAACGTCATGTTCAGCCGTATTCTCGCTACCGGTGCCAGTACGGTACGAATTGTTAAGCCCTATGCTGATAATGCCAAGGTGAGGGACCAGATGAAGTTTGCAGAAGATGCGGGTGCATTCGGTATCGGCATGGATATCGATCACATTTTCGGAAATGAAGGACTTGATGTCGTAATCGGTGAGCAGATGGCAGTCCAGACATCAGACATGATCCGTTCTTATATTGAATCAACCAAACTGCCTTTCTTTATCAAGGGCGTCCTGAGTGAAGAAGAGGCAGTCAAGTGCGCTGATCTCGGAGCGAAGGCGATAATCGTAAGCCACCATCACGGAAGACTTCCGTATGCCGTTCCTCCGATGATGATACTTCCGTCAATTAAGAAAGCACTGGAGGGAAGAGACGTGAAGATCATAGTAGACTGCGGAATAAGTTCAGGTGCGGATGTTTATAAGTGTCTTGCTCTCGGTGCGGATGCAGCTGCTGTCGGAAGATCGATGCTCCCTTCGCTCGAAGAAGGCGGCACCGGAGGAGTTCAGAAGTTCATTGAAAGTGTTAACAACGAACTGAGGTTCATCATGAGCTGCACAGGTTTTGCGAGAGTTAATGATATCGATGACAGCTGTCTGGTGAAGAACTGATCATAGAAGAGACGGCAGTTTATCCCAATTTTCATATATGAAAGATTTGGGACAAAAAAACAGCTGTTTCTTATCCCAAAATTTTCGTATGAGTAAAATGGGACAAAATGAGTCGGATTTTTCTTTAATATCCGGAGCGTTTTTGTCCCAAATTCTTCTATACAGAGATTTGGGACAAGATTTGCTTCTTTTTTTGTCCCAATTTTCGTATATAGAGATTTTGGGAAAAACATTAATAAAATGAGGTCATTTGCACGTAAAAGGTTGGCGTAATTCCCCTTAATATCTTATCTTTGCTTACCATGATATAATTAATACACAGGAACGGGCATTGTGTTCAGGGGTATCTTGATTACCTTCGGAGGCAGAATGACTTACCATTTTGAATTTGATATTGCGGCGGTCTTTATCACACTGTTTATTGCATACTTTATCATTTTCAAGAAAGGCATCCGCAGGAATGCCAATCGTGTATTCTTGGGCATGATTTCGCTGAATTTCCTTGCAGAGATCTCTGATATCTTCGGTTCGATCGCGAACAATAATCCTGAACTGACTACGCGTCCGATCCAGGATTTCTGGAATTATCTCTATCTTTCCACACATAACGTTCTCGCTTATGTTCTGGTAATGTATGTCTTTTATCTCATCGGATACGAGAAAACAAAGAGGACCCCGCTGTTGATCCTTGCAATCCCTGCTATCAGCGAACTGTTACTCCTGTTTACCAATCCGTTCCATAATCTGATGTTTTATTACGATGAGAAAGGAACATACCTGCACGGTAAGCTGTTCAACATTATTTACGTGATAGCTTTGGCATATATGATCTTCTGCATATATATGACAATAAGGCACCGCAAGGGAATATCGAAATCGAAGGCATCCGCGCTCCTGTTCTTTATTTCGATCACGTTTGTCCCTGTAGTCGTACAGCTGATATTCCCGTACTATCTCATGACGCTGTTCTTTGAGACGCTGGGCCTTATGAGCCTCCTGCTGACGATCGAAAGCAAGGAAGACACTGTAAGTCCCACGACCGGAATCCTGAACCGTTATGCGCTGGAAAAAGCCCTTGACCGGGCAATGGTAAATAAGAGCAATGTCCTTCTGCTCGTTAAGATCGCAAATCTGAATTACTACAACAAGATGATCGGATTTGAGAATATGAACAGTATCCTCAAGCGTATCTCGAAGTGGATGGATGAGACATATGCGCCGTATTCATGCTATGACTGCGGCCGCGGACACTTTGCGATTCTATGTGAACTGATAGAAGAGGAACAGATCGAAGAGATCCGTTTAAAGACATTCGAGCGTTTTGATTCCCCTTGGGGTAAAGGCGAGTTCTCCATAGTCTTTCCTGTGCAGTTCGGCGTGATAAGGATCCCTGAAGATGTTAAGACCATGGAAAACATCTTCATGCTCGTTGATGCTCCGTTCGACGGTAAGGCTTCCGTGGAGCTCGATGTTAGCAAGGCAGTATATGATTATGAGAGAGGCGTCCTTATTGAGAGACTGATCGACAAGGCGCTCCGGAATAAGAGTTTCCAGGTTTATTATCAGCCCATATGGAGTCTGCGAGATGGAAGAGTCAGTTCTGCGGAGGCTCTCTGCCGTCTGATCGATGACGAATACGGAATGATCCCGCCCGATGAATTCATCCCTGTTGCAGAACGCAACGGAGCGATACTTGAGATCGGCCAGTTCGTTTTTGAGGAAGTGTGCAGATTCTATCAGGAAGGCTGCCTGCGTTCGTTGGGTATAGATTATGTGGAAGTAAATCTTTCCGTAGTCCAGTGCATGAGCAAAAACCTGAAGAAATCATTTGATGAGACATTGAAAAAGTATTCTCTAGATGCCGGGTGCATCAATCTCGAGATCACCGAATCCGCATCGACACAGAATAAGATCCTGTATGACACTATTGAGGTCCTGAAAGAAAGCGGATTTACTTTCTCTTTGGATGATTACGGGACCGGATACTCTAACATCACTTATATGTATGAGATGCCGTTCTCGATAATCAAGATCGACAAGAGCATTCTCTGGAAGGCTATTCATCCCAAGACAGGGGACGGGCAGAAGAACGCTCTGATCTATCTGGAGAACACGATACATATGCTTAAGGACATGAACTATTCCGTACTGGTAGAGGGTGTGGAGACGCTTGAGCAGAAGCTGCTCCTGGAAGAACTGGGCTGCGATTATTTCCAGGGATATTACTTCTCAAAACCTGTTCAGAAACAGGTCTTTGCAGATTATCTGAGGGTGGTGAACGCATAATGGTACTGAAGTTTTACATCGCTATATGCATACTGTCCCTGATCTGCTGTACGGTCTATTTCCTGACGAAACGCAGATACTTTTCGGTGCGCTATACGATGATATTTATTCTCGCATTGCTTTCACAGTTCTGTTATGTGCTCCTGGCTTGCGCGCGTGATGTCAGGGAAGCACTTATAATCTATAAGTTTCTTTATATCGGAGGCTGTTATCTGCCGCTGGCAGGTCTTTTCCTGATCTTCTCGATATGCAAGATCGATATCCCTAAATGGCTCAGGTTTATTATGCTGGTTTTCACTACGGCGATCTACGGGCTTGTCCTGACTGCCGGGTATATTCCGTTATTCTATAGATCAGTTAATCTGGAGATAAGGGACGGAACGGCTGTCCTTGTCAAAGAATACGGACCTTTACACAGTCTGTTCTATCTGGAGATCGGAATATTCCTGATCATAATCTTCATTGCACTTATCTACGGATTTGCGAAAAAGCCCGAAGTATCCCGAAGGAATCTTCTGATCGCCGCTCTGATGCAGATATTCTCCATTATTATTTTCTTCGTCGGACGTTTGATATCGAAAGATATAGAATGGATGGCGCTTACCGACCTGATCGATGAGATCGGATTCCTGATCATCATGAACAATATCGGGCTTTATAACGTCGATGATATGGTCAGCAGTTCGATCCTGAAAGAAGGGCAGTTCGGATATATCTCTCTGGACTTCGGGAAACGTTTCTTAAGCGCGACAGATGTAGCAAGAAAGTTCATCCCTGAGATCGCGAAAAACCGTGTTGATCTTGTTATCCAGGATGATAAACTGCGCGCTCTGGTCGATGAGTGGATAGATGATATGAAGAACAGTAATGTTTCGAGATACCATACCCTGCGCAGGGGTGATTTTATCTATCTGATCCGCGTAAGTGATCTTAATGACGGCAGGAAAAAGCGCGGCTATCTTCTGGAGATCTCTGATGATACTGCGCATCAGCAACATATGGAAGGCATAGAACAGTATAATAAGAATCTCAATGCGGAATTGAAAGCAAAAACAAAACTTATTCAGGAATTAAGGAAAGTAAAAACTGAATGATCTGTGAATGATGTGTTATTGTAAGAGTTAGAAAGGCACTTTGTAAGGCGGTATAAATATGGCTGATGAGAATAAATTCAGAAGAGTAACTTTTCAGCTGATGGAGCAGCTTCTTGAGGTCCATAATCTTGAAGAAGCACTTGCTGGAAGTCTCGAAATAATTATAAAAGAATTGGACAGTGAAGCAGGCGCTATATGGCTTCTCGATAAGAAGACGGATCGTTTGGCGCCTGTTTTCCATATAGGCCCGGCTGACATTTCAAATGTCAGCATTGAGAACGGGATTGGTATTGAAGGGCTGGTCGCCAAAACAGGAAAATCCATGCTGGTAGCCGATGCAGCTTCTGATACCAGATTTGACGGCACTGTTTTTGATGACTACGGCATCCAGACAAAAACAATGATTTGTGTTCCCCTTAACAACGTCAACGAAGTTATAGGATGCTATCAGATCGTCAATAAGAAAAACGGAGCCCTATATGATGAGGATGAATTGAAGCTTTGTGAGCATATAGCAGCTCTTGCCGCTATGACGATCGATGAGAAAGGTTTTTATGTCGAGCTCGAAGAAAAGAAAGAAGTCCTGGCATCATTAAAAGATGTTACTAAACAGTTCCAGGCAGGTGATACGGTTAATCTTGTGCTTAAGGGAATCAATCTTGATATATACAGAAACGAATTTGTAGTCATATTAGGTGAATCGGGATGCGGTAAAACAACTATGATGAATATAGTCGGCGGAATGGATTTCCTTTCCGGCGGAACGTTAACAATTGAAGGCGAGGATTTCTCGCATCCTACTGATGAACAGCTTACAAGGTTCAGGCGAGAATATGTTGGCTTTATTTTCCAGGCATATAACCTTATGCCGAATCTTACGGCTCTCGAAAATGTGGAATTCATTGCCGAGCTTGTAAACGATCCTATGTCTTCAGAAGAGGCTCTGGATAAAGTAGGTCTGTCACACCGTGCAGGCAATTATCCGGGACAGATGTCAGGCGGTCAGCAGCAACGTGTATCGATAGCAAGAGCGCTGGTAAAAAAACCGAAACTTATCCTTGCAGATGAGCCGACGGCAGCGCTTGACTATAAGACGAGTATCGAGGTCTTAAGTGTTATAGAAGACATAGTTAAGAATAAGAATACGACGGTCATGATGGTCACACACAATGTTGAGATCGCCAAGATGGCAGATCGTGTCGTTAAGGTAAGAAACGGAAAGATAGCGAGCATTAAAAAGAATCTTCATCCGCTGCATGCTGAGGAACTTGTCTGGTAATTTATTATGAAGAAGACTCAGGCGAAAGATGCCATACGCAACATAACCAAACAGATAGTTTCCTATCTGTCCATAGTAGTTATTGCCATGCTTGCCGTACTTGCGTACCTGGGGATCAACTATGCAGCTAAAGCAATCGATGTCAACGGTAACAGTTTCTATGCCGCATCAAATTTCAGGGATATTCAGATAGTTTCTACAAAGCTCTTAACTCCCGATGATATGAATGCCATTGCTTCGGTTCAGGGAGTGTCTGATGTTGAAGGTGTATTAAGGACTGACGGAAAGATATTTACTCAGAATAATACGACGAATGTTATGGTCGTGTCTTTGACAGAGAGGATCAATACCGTACAGATGATTGAAGGAAGGCTTCCCCAGTCTGCCGGTGAATGCGTTATCGAGAAGTCTATCGATGATGACACGGGCCTTACTGTCGGCGATACCATAACCGTTCTAAACGCCAAAGGAAAGATACCCGATTATCTTAATGCGTCCGACTATGTCATTACCGGCATAGTCTTCCATCCTGATCATTCGTGCTGGCCTCTGATGACTCCCGGTGCCAGATATGTTCTTGTACTTTCTGATGCATTCGATAAAGAGGCTCTCGATAATTGCTTTATGACAGCGGAGATCATGGTCGAAGGAACTGAAGGTCTGGACAGGTTTGGCGACAAATACCTGAAAAAGGTTTCTGAAGTTGCAGAAGAACTTAAGGTTATTGCCGGTGAGCGTGAGAATATAAGGACAGATGATATCTTCAGCAGTTATCAGAGCGGGATAGATGAAGGACAGGCCGAGCTTGATAATGCAGCGGCCGAGCTTGACGATTCACGAAAAGAATTGGATGAGAACTGGAATTCCTATAATGACGGGGTCAAGGATCTTGAGAATGCAGGACAACAATTAACGGATTCGGAAAAGAAACTTTCAGAGGCACAGGCTGAACTTCAGGATGCCAAAAAGAAACTGGACGAAGCCGAAAAGCAGCTGAATGAAGGCAAAGCAGAGCTGGACAAATATAAGGCTGAACTGGATTCTGCCAAAGAACAGCTTGATGAGGCATGGGAAGAACTTGAATCGACAAGGGAACAGCTTGAATCCGCTTACCGGATGGTAGATGAATACAGAGATAATATCAGATCTGATCTGAGGGCGGCTGTAACAGGTATCCTCGGTCCGGATGTAGCCGGCATGATAGATTGGGAAGCAGTTGATTATGATATCGGTATTGACGATGAAGATGCCAGCGCGGCAATACTTCCGATCGCACAGAGCATAACATTCAATCTTAACAGGTCGTTGAATTCAAATATCCGCACTGTTATAGTTTGGCTTGGCATTTCAGAGGATGAATTAAGAGATGCCTATGAAGCCACTACAGGAAAAACACTTGAAGTGCCTGAAGGAAGTACGGTGATCCGGGTGGTAACAGATGCCGTAGAAGATGCATTGCCTGATCTGTACAGTAACTATGAATATTGCGCAGCTGGCGCTATAGAATGGAATAATGCCCACGATGAATATATAGACGGTTTACAAGAGTACAACGAGAATGAAGAAAAATACAATGACGGTCTGGAAGAGTATAACGGGAAACTGAGCTTATACGAAGAGAAACGGTCTTCATATGATGAAGGGCTGGCTGAGTATGAGAAGGGCCTTGCTGAATATGAGAACAACCTGAAAGCCTACGAAGACGGCCGGAAGGAATATTCTGACAGCGCGAAAAAACTTGATGATTCGCTTGCTGAATTGAATGACGGTGAAGAAGAATATAAGCAGGGGCAGGCAGATTATGATGAAGGTTTGAAAGACCTGCAGGGAGCAGTTTCAGAGAGAGATAAGCTCGATGCGTGCCGTTGGGTCATACTCGATGCCAGAGGCAGTGCCGGTTATCTTTATGTTGATAACGGCAGGAGAAATGTAAGTAACCTGGGCGGCACATTTGCCCTTGTTTTTATTCTTGTCGGAGCACTTGTGATCTATGCTACGGTCGGGCGTATCATCGACGAACAGAGAAATCTCGTCGGGACATCCAAAGCTTTGGGTTTCTTTAACAGAGAGATATTGGCAAAATACATGATCTTCGGTGTTTCCGGAACAATGCTGGGGGTGATCCTCGGTACGGCCGGAAGCTATTTTGCCATACAGCGGATGGTCCTTTCGATATATGGAAGGTACTATGTTTTCGGAGCCGGGAAAGCAGCGATCGATGTTCCGTTAACGGTGATCGTATTTGCCGGAGCTTTATTGCTGTCCGGCTTTACGGTGTGGTTCGCCTGCACAACTCTTATGAAGTCTTCAGCCATTTCACTGTTGCAGCTGAGCGTCCCCGGGATCAACAGAAAGAGCAGAAATGTCAAAAGAGGACAGAAGTCCGGGAAAGGCTCTCTGTACGGACGGATGATCCTGCTTAATATGCTGAACGATAAGAGACGTGTTGCCGTTACTGTTGTCAGCATTGCGGGATGCTGCTCTTTGCTTGTTGCAGGTCTGACAATGAATTTCGGCGTAAAGAAAACGATCGATGAACAGTTCCAAAAGATTGAGGTATATGATGTTAAGATCACATATGATCCTGCTGTTTCTGAAAGTGCCGGAACCGAAATTGAAGAAATACTTAAGGCGAAAGGCGTATCTTATATCAATATAAGCGATTCCATGACGTCATTTGATTCTGACGGCAATCTGAGTTCGTGCGAATTGCTCTGCGGAGATATTGAAAGCCTGAATGCTTATTTTGTCAGACTGGATCCACGGTCTTATTCCAAAATCACCGAACCGGGTGACGGAATATGGATACATTTAAAGATGGCAGAGAAAACAGGTATAAAAGCAGGTGATCAGTTAACCGTATATGATTCGGCTATGAATCCTTATCCTGCAAAACTCAGCGGTACTTATGAGAACCGTGTCGGATTATATGCGGTCATGGACAGAAAAGTATATACCGCTCTATATGGCAGGGAACCTGAAAACAATGCTTTCCTTGTATTGCTGAACGGTGCGGACGGCAGCTTGATCTCCTCTGCTGTTTCTTCTGTAAAGGGATTCATGGAATTCTCGGATACTGAGGCCCGTTATAATGAAGTCAAGACGCTCGCAGCAGTCCTTGATTATCTCTCGTTCCTTTTCATCGGAATAGCGGGTATGATGGCATACTTTATCCTTCTTAATCTGGTAAACATGTATATCAATCAGAAAAAGAGGGAACTGACGATAATGAGGATAAACGGTTTTACCGTAAAAGAAACAAAAAAATATGTTTCTCTGGAACTGATAGTATGTACACTTTTGGGAATAATTACCGGACTGGTTCTGGGATCTGTACTCGGATACCGCATAATTACGCTTCTTGAAGGAACAGATCTGCACATTATCAAATCGGTCCAGCTCGAAGCCTGGGGACTTGCGGCATTTATCACGGTAGTGTTCTCGGCGCTTATAAGCGCCTGGGCGCTCAGGAAAGTGAAGCATCTCAAACTCTACGATATGAATTAACCATAGTGTTGGAATCAGTATCCGACAAAGATTCCCAGGATTATAAAGACGATTACCAAAAGTATATTAACCGCAAACAGTCCTGCACTCCTACGGATCCATGAAGAGTACTTAACTCCGATCATCGAAAGCGATATGAGAAGCACCGGCGAAGTCGGGAAAAATACATTAGTATAACCGTCACCGAAGGTATAAAGGAGTACGAGCATCCGGTCAGAAAGACCGGTGTGGAGCATGCCGAGAAATCCCATTACCAATATTGCCTTTGCCGTGGAAGAAGAGATGAAGAATTCAAGGATGAGTACGGTCAGATAGATAAAAAGAGCAATGCTGATGATGCTCCTGCCCTCAATAAACGAATAGCAGCCGTTGATTATGGTGGGAAGGATCGATCCCTGATCGAAAACATATTTGACCGAAGCGGCAAGCGCTATAAAGACTATAGAGGGCAGAGCAGACTGAAGGCCGTAGAGAAAGCTCCTGACAGTTTTCCCGAAACTTCCGGAAGTAACAGTTCCTGTTATTATCCCGAAGATCAGAAAATAAATGATCAGTATTATGACTGTATAACCCCTGAGAAAAGGAATGACGGATGAAACGATTATAAGTAAGAGCGCGGCTGCCAGAAAGACAGAATAACCGGTTACCAGCTTTTTCCTGCAGAGGTCTGATAATCGTTCCTGGTCGTCTGAAATATCAGAAGCGCTGCGGATGATCTTATCATGTTCGAGTGTAAGACTTGATTCCGGATCTTTTTTCAGTTTCCGGATATACAGGAACAGAAACGCCAGAAGAAGAGCAAACATTACTATAAAGATAATGATCCTGAACCAAATGTTCTTCATCGGATCCGCACCGATAATCTGTGACGCGAGAAGTACGGTGAACGGGTTCGTTATGGCTCCCGCAAATCCGAAGCCGCAGGCTAATATGGAACAGATAAATCCGGTGAAAGAATCATAACCTGCGAAGATGCACAGCGATGCCACGATAGGGAGCATGGTAAGCATTTCTTCGAACAGTCCGAGGAAGGAACCGAAACAGTAAAACAGAAAAGCCGTTATTATGAGGAGAAGGATGCGTTTTTCGCGGAAATGGTCAGAGATGGTTTCCACAAGTGCCCTGATCCCGCCTGCATCCTTCATGGTCTGGAAAACACCTGAGATAATAAGAAGAAATACTGACAGAACCGTAAGCATGGGACCGTCGCCTGAGAAGAATACCAGGACAGGCGCGAGTATTCCTTTGATGAGAGGGATCCCTCCCAGATCATCACGGCGGATATAGTTTAGATAGTCAGGCTGTCCGTCAGGAAGAACCCCGAATTCACCGCGTGGCAGTATGTATGTTAATGATACGGAAACAGCTAAAAGTACAAGAAGCAGGATCGTAACTTCAAAAAAAGATTTTTTTGAAATACTGATAAGTGGATCTTTCTGCTTATCTTCTTTCATCTGTATTCTTATTCCTTTTGTTTGTCAGAATATCGATTATCAGAGCCCAGCGGGCGACCTGTACAGGATCCTCTTTCGGATAGAAGTAGTGGAGCTTGTTATCATGATACAATTCAAATTCTTTTCCGCATGAGAAAGCCAGGGCAGGGATCTTCTCGGTAGGTATGGAAAATTCGACTGAGTCGGAACTGTACCGGAAAGCTTTGGAAGTGAGCGTACATATTCCGGATTCTTTCCGACACACTCTGCTCTTATCGTTAAAGACTTTTGTACTGACTTCAGCTACGAGCGACAGTGAATCAATATCTTTTTCCTCCATCCTGCGTATAGCATCGTAGTATTCCGGGATGGAGTGCGGTTTATCTGTAAAGTGGTAGCTGTTATCAAGCACATGGACTTTGCCGCAGGCAGTACATTTAAGCTCATTGCCTTTGCCTACAGTCTTATAAAGAGCGCCGCAGTCTGCGCATCTGTAAAGGATCTTTTCGAGTCCGGCGGCTTTGTCTTTCTGACGGTAGATAGGCTTATTACGGAGAGAAGCATCATTGTATAATGTTTCTTCGATAATGCGGTCAAGCTCATCAGCGTTCATGGCAGCTATTTCGTCTTTCTTAAGCACGCGTCTGACGGAGACCTTTATTTCGGTCGAGTAAGTCCTGCGGCGCCACTTCGGGTGGGCGTAGTAGGCACCGTCGACATTTGCAATAACGATATCCACGCCGAGCTTTTTGAAGAAGGAACCGCCTTTCTCAACGATGGGATTGGTGCGTCCGTCCGGAGAGAGACGTCCTTCCGGATATATAACGACAGGATATCCTCTCTTGATCATATTTCTAATCTTTACTACTGCTCCGGTGTCACAGGAAAAAAGCTTTATGGGTATAAATCCGCAATGCTTCTGTACCAGTCTGAAAAGAGGTTTATCACAATAGTATTTATTGATCACACAAGACGGATTCTTGAGGTGTGACAGATAATAATAATGGGAGAAATCCATGAAACTTTCATGATTAGCCAGAATCAGATAAGGGGGCTCTGCTTTGCTTAGTAGTTCATCTTCGACGACAGGTTTTTTCTTGCCGAACTGAAATACCTTTACAAGTGTAAAGAAGATATCGAAAAAGAGCGAGTCAGGCGTCTTGTCCGTATCCTTCAATACGAAACGGTGCATAAACCAGTAGATGAGCAAAAAGAGCAGGACCGATAAAACGATTACGATAACTACCAGCAGCCATAGCGGTATGTTACTCGTGAAGAAGAGCATGCCGGCCCTGCCAATAGCGACCGATACCAGTACGGAAGGAATAGCGCTTGTAGCTACAGTAAGCATGTATTTCCCGTAAGATATCTTTGTTGTGCTTCCGTAATAGCAGATTGCACCGAATGGGATGAACGGCATGAAGAAGAGCAGATAGAGCAGTAGGACCGTGTTACGGTCTTTTGCTTCAGAAGCAAACTTTTCTATCTTGCCTTTTCGTTTCTCGTATGATGTGCTCTTGAACTTGAAAACGCGTACCAAAAGATAGATTATCGTGGCACCGAGACAGACCCCCAGGTCACATAAGGGAACCGAAAGGTAGATAGGATAACTCAGTCCGCTCGCAATCTGGATAAACTCGGCAGAAATGAAGATTACCACCATCTGCAGCGCTTCGATCAGGATGACGCTGACGCCGCCCATAAAGCCCTTGCTGACCAGAAGTTCGCTTGCCCCGTCAAGGTCATTGTTGAGCTGCATTTCGAACAGGGGGAGCATTATGTCTTTGAAAAAATAGACAAAAAGCAACAGGATAATCACAAGGATTATCGAAATAAAGATACGTTCTGTGATGACCGCTTTCTTCTGTGCTTTTTTGTTTTCCACTTGATTAGTATATCACCTTTATGGATTTCTTCACGGATCGTCCGGACCGGAACGGTATACCCCTCCGTCAGATGAATCCGGGTGTAGTAAATTCCACACCGTTCATTAAAAGTTCTTCAATAAATGTCTTGTAGTAATCAGGAACCAGTTCTTCTGTCTCGTCATGCGCATGCAGGAGAAGGATGTGGTTACTTCCGTCCTTGAGAAGCGGGGCTCCGTTCCCGGGGACCGTGTCATAAATGCGTTTCATGACATCATCCGCGGTAAAGCCGCTGCCCGGACGGATGCAGTATTCCATGAAATCAAAGGTCCAGAAAGTATCGATATCCTTATCAAGTCCCTGTTCTTTCCAGAAGGGGAAACTGATCCTGGTATCGTTGACTTTATCAAAGCCCTTCTCCGAAAGATACTTTTGGATAAGGTCTTTGTTCTCTCCGCCCTTATCGCCGTAGGGAAAGCGGAAAGGTCTGTACCGTCTTTCGACGCCGGCCTTCGCGTAGAAGCTGTCGAGAACTTCTTCGTTCTTATCGATCTCGTTCCTGCATTCGTCAAAACCCAGCTCCGAAAAATGCGGATGGGAATAACTGTGATTCCCGACGATCATTCCGTGCTTTAGCGCATAGATCAGCTCTTCCGGATGCTTTTCTGCCCACTGTCCGACCATGAACATTATGGCAGTAATGTTCTTTTCACAAAGATAGTCGACTATGGCAGGAGTGTTTTCTGAAGAAACATCATCTATGGTTAGTAAAGCTCTTATCATAGAGGTGCCTCCTGTCAGATCATGGCTCCGTCAGGTCCGAGCGTATAGCCGTCAATTGTTGTGTTGTAGGCCATCTTGCCGGATGAAGGGTAGAAGTAGTACCACTTTCCGCCTGAGCATACCCAGCCTGTCTTCATAGCTCCGTACTCAGCCATGTAGTACCAGTCACCGCCGGATTTTACCCAGCCTGTAGCCATGGTGCCGTTGGAATACATGTAATACCATAATCCGTTGACTTTCTGCCAACCGGTCTTCATCGCGCCGTCATTGCCGAAATAGTACCAGTTACCGTCTATCTTTCCCCAGCCTGTCTGCATAGCACCGTTGCTGTTGAGGTAGTACCAGCGGCCGCCGACTGCCTGCCAGCCGGTCTTCATATCTCCGCCGCTTCCTAAGTAGTACCAGGTGTTGCCGTCTTTCAGCCAGCCTGTGGCCATATAGCCGTCGTCCTTGAAGTAATACCAGATATTATCGATCTTTTTCCAGCATGACTTAACAAATGAACCGTCGGTATCCCTGTATCTCCATCCCTTTGAATCCTGGATCCAGCCGTATTCAATATCCGGCCTCTCGGGGATAGGAATGATATCAGGAACATCATCATAGTTATCTTCGAGCAATCCGATTATTGCCGCCTTGTAATCGGAACGGGTCACTCTTCCGTGAGGGAACAGCATATTGCCGTCAGGTGTCAGGTACTCCCACTGTATTGCCCATGTGAAGGCGCCCCAGCAGTAGTAGTCGATATCGAAATAGTCATCAAACCAGTCTGTCCTGCCGTAGTCATAAGCAGTCTTATAGCCCGCATATGAAGCGTATCTGTGCATCATTTGCGCAAGATCTTCTCTTGTAATGCATTCATCAGCGCAGAATGTGTCGGAGCAGACGTTGGGATATCCCAGACAGATCAGATTTTTCTCGCCCCACTTGACCGCGTCTGCGTAGCTTGCACCTGAAGGAATGTCCGTGAATCTTGTATTTAACCCTCTGACGCTTGGACATCCTGCGAGCTTGTAAAGTGTCTCTATTGCCATTCCTCTTGTGATCAGATCATCTGATGCGGACAGACCGTCATCTGTATCGATATAGCTGTCCGGTGAATCTTTCGCGCCGCTCGGAGCCGCATTTATTTTGACCTTATCGTCGACGCAGAGGAAGTACAGGAGCTCATCGCCCGTTTCGGGAATGGGATTTACTCCGTATTGAATTGACCAGGAATGACCGACGCAGACGTCATATTCATCCTGATAGTGGCCGTCGTTATATGTCTTGATAAGTCTGCTGTTGCTGCCGATATCGAGTGTGGTGAAATCGTTTGTGAAGGCCTGCAGAAAGTAGAGCTTGGGATTATTGGACAGATCAAGTGAGCTTATGTTGTTGATGGCACAGTCCAGATAAGCAAGTTTGGGGTTATTGGAAAGATCCAGCGAACTGATGGCATTATAAGCGCAACTGAGTTTCTGCAGCTCGGGATTATGACTTACATCAATCTCTGTAACATTGTTATATGAGCAGTTATAGTACTGAAGTTCCGAAAAACCGCTTACATCGAAATTGCCCAGTTTCTGGTTTTCCCAGATGTCCAGTCTCTTGATCTTGGAGTTCTCGGGGAAATAGATGTGCTCAAGATTATTGTTAAAAGCATCAAGATGGCATAGATTGGGATTGCCTCTCAGATCAAGCTCAGTAAGTTTGCAGGATCCGCACATCAGGTGTTCGAGTTCGTGGTTTTTGGTTACATCCAATTCCTTCAGAGGATTTGTGTTGCACTCGATATAAGCCATGTCAGGATTGTTGGAGACGTTAAGGCTTGTAAGTTTGCAGTCAAAACAATATACCCATACGAGGTTGGGATTGTCAGTGAAATCCAGGGAAGTGAAGTCATTGCCCGAGCACCAGATGCCTCTGAGATCAGTGTTCTTGCTGAGATCCCATTCCGAAATGTTATTGTCGGCACACCAGAGCCCCTGTATATCAGTGAAGTATTCGATGCCCTTTAAGGACTTGATGCCCATTCCTTCACATACGACATTCATTGTCGTGCTGATCTCGTAATCACTCAGATAACCGTCTCCGTCCCTGTCATATTTGTCGGCGACCACGGCTCTGAAGTTTGCATCAGGAAAATTCTTGCTGTTTACTGCGACTCCGCTTGCGGCAAAAACGGGAATACCTCCCAGACACTGTATACTGACAGCCGTTATCATTGTTGCGGCAAGCAGTCTTGATATGCGTTTCATTATCGTTCCCTTCCCTTGTAATTATTTAATTAATTTATTAGTCAGAATAATATATTACAACTACCTGATAAAAGTCAAAAAAATATGTTATAGTTTTTTGGGGGATTTACGGGGAATTTCAGGTTTTTACATTAAAGACTACCCTTCGCAGCTATGGAAAAACAAAGTGAGTATGAGATCTGGAATAAGACAACGAGCGGTGTCCTTAAGGAAACTCCGCTTATTCTTACTGCCTGCAGGGAAGGTGTGACCGGGAATGCGTATTCATATCCCGGAGGCGCTGTCTACAGGAGTGTATTTACATATTTATGCGGTAAGCCTGATGAGCAGTTCATAGCAGAACATAAGGACCTTATATACGAGTCGAGACTGGTATGCATGAGTGCCGAATGGGAAGAATACGTCAGACAGCAGCCTGTAAAGTTTATTCTCAGAAGAGAGGTCATGGAGCCGTTTTGTTCCGTATCTTCAAAGGAACTGATACCGCTTCCGGAAGGATACAGTATCAGCCCTTTTACGAGGGAGATATTTGAGGAGCATCCTTTTGATCACGGACGAAACTATCGGGATTTTGAGGAATTTGCAGACAAAGGGGCGGGGGCTGCAGTTCTATATAACGGAAAGATCGTATCTGCGGCATCGAGCTTTCTGACTTTCGAGGATCATGTCGAACTGGATGTTTCCACGGTTCCGGAGCACAGGAAAAAGAGCCTTGCCGATCATTGCGTATATGAGATGCTCAGGCAATGCTGCTCGAAAAATCTGACTGTGCACTGGGATGCCCAGAATCCCATGTCTTCGGGAATGGCAAAAGGCCATGGTTTTATCCCGGCAGCAGAATATGCGGTCTACTGGGTGGAGAGGAATGAAATATGAATGACAGACCATACTTTGAAAACGCTTACTTTGTAATAGGCACTTCTTATGCCGGCAAATCCACGATGGTAAAGGAGCTTGCCAAAAAGCATAACGGAATCGCCTGTGAGGAGAATTACCATGACAATTATCCCGGCGAACTCGATCCTAAAGAGTTCCCGTGTCTTACCTATACGAGGGATCTTGAAGACTGGCACGACTTTATAAGAAGGACTCCGCAGGAGTATAAGGACTGGATCGACGGTGCGAAAAGGGAATGTGGGGTGCTGGAACTAAGGATGCTTCCTGATATCTGCAGTCAGGGAAAACCGGTATTTGTAGATACCAATATCAGTATTGAGGATCTACGCCGTATCGCCCCGCAGAACCATACGGTGGTACTGCTCTCGGATCCGCAGATCTCGATCCACAGATTCTTCGACAGGCCTGATCCGGAGAAGCAGTTCCTTTATAAACTGATGCTTGAAGAACCCGATCCCGAGAAGGCACTTGAAAACTACAGGAAAGGTCTGGAACTGATCTGTTCTCAGGAGTCGTATGATGAACTGCTGAATTCCGGTTTCAGTGTCATCCATCGCGATGAGAACAGAAGCATAGAACAGACAGTTGAACTGGTGGAAAAAGCACTGGGATTAAAGGATTAACAGACTATATCTTACAAAAAGAAAGGAAAAGCATTATGGAAAAATATATTGAAGGAAACAAAGAAGCATGGGAAGAGGCTTTTGATAAAAGAGACGAATCCTGGGGCGCTGATATCACGGAACGGATAAACAATGAGGATTATCCCTTTTTCAATGATGAGACAAGGATGATCCTGAAGAATACGGATACGGAAGGGAAGGTAATAGGCCAGTTCTGCTGCAATAACGGACGCGAACTGCTTTCTCTGGTTAAATGCGGAAAAGCCTCAAAGGGCGTAGGTTTTGATATTGCCGAGAATCAGGTCGCTTTCGCCAATGAGAAAGCCAGAGAACTGGGTCTGCCCTGTGTTTTCGAAGCTGCGAATATATATGACATCGATGACAGTTACAAAGAAAGCTTTGACATACTCCTCATTACTATCGGAGCGCTTTGCTGGTTTGATGATCTGGACCGCTTTTTCGCAGTGGCTGCAAAATGCATGAAGCCAGGAGCACTGATCATCATCAATGAGCAGCATCCCTGTACGAGCATGCTTACAACACCCGGCGAAGAACTCTACGATCCGGAACACAGGCTGGAGTGCCACTATTCATATTTCGAGCATGAGTGGACCGGTAACGGAGGCATGTATTACATGACGAAGAAGAGTTATCACTCAAAGACGTTTACTGATTACACGCATCCGTTGTCTGAGATCATTTCGGGTATGTGCAGCAACGGGATCGTTGTTACCGGAATGCAGGAATTTGATCATGATCTGAGCGGTGGATTCACGGATCTTGATAACAGCCGATTCCCGCTTTCCATGATCATTCAGGGAAAGAAGATATAAGAGATCATTTAATCTGAAACCGGAGAAATTTCGTGTATCTCTATCATTATTTCGACAAACGTTCGGGGCCTTTTAAGAGCCTCACTGCGCTTCCGAAGGATGAGGCTTTTTCGGTCCTCGAGAGGATAAAGCTCGACAGGCCGTCTTCGCAGACGGCCCAAAGAGATACAGGGTATATCTCCAAGCGCATGAACTGTGAAAGAATAGTCCGGAAAGAAGCGGAAAATAAGGGCATCATAATGGATATTCCTTCGCCGCATTATCTGGTAGTGGAACACAGTCCCTGGCTCAGTACATGGTTCGAAGATCCCGGTGTTATTAAGATCCCGATAGAGGAGTTTGACACCCGTAAGATCTCGTTTACTTACGGCGATTCCATGCCGGCCTTCAGTCCGCGCATAAAAGACGGAAAAGAATACAGAAAAAAAGTCTATACATACGAAGAGATACTGGACATCATCGGCCGTTACGGACTTCCGCAGGACTGGAATGATGACGGATCACACGGCCCTGAACGCTATATAGAAGCCCAGGTATGGACTGATGAACCGGTAAAGAGATACATTATGCAGCTATAAGCCGAAATGCCTGGATCATTCATCCTTGATATTTATACGGTGAACAGCCCCGGGCCCCCCGTTTCCAAATGATCTTACTTCCAGCGAGGAACCGCAGTGAGTGCATATCTTAAGCGCATGAGATGCAGAAGCGCCGCAGTTCGGACACTGGTTGTAGTACCATTTCTTGCTGAGTTCGGAATCAATGAATTCCTCGGTCTTTTGCTGTTCTGATACTGCCATATTATCCTCGACTGCCCTGACGGCACATTTGTATAAGATATCATCCTTTACCTTGACGAATGCAAAGCTCGCGATGGAACAAAGGAGTGTCACTGTAGCCGGCAGATAAAAGATAAAATGATCGATAAATGTAAAGGCTTCGTCGCTCATGATCAAGCGTTCGAAGAAAGGGATAATTGATTCATAAAAGAAGAATGTTGAGATAAAAGATATGATGCCGATGATCAGCCAGGTGATAGAACTTACCCAGACGATACGGGGAGTTCTGTCATAGGTCTCTTTAACCTTTTTGACATTTGCTTCTCCGAATTCCCTGTCGAAAAAAGATATGCCGTAGTCGTGGGTGTATTTATCAGCCCAGGTTGTTTTGTTACCCTTGCATCCGAAGCTTGAATATCTTCCTTTCCATACTCTTCCGCCGGGGGAAGGAACATAATTTCTCTTGAATTCCTTCAGAACCGATGTCCTGTCATATTCTTTTATGCCATGGTAATAGAAAAAGATACTTAAACTGAACATACCGAGATTGATGAGGTCCAATCCCGGAATGGCATGTTCGGCTACAGCCTTCAGGAACAAAAAGACCAATACTATGGCGCCGATGACCAGTTCTATTATTGTACTGTGGTAACCGCCGCCTCCGCCGCTATAACCTCCACCTCCGCCGAAGCCTCCGCCACCGCCGCTGCTAAAGCCTCCACCGCCAAAGCTTCCGCCACCGCCGCTGAAACCGCCTCCTCCGAAGCCGCCTGAACTGTGATGTCCGCCTGAGTGAAAACTACCGCCGTGATGGCTGCCGTGTCCCATGAATTACCCCCGAAAATATTACACCTAAAGAAAGAATAAGATTTTACGGGTGGTTTGTAAATAGCATGGTATATTATTGGAGCTTTTGATGTTGCAGAGAACTGATATTTTCTTTGATTATTGTATACTTATCCGTAAATACAATTGCAGTCCGGAGCATGAAAATGATTTCACTTAATGATTACTTATATAACGGCGACACCGTTGCAAAGATCCTTCACAGCTATTCCAATGACCTGAAGGAGAGTGCGGTCAGGGAAAATAACGGAGTCGATCTTGCCCACAGCAACTGTCTTATTCAGATGACAGGTCTCCTGGAACACAATGAATTCCTTACGCTTCAGTCCCAGACGATACGCGAATTCTATAAGTATATGACGGAGAAGTACCCGTATCTGGCTTTTACCTTTAAGGGCAGGATCAAGTCTCTGATCCGTCTGGAAGAGAAGATCAACGGCAATATCGTGGAGTTCATTTACGAATACTATTTCCGTACGGGAAAGTTTCCTTCTGAATCTGAGATCAAGGAGCAGATAAGACGCATTAAGGATCTTATTGCTTACAGGATAGTCATCTCACTGCCCAAGTGCCATCTGAAGGAAGGCGAGGACAGGGAGGAACGCGAACTGAAGTATATCTATGAGATAGCTAATGCGCTTCCGGGTTTTCTGGAAGAGAGGGGTTTCGAACCTGAAATGTCCGGAGTTGACCAGCAAAGCGAAAGGATCGATGCGAAGTACAGACCATACTACCGGGACTATATTGTCTATCCGAAATCCTACGATTACCGTTCTTTGCATATTGCCTTTTTCGACAACACGTCCAGAAGCAATATTGAGGTCCAGATCAGGACAAAGACGATGGACGATAACGCTGAGATCGGCCCTGCGAACCACTTGGGATATGAGAAAAGACAGGAAAATGACCGCGCACGGCGTGAGGCTGTGCCGTTTGGTGTGAATCCGTTTTTCGATGATGCATTCGAACGCGGTGTGAGACTTCAAAAATTGGATTTGAGCAAAGTAGATGTAAACATGTTCGGTGCCATCGATAACGCGATGGTAAATGACGGCTGCGGATTATACAGAGGACGTCTGATCCTTCCGTATGAGCATCTGTCCAGATTCCAGAACGATCTGGTATGAGCTAATGCCGTTCTTCCGGAAACTGTTGATGTTTCCGGCATGTAGTCATATAATGTGCTTTGTTCAAACACGTTCAGCGTTTTAGAATGTGTTTGCAGTACATACGGGGAGCTTGTGTGACAGGCTGAGAACAGGATCATATTCTGGACCCTTAAACCTGATTTGGATAATGCCAACGGAGGGAAATCGATATGCGTATAAAGTATTAGTCAAAGCAGATATATCAGAGGGCGGATATATCTGTTTTTTTATTTGCCGATAATAATCTAAAGATCTCAGGAGGAAATAAGAATGTTAGGTTCTTGTTTGGATAATGTACGTAAGACAGTACCTCTGGTACACAATATAACGAATTATGTAACGGTCAATGATGTTGCAAATGTTCTGCTCGCATGCGGTGCCAGCCCGATCATGTCGGATGAGCCTGAAGATGTTGAAGATATCACTTCGATCTGCGGCGGCCTGAACATTAATATCGGAACACTTAATCAGAGCAGTATTAAGGGAATGTTCCTGGCGGGCAGAAAGGCAAATGAATTAAATCATAAGGTCCTGCTCGATCCTGTAGGAGCAGGCGCTTCAGCGCTCCGTACTAATACTGCTGTAAAGCTTATGGAAGAAATAAAGTTTACTGTAATAAGAGGCAACATTTCCGAGATAAAGACACTGGCTCTCGGAAGCGGAACTACAAAGGGCGTTGATGCCGATGTGGCTGACGCGGTAACCGAAGAGACTCTCGATCAGGCAGTAACCTTTGTTAAGAGCTTCGCAAAAGAGTCAGGTTCCATTGTTGCGATCACGGGAGCTATTGATCTCGTCAGTGACAGCGATAAATGTTACGTGATCAGGAATGGGCGTCCTGAAATGGGTAAGATCACAGGCACGGGCTGCCAGCTCTCAGGCATGATGACCGCATTCATAGTTGCAAATCCCGGAAATGAACTGGAAGCAGCTGCTGCAGCCGTCTGCACGATGGGTCTTGCAGGTGAGACAGGATGGACCAATATGCAGCCAGGAGACGGCAACTCTACGTACCGCAACCGCATAATCGATGCGATCTACAATATGGACGGAGATACTCTTGATAAGGGAGCAAGGTATGAAGTGCGATAAGAAAGACCTTTTGCTTTATGCAGTTACAGACAGGCACTGGCTTAACGGCAGGACTCTTTATGAAGTTGTAAAGGAGAGCCTTGACGGAGGTGCCACATTTGTCCAGCTCCGCGAGAAAACTCTGGATGAAGATACTTTCCTTAAGGAAGCAAAGGAACTCCAAAAACTCTGCAGGGAATATAAAGTGCCTTTCGTTATCAATGACAATGTCGATATCGCAATGGCGATGAATGCTGACGGAGTTCACGTCGGTCAGAGCGACATGGAGGCAGGAGATGTACGAGCCAGGTTAGGACCTGACAAGATCATCGGAGTATCTGCAGGAACGGTAGAGGAAGCTGTTCTTGCGGAGAAGAGAGGAGCAGATTATCTCGGCGTAGGAGCAGTATTCCCGACAGGTTCAAAGGACGATGCTATAGATGTTCCGCATGAGACACTTAAAGCGATATGTGAGGCTGTTTCCATTCCGGTAATCGCTATCGGAGGGATCTCGCAGAAGAACGTCGGAGAACTCGCGGGAAGCGGTATCTGCGGTATTGCAGTCATCAGTGCGATATATGCACAGAATGACATCAGAAAAGCTGCCGAAGATCTGAAGGCAGCAACGGTAAAGATGGTAGAGTCCGTATGATAAAGGGCGTTATTTTCGATATAGACGGAGTCTTGCTCGATTCGATGGGAATCTGGGATGATCTCGGAGCGAGATATCTTAAGAGTATCGGCGTTAAGCCTGAAGACGGCTTAAATGAGATCCTCTTTTCCATGAGCATGGAGCAGGGAGCGTCATATCTGAATGAACATTACCGGCTGCAAAAGACTGATCCGGAGATTCATGCCGGTATCACACAGATGATAGAAGATTTCTATTTCCATGAAGTCCTTCCAAAGCCCGGAGCCAAAGAACTGCTGGAATTCTTGAAGCAGAATGGAATAAAGATGACCGCCGCGACTTCAAGTCCGAGAATCCATGTCGAAAAGGCTCTCGAACGCAACGGACTGCTCGGGTTTATCGAAAAGATCTTCACAAATACTGAAGTCGGCGCGAGCAAGCATGAACCGGAGATCTACAATCAGGCCGCTGCATTTCTCGGAACGAAACCTGATGAGACACTTGTTTTCGAAGATTCGTTATATGCGCTCAAAACAGCGAAGGAGGCGGGCTTTGTGACCGTCGGAGTTTACGACGAAAAAGGCGAGAGTGATCAGGAAGGAGTAAAGAACACGGGAGATCATTACATAAAGGGTCTGAAGGAATTTCCCGAGATTTATACACAACTGAATAGCTGATAACAGAGCGATCTGTCAGAGCGGCATACCGGGGGCACCACCTTATGCCGCTATATAAAAGTAATGCAAAACAGATTTACGAAAGAAGGTAAATGATATGAAAACAGCATTAACGATCGCGGGAAGCGATTCCTGCGGAGGCGCCGGTATACAGGCAGACATTAAGACGATGACGATGAACGGCGTTTATGCCATGTCGGCCATCACGGCTCTTACTGCCCAAAACACTACCGGCGTAACAGGGATCATGGAAGTGACGCCGGATTTTCTGGCTTCGCAATTAGACGCAGTCTTCACGGATATATATCCTGATGCAGTCAAGACGGGAATGGTCGCTTCGAGTGAACTCATAAAGGTCATAGCGGAGAAACTCAAACAGTACAACGCGAAGAACATCGTAGTCGATCCGGTCATGGTCGCAACAAGCGGCGCGAAGCTCATAAGCGACGATGCGATCGATACACTGAAGCCAGAGCTTCTTCCTCTGGCTTGTGTCATCACGCCCAACATTCCCGAGGCGGAGGTACTGTCAGAAATGAAGATCAGTAACGAAGAAGATATGGTCATCGCTGCAAAGATGATCTTTGAGAGATTCGGATGCAGCGTTCTCTGTAAAGGCGGTCATCAGATAAACGATGCTAATGACCTTCTCTATCGTAATGGCGGATATATCTGGTTTAAGGGTAAGAGGATCGATAACCCGAATACACACGGCACGGGATGCACGCTTTCCAGCGCGATCGCTTCAAACCTTGCTAAAGGTGAAGATCTGGACAACGCGGTCAAGAACGCAAAGGATTACATTTCAGGTACTCTTGCGGCAATGCTTGACCTTGGTGAGGGCAGCGGCCCGCTCTGCCACAATTACACAATACTTTAAGGAGAATGATCATGAGCGAAGTAAAACAGAAATTTGACGGATATGCAGCTAAGTATGATGAATGGTTTATGAAGAATGAGAACCTCTTCATCAGTGAATTGAGACTGTTTAAGAAGGTTCTCGGTGACATTTCAGGGAAGAAGCTTCTTTCCGTAGGATGCGGGAGCGGTCTTTTCGAGAGCTGCATCGACTGTTCAAACATTGAGGGCATAGAACCCTCTGAAGACATGGGTGCGATAGCGGTCAAGCGCGGAGTTAATGTTATCAAGTTCGGACTGATCGAAGACGTTGATCTTCCCGATAATGAGTACGATGTAATATATTTCAACGGAAGCTCAAGCTACATGGAAGATCTTGCCCCGGTTTACGGGAAATGTCTTAAGGCATTGAAAGCTGACGGCAGACTTATTCTTCTTGATGTCCCGAAGGAGAGTGCTTTCGGATTCATGTATCTTCTCGGTAAGAGCCTGAATACATATGATCACGAATATCTCAAAGGCGCGATGCCCGAACTGCCTTATCCTTTAGCTCTTGCGGCATCAGGCGTATGGCACACAACAGAGGAAAAGATAGGTGTTCTGAAGGATCTGGGGATCAGCAGGTTTTCTTTCTATCAGACACTCGTAAAGAATCCGCTTTATACTAATGAGGAGCCGGAAGAAGTTACTGAAGGCTATAAGAGTGGCGGATACGTTGCCATTATTGCAGAGAAGTAAACGGATCATATATGAGATTATCTGAAATACTGTTTTCAAAAGTAAAGGAAATATGGGATGTTTCCGTATCCAAGCCCTTTGTCATAGAAATGGCAAAGGGAACCCTGAATGAGGATCTTTTTAAACATTATATGATCCAGGATTATCTGTATCTTCAGGATTATATCGGGATACTGAAGCGTATAAGGGATATTTCAGGAGAAGAGGAGATTACGTGTTTTCTGGACAGTATCATTGATGAGACAATATCGGAAGTCGAGCGCGTGCATATTCCCAATATGAATGAACTCGGGATATCTGAAGATGATATCGTAAAGACCGGTAAGCTTAATGTTATTTCTGAATACACTGAATTTATGCGCAAATGTATAGATGAACATGGCATGCTCGGAGGACTTACAGGCATGCTCCAGTGTTCATGGGTATATGCTTATATAAGTAAGACTTCTTTGTCGGAGTATCGGGAGGAGATTTCCAAGTCTAAATATCATTCGTGGTTTGAGGATTATTCATGTGACAGTTATGTGAATACCAACCGGATGTGGATAGATTTTTTGGATAAACAGAGCGCAGGTATAGATGAGGCGAAGACTGACGAACTGTGCCGGATATTTATAAGATGCGCCGGATTCGAGAATGAATTATGGGATGCATTGTATAATTAAGTTAACTCCGGTCTTGCAGAAAAAGACAGAATTTCAAATTCTAAGACAGGAATGATCGGACAGGACATAGTACCTTAAAGCTGAACACTAAAGGAGAACAGTATGAATTGGGCTGATGTGATCAATGAGACACTCCGTTATCTTGAGGAGAATATCAAGACGGTTCAGGGCCCGAAGGAGGTTGCTATGGAAGTCCATGTTTCGGCGAGTTATCTTCAGAACAGTTTTCAGATGATAACCGGTTACACTATCGGCGAGTATATAAGGAACAGGAGGCTCTATCTGGCTGCGATGGATCTGATCGAGAGTGATGAAAAGATAATCAACATCGCGGAAAAATACGGATATGAGACACCTGAAAGCTTTACAAAGGCATTCAGCCGTTTTCACGATGCTACGCCTAAGGAGATCCAAAAGAAAAATAAGCCTGCAAAGGTGTTTCTGCCGCTTAAACTGACTTTTACTGTTAAGGGTGCAGATAAGATCGATGTGATAATAGAAAAGATGCCCAAGTTCTATATCCTGGGAATGGCGGATGTATTTGAATGCAAAACCTGTTTCGAAAAGATCCCGGGATTTGTCTATGATTTTATAAATAATTACGGTGAGAAACTGAACACGGGGATCTTCTACGGCGTAAGTGTAGGAGATTGCGATGTGGTATTAAATACCGATGGAAGGCCTTGGTCATCAGATTATGAAGGAATAACGTTTGATGAGCGTTTTCTGTTCCTTACCGGTGTTGACTACAAAGGCGGAAAAGTTCCGGAAGGTATGACCGTCATAGAGATACCGGAGACAGTCTGGGCAAAGTTCAAGTGCAGGGATAATTCAACCGAAGCGTCGCAGGAGATGAGACGTTATATCTTCAGAGAATGGCTTTTCGAAGTTGACGAGTATGAACTTATCGACGAATATAATATAGAGCGTTATGGAGTGCCGAATGATTCAGGTGACGGTCTGCATAACGAGATTTGGTTACCGGTAAAAAGGAAGGCTTGAACGGCCTTAAGTATGGAGGATAATTATGAAATCAAAAAGAATCCCGGCACTGGTCCTTTGCGGAGTGTTACTGCTTTCGATGGCAGGATGCGGCACAAAAGAAACTGTAACTGTCACGGCCGCTTCTGAGGCTCCTGCCGAGACTGCAGCTACTGTTGCTGAAGTCGTTGCCGATAACACCGGCGACATATTTGTCAGCGCATATCCGGCTTTCACAGTCACCTCTCAGAGTCTTCATGACGGCAAATGGGATGAGGTAACCGCCAATACGGTTGACGGCAAGAATGCTTCACCGGAACTTTCCTGGGAACCGGTGGAAGGTGCGGCCACATATGTAATCTACATGATCGATATGGACACTGCTTACTTCATTCACTGGAAATCAAGTGATATCACCGTGACTTCGCTTCCTGAAGGCTGGGCCCCGTCATCTGATTATGTTGGACCTTATCCGCCGCCGGGCAGCACGCACAAGTATACTGTCTATGTTTTCGCGCTTAAGAATCCTGTCGAAAGAGTCAAGGGCGGAGTTAATTCCATATCGCCCAAGGTACAGGAATTCATGGATGCCCTGGATACCGATGCTGCCGGCAATACCGGAAATATCATCGCGGTAGGAAGAGTTTCGGGAGATTACACTGCAAAATAAATCAAATTTGCAATGAATGATTGTTTTTCCGGGAGTGAAGCATGGTCGGAATAAGTATTGCATGCACAAAAGAATGGGAATGTGTGTTGGAGAGATTCGGTCTTTCATCGGAGGACTGCGGACAATATCCGTTCGGAGAGTATTTCAAAAAAGAACTGTCCGGTGAAGAGGTCATTATCTATAAATGTGGCAGTAAGAAAGCGAACAGCAGTGCTGCGGCCCAGTACATGATCGACCATTTTCAGCTGTCGAAAATAATCGTGGCCGGAACCTGCGCCGGAATTGATCCCGACTACAATACTCTTGATATCTTGTTCCCGGACAGACTCGTACAATATGACTGTAACATTCCCGGATTCGGAAAGATTATCAAAGATTCGTTAAGCGTATATATCGATACGGACAGCCACAAAGATCTTAAGACAGGAACTATCGGAACTGCGGATAAGCCCGTGGTTTTGTGGAGCGATTACAACACTTTAAAGTATAATGGCATAACAGTTGCTGATACTGAGTCTGCTGCCATTGCATATGTATGCAGAGCCAACGGCGTTGAGTGTGTTGTTGTAAAAGGAATATCGGATTATCCTGAAGAAGTCATCGGGCCGGAAGATATGGATCTTATTATGGAACAGTACAATACCTTTGTTGCTAATATTCCAATCATAATGAACGATATCTTCGATAACTACCTGGAATATGCTCTGAAGAACAGATTTAACTGGAAGAGTCACAGCTGAATATATTAACATGAGGATATTATGATCATGGATCCTGTATTTGAATCTGAAAGAATAATTTTTGTGCGGCCGTCATTTGACCTTGTCCCTGAATATCTGGAGATGATCAATGATATAGATAATGTTGCCCGTTTTATTGGAGAAAGACGCAAACCATATGCCGAAGAGGAAGAACGCGACTATATCAAAGATAAGATGGATAAGGATGCAACGATGTTTTCGATGATCGAAAAGAACACAAATAAGTTCATCGGCAACGTCGAATTCTTTAACCGCAGGGATGATGAATCAGAATGGGGAATTGTCATTACAACATCAATGCAGAATAATGGTTACGGTAAAGAGGCATTAAGGAGAACCGTTGAGTACGGGTTTAAAGAACTCGGTCTGAACAGGATCTATCTTGGCGTTTACGCTGATAACCCCCGTGCGATCCATGTGTATGAACAGTGTGGTTTTAAAGAGTACGACCGCAATAATGTTGATGTTTTTATGGAACTGAGAAAACATGGAAATGATCTGTATTATGAATGAAGGAACTGTCAGAAAGAAAAGACTGCCGGTGATCCTTATCGTCGGATTATGGTTTGCAGTAGTTCTGATCTTTGTATTATCATCAGTTCTCAGTTATCAGGGCTTGTCGTTGATTTCAGTCTATGAAGATCCCGGACCGCTGTCATCCTCTGTATGGGAGATAAATCCGGTATTGTTCTGGACAGGAAGGATCCTGGGGACGATTGGACCGCTGACTATATGGTTCATGTTTCTCAGAAAAGACCTGGCTGGTCAGTCTGCCGAAAAGAAGATCCTTCCATATGTTTTCGAAATAATAACAATTGCAATTCTTTCCGTGATTTCATGGTATGCCTCGGCATTGGCAGCTTTCCTCAGCATGGGCTTTATAGATATTCGGCCGGCGTGGACGGATAACGCATACATAATCAATTTTCCCGTCTATGTATTTGGTGCGGTAACGGTAGTTGATACAATTTTGACAGGTATCAGGGGAAAATGATGGATAACGGAAAGAAAAACAAACCGAAACTTATTTATATCATCCTGCTTGTCATCGCGGTGGTGTTCACTCTTCTCGGAGTGATCGCGATAGTGCCTGAGATCATTGAATCAGCAAGGGTCAGGAAAGAGATCGAAGCATCAGTAAGTCTTGCGCGTGCGAACGGCGAATACGAATATCATGCTTCAGACAATACGCAGCAAAATGCAGACACTTATTCCGGTTCTTTACCGGCTGAAGAGACCAGGGAAAACGTTCTTACCGAGGTTCCGGATCATATCGCGGACAGAGGCATAATCCTCAGAGGCGGCGGATACAGGAAAAGCGGACAGTCTTACCGTGCAACCACACATGATACCGATATGCGCTGGTACTACGATTATGTAACAGATTGCAATCTTATGATCGACGGGTCTGATGAAGAATTTGAGGCTTTTGTAAGAAGATTCGGCGATGAGGTTGATTTCCCGGGGAGTGAGCCGGGATTTCCTGCTTACTTCAGCGGAACGATTATCTTTGAGCACTATCCGCATGAAGACCACAGCATCACGATCTACAGGACAGAATATTTCCGCTGGGACTGTACGGAAGGGGAATTCGAGTTGCCCGGAACTACCGGCTTCTCACGACCGATCTTTTACGATCCCTCCGGAAGATATATTTTCCATATGACGGATTATCGCAGCGAGGAGCTTCTTCTCAAGTTTCTTGAGCCGGTCATGACCAGGATAGAAGTAACCCGACCGGGACAGACACAGCCTGATTTTGCGACTGACACTATCAACCCTGATGTAATCGTGCTCTTTAAGGATGCGATGCATGAGCTCTGTGCGACCGAACGTAATGAGGATGCTTCAACAATACTGTCATCAGATAATGTTACAAAGATATCCTTCACAACTGAAAGCGGTCTTGTACATGACTACTTTTTTGTTGACGGAAAATATCTTGTTTATGATGATAAGGTCTATTCGGTGAGAGACTGTGAAAGCCTTAACGGACTGCTGGATGACGGGACACTTTTCATGATAGTGGCACCGTGATCATTCAGGGAATCTGACTGAAACAACCGTATCCTGTTCGTGTTTTAAATATACTTTGGCAATGTAAACGTGAGAGTTTGTCCCCTGTTATGTTATCCTGCCGTGTGCTAATTTCTATATAGGTTTTCTCAATTGGATTAGCTTACGGGGTAATAGGGCTATGAAAAACAAAGTAATCTTATTTGCGGTCATTATTGGAATGATTCTGTGTTTTACGGGATGCAAGAATTCGCGCTCACAAACCGGTTCCGGAACGGACAACACCGAACAGACAGAAGCCGTAGACGAGACTGTTCTTGCCAATGCAAAATCCGTCTATGATCTCGCGCCTCGCATGAATATGAACGAAGATAAGCTGTTATACAGCGAATGCAGGCACGATGAGGATCTGCATTTCTATTTCGACGTTCTTGGATTCGATGAGTACATAAAGGTCAATTACAAAGGCAAGGACTATGCGTTGCTGTATTATGATTTCAACAGTTACGGGCTCATCGCAACGGATATAAAGTCAGTTAAAAAATCATATTCAGACCAAGCGCTCAACGTGGAAGTAAAGGTCAAGACAAAAGAATCTCCGAGTACAGGGTGTTTTTCGAACCAAACAAAATGCCGTCTCATCTTAAAACTGGATCAGGATGTCAGCAGCATATTTGTTATGGACAGACCTTATACGGAGTATAACGGCGGACACGTATTTATCTGCGGTAAAGAAGGCATCTTGGACAAAGATCTGCAGTTCCTGGTGCCGCCGGTCTACGATGGTATTTTTGACCTTCCGACATTTGAAGAAAGCAATTGTCCAATGTACTACCGTGTCTTCAAAGACGGGCATAACGGTGTGCTGGACAACAATTATAATCCTGTGTTAAGCAACAACTATGCAAATGTCTACTATATTAACGAAGACAAATTCATAGTCGGAACAGATAACCCGGATCCTACCCTTGAAGAGATCTATATAGTTGACAGTAATGAGAACATCATCAAAAGGACCAAAGGTTTTTTAAGTGCAAGTGATGACAGCCGGTTTTATTGCGCTGACGGTCAGATCAAGTTCGCCGATCCTTCTTACGGCCCTATGTGGGGATTCGGTGTAATGGACCAGGATCTGAACATCATTATCGAACCGGTTTATTACAACATTTTCTGGAACGAAGGGCATTATATGGTCGAGGATCATGATTTCAATAAGTTATACTTTGACATATACGGGAATGAGAGATAGATGATGCGATCGCAACTAATGCCGTATATACCACTGATGATTTTTCCAATGAGATCATGATCAAAAGAGAAAAGCGTGCGCTTGAGATGATTAAGTTATCTTTAAGTATTTGAATTGGTATAATGGAAAAGTATTTTTCAGATTGTCATGGGTTAAGGAGCATTAGATGAACAGGAAGTTTTCCCGTGCGATTATTGCAGTGTCGATCTGTATTGTTTTCTGTTTATCTGCCGGATGCAGCAAGGATTCAGAAACGAAAGACTTCCTGGCGTCTTCAGGTTATGAATTCGATATTAATCCCATTGAGATCGGGAAGATCGGAAATCACATCTACTATCCTGAGGGTGTTTTATTCGACGGAACTGATTTTTATCCGGGCGAAGAAGCTGCTTTGAGAAAAAGCCTTGAAGAAAAGGATAAAGGTCAGTTTGAAAAGCTGTATGTTTTCAACTATATATGTGACCAGGGTCCCGGAGGAGAGTTGCACATCCAGCTTTACGGCAGGGAATATGTTAACGGTGTGGTATTGGAAGACCGACCATATTATGCCCAGTCAGAAGCCGACACGGACCGGTTCACTAAATGTTTTCCGGCAGGAGAAAGCACTATCCTTCGAAGATTTCCGTAATTAAGCCCGAAAAGATCATTCCTGATGTAGAGATGCTGGCCATACAAAATTCTTATCAGATGTTGATGGACCGTGGTAACACTATCTATGGTACCTACATCTTAAAGGGCAATTCTTACAGCGGACAGCTATATTATGAATTCACTCTCAACAGATACAGCTATGTGAAAGTCGATGCGAAGACTGGAGAGATCCTGGAATATGAATTCTTCAACGGATATTATGATATCTGGGATGACTGATTAAGTTGATATTGGGGGTTAATGATGGCACAGAACTGGAGGCAGAGCATTCATCTGGAACCTGGGACGGGTTGGCTAAATGATCCTAACGGTCTGAGTTTTGCTGACGGTAAGTATCATGTGTATTTCCAGTTTTCACCCGACTCTCCAAAAGGATCCGGAAGGAAGTGCTGGGGTCATTTTGAGAGTTCTGATAATGCGAAAACATGGGATTATACAGGAATAATTATGGAGCCCGATATTCCGGAAGACAGAAACGGAGTTTTCTCAGGAAGTGCTGTCGTAAAAGACGGAACGATATATCTGTTTTATACAGGTAATGTGGAGATTTCGGGTGACTACGATTACGTTACTTCAGGAAGGGAAGCCAACCAGATCTTAGTTACTTCAGAAGACGGCCGCTCGGTAAGTTCAAAAAAAATCTTACTGAGAAACAAGGATTATCCCGATTATTGTTCCTGCCATGTCAGAGATCCCAAAGTATGGATCGAAGACGGCATCTGGAAGATGGTCCTCGGTGCCAGGACATTGGATGATAAAGGATGCGTTCTCTATTATGAAGCAGAAGATCCTAATGACTGGCATTATGTGAAGACACTTTCCGTCGAAGATTTCGGTTATATGTGGGAGTGCCCGGATCAATTCAATATCGGAGATAAGGTTTTCCTTGGAATATCTCCACAGGGACTCGCTCATGAAGAATTCCGTTACCAGAATGTATATAGTTCCGGTTATTTCAAAAAGAACGGAAATACACTGACCGACTTCGAAGAGTTCGATTACGGATTTGATTTCTATGCCCCTCAGACATTTATTGATGAAAAGGGTGACAGGATCCTTATCGGGTGGATGGGTATAGGAGATATACCGTATTCCAATCCTACGACTGAACTTGGCTGGCAGCATTGCCTTACGGTTCCGCGCAGATTGTCTGTAGGTCAGGACGGCTTTATCCGGCAGTATCCGGTAATAAACAATGAACTCTTGGGAGAAGCGGAAGAAGTAAATGAAGGCGTGTTAAAGGAGGCAGAACCTGCTTTTGAGATTACTGCCGGATTTGATGATGCTTTTAAGATATCGATCGGAGATGCCGTTATCAGTTACGACGGCGATATCCTGATTCTGGATCTGAGTAACGGCAATTCGGGATATGGCCGTAAGATCCGTAAAGCAAGAACAGGCAGAATAAACGATATCCGAATAATAGCCGA
The DNA here is from genome assembly GCA_045532275.1 of Saccharofermentans sp. Lineage (GTDB taxonomy): Bacteria > Bacillota > Clostridia > Saccharofermentanales > Saccharofermentanaceae > Saccharofermentans. Next base: position 49,488 of record JAZSFQ010000031.1, on the reverse strand, counting down.
CAACTCCAGTCTTGAGATCTTTGCAGGGGAAGGACGGTATGTCATGAGCACAAGATTCTATCCTGCCGATACAAATGTTAAAATTATAAGCGAAGGTTCAGGATTTACCATCCGGCCTATCGGCAGAATGGAGGTAAGAGGTTTTGGGTAACAAAAGACTTGTTGCTATCGGCGAAGCTCTTATAGATTTCATTCCTTCCCGAAAAGGATGTGATTTTGATGACGTTGATTCTTTCTTCCCTGCGGTAGGCGGTGCACCGGCTAACGTTTGTGCTGCTTTCTCAAAGCTTGGCGGGAGCTCTGTTTTCCTTACCCAGTTAGGCGATGATCCTTTCGGTCACAAGATAGTTCGTACTTTGAATAAAGCCGGTATCGATACATCGCGTATCATGCTTACCGATGAGGCTAATACTGCACTAGCATTTGTAAGTCTCGCAGCAGACGGCAACAGGACATTCTCGTTCTACAGAAAGCCGTCCGCCGATATGCTCTATACGGCTGAAAAGGTTGATAAGAGTGCTTTTGAAGATATATTTGCGCTTCATTTCTGCAGCGTTTCATTAGGCGATTTCCCGATGAAGGATGCGCATAAAAGAGCGATCGGATATGCGAGGGAAAAAGATGCGCTGGTAAGCTTTGATCCTAATCTCAGATTAATGCTGTGGGACAGCACAGAAGCTCTTAAAAAAGCAGTTCTGGAATTTATCCCTGAAACGGATATCCTGAAGTTATCTGATGATGAACTGGAGTTTATTACAGGAGAGGATGATATAGAAAAGGCGCTTCCGGTGCTTTTTGAAAAGGGCGTAAAGCTCGTGCTTTTCACCTGCGGCAAGGACGGAATGTCTGTATTCACAAGGAAGGCTGGTGCTCATGTTAAATCACCGGAGGTGGAAGTGGTTGATACGACCGGAGCAGGAGATGCTTCTATCGGTTCATTCCTTTGGAAACTCAATGACTTTGACATCAACTTAAGCAATATAGATAATATCTCTGAAGAAATTCTCAAGGAGGCTCTTGAGTTTTCTACAGCTTTCTGCACCATAAGTGTTCAGCACAAAGGTGCTATCCCGTCGTATCCGGCCTTGGAACAGGTAAAACAATATATACAGGAGAAATAATATGCAGATAACAAATGACATTATCTATGTAGGTGTTAACGATCACAAGATAGATCTGTTTGAAGGCCAGTATGTTGTTCCTAACGGCATGGCATATAACTCGTATGTCATCAAAGACGACAAGATCGCCGTTATGGATACAGTAGATAAGAATTTCACGCATGAGTGGCTCGACAATCTGGAAAAGGCCTTGGATGGCAGAAAACCGGATTATCTGGTTGTCCAGCACATGGAGCCTGATCATTCGGCAAATATTGTGAACTTTGTAAAGTCATATCCTGACGCTAAGATCGTTTCTTCATCAAAGGCATTTGCAATGATGCAGAATTTCTTCGGCACGTCGTTTGAAGACAGGCAGGTCGTTGTAGCGGAAGGTTCGGCTCTTGAACTGGGAAAGCACACATTAAACTTTGTTGCTGCTCCGATGGTTCACTGGCCTGAAGTTCTTATGACTTATGATTCCACGGACAAGGTGCTTTTCTCCGCTGACGGATTCGGCAAGTTCGGAGCGCTGGATGTAGAAGAGGATTGGGCATGCGAAGCCAGAAGATACTACATAGGTATTGTCGGAAAGTACGGTGCTCAGGTTCAGGCTGTCCTGAAGAAAGCTGCCAACCTGGATATTCAGATCATCTGCCCTCTGCATGGACCTGTCCTTTCTGAGAACCTCGATTATTACATCGGGCTGTACCAGACATGGTCAACATACCAGCAGGAGACTGAGGGCATCGTGATAGCCTATACGTCCGTTTATGGCAACACTAAGCTTGCGGTCGAGAAACTCGCCGAGATGCTTACGAATAAAGGATGTCCGAAGGTCGTAGTAAATGACCTTGCTCGTTGTGATATGGCTGAGGCGGTTGAGGATGCTTTCCGTTACGGCAAGATAATCCTTGCCACGACAACATATAATGCTGAGATATTCCCTTTCATGCGCGAGTTTATCCATCATCTGACCGAACGCAATTTCGCGAATCACAAGATCGGATTGATCGAGAACGGTTCCTGGGCTCCGATGGCCGCAAAGATCATGAAGGGTATGCTCGAAGTCTGTAAGAACTGTACCTTTGCCGAGAATACGGTGCACATTAAATCTGCCCTGAATGAAGAGAGCTGCGCGCAGCTTGAGGCATTAGCTGAGGAATTCTGCGGCGAGTACCAGGCAAGAAGATCCGATACAGCTGATAAGAATGACTTAAGAGCTTTGTTCAACATCGGTTACGGCCTTTATGTCGTGACTTCAAATGACGGCAAGAAAGACAACGGCCTTATCGTTAATACGGTAACGCAGGTAACGAACACTCCTAACAGAGTTGCAGTGACTATCAACAAGGAGAATTATTCGCATCACGTTATCGAACAGACAGGTATCATGAATGTAAACTGTCTTTCAACAGATGCCCCGTTCTCTGTATTCCAACGGTTTGGATTCCATACCGGAAGAACAGTTGATAAGTTTGAGGGTATAGAGGAGATGAGGTCGGATAATGGTCTCAGGTTCCTTCCTCAGTACATAAACGCTTTTTTCTCTTTGAAGGTTGAAGACTATGTTGATCTGGGAACACATGGTATGTTTATTTGTTCCATCGTTGAATCACGAGTGATCACAAAAAAGGAAACAATGACGTACACCTATTACCAGAATAACGTTAAGCCGAAGCCGGAAACTGAAGGCAAGAAGGGTTATGTATGCAAAGTCTGCGGATATGTTTATGAAGGCGATGAGCTGCCTGAAGATTTTATCTGCCCGCTTTGTAAGCACGGAGCAGCAGATTTCGAGCCGATCGAATAAGAAACGAAATACAGTAAAATAATTGGGACTGTCTCAAATATTGAGATGGTCCCTTTTTTTGTTGACATTTGATATTCCATATGATAAAAACGACAGTGTTGTCGTTTTTATTTTCGAAAGGAGTTTTCTGTGCCCAAAGTCAGTAAAGAATACCTGATAGAGAAGAGAACTGAGATACTCGATTCCGCTTTCGAAGTGTGTAAGCGCAAGCCTGCGTACGAAGTCACAATGTCTGACATAGTTTATGAGACAGGTTTGAGTCAGGGCGGAGTATATAAGTATTTCAATAACATTTACTCGGTCTATGCTGCACTGATAGACAGGGCAAACCTGATCGGCAACCAGATAGAGCAGGTCGATGAGGTTATGAAGCTGGACATAATGCCTGAGCAAAAACTGGAAAAACTGTTTAAGATAGCAGAGAGTTTCTTTTCGGATATGCTGCTAAGCTACAACAAGATACTCTTTGAGTTGGGCACTTACTGCATCCAGAATCCTGAGGCAGACCAAAAGATAAACAGTCAGACTGAGGTAACACCTGTATTTCCTTATCTTGCAAGCCGCGCAGCGGAACTTATCGTCTCTCAGGTTCAGTCCGGATATTTCAAACCGGTTATTCCTGTAACGGATATATTGGCGTTTATGGTGTCCTCTTTTGACGGGATCATAAGAGATGTAACGCTGAATAAATGCTACAACATCAGTTCCGGAAATATGAATGAACTTGATGAGAAGAGACTTATATCCAGCTTGTATTTGAGTACTGTAAAACTGTTGGGGAAGTAATATGGAAAAAGCAATCAAAGTATTTGTAATAATGTCAATGATCATTGCTGCGGTAAGCTTTTCTGCATGTAATAAACAGAACGGTTACGACATAAACAACTATACGATAGTCTATTCTGAAAACGGCACAGTCGAGTATCAGAATTACGGCGCAGGCACTACAGAAAAGACAGTTTATGAGCTGGCTTCAAACGGCAAGACAGTGGCAGCTGTCGTGGCATTGAAAATGGTCGATGATGGAATACTGACGCTGGATGAGAAGATATACCCGTATCTTGATGCAGATCTTCTTACAGACGATCCGCGGCTGAAGGATATCACTCTCGAAGAGCTTCTTTGCCACACTGCCGGCTTCTCACCAAGTTATGAGCTGGGCGTCGACAAGAAGATCTACAGCGATCCCGGTACGGAATTCCGTTACTCCGGCGTAGGTTACATCTATCTTCAGAGCGTTATCGAGAATGCCGGTGGGATGACGATGGAGCAGGCAGCAACTAAGTATGTATTCGATCCTCTAGGAATGACGAACAGTACTTTTGAGCGGGAGAGAACTGTTACTCCGTATATGAGGCTCAGCAATGCCGTGCTTTATTCCATGCTTATATTTGTTGCGGCTTTCGCCTTGCTGCTTGCTGTATTCTCGATAATCGGAAAGCTGACTAAGCACAGATTCTATTCATTCAAAACAGGCTTCACAGTTTCCTATATTGCTGCGGGAATGATAAATGCGGTCTTTCTGTTATTCTTCTTCGTATCGAAAGTGTTTGTATTATTCCTGGCTGTATTTGTGATCGTAGGGACAGTGTTGTTCCTGACAAGAAAGAACTCCAAACTTTTCTATACATGCGCGCCGGTATTCATAGTATTGATATTTGCTCTCGGATTTGCGCTTCCTGTAAGTATTCCGGTTACAAATGATCTGATCGCCAAGAAAGCAAATTGTGCCTATTCCTTTAAATCCACGGCTGAAGATATGTCATTATTCTGCAATGACCTGATGGTAAGATCTGAGGATCCTGATGACAGCCTTAATAAGATTTTTAAAACCGCTGTTGTAATAGATGAGACCAACGCCTGGGGACTGGGAATCGCCATAGAATCCTATGAAAACGGAGGAGAGACATATTGGCACTCGGGTATCAATTCCGGATTCCAGAGTCTTTACGTTCTGTATCCGAAAGAAAACAAATACGTCATTGTTCTTACCAACAGTGATTACGGTCTGGATTTCGCGACCGGGACGGCCAAAGCTTTCCTCGATGTAGACGGTGTGTGGCAGATCAAAAGATAAACCGTTCCGCATTATGTGATAAATAACGCAGGCCGGAAACATATGGTATCTTATAAGATAATTGATCATATTGATATTTTCATTCTCACCGGGTTGTTGTATGCTTGTATGGAAGTTATCTGAAAAGAGGATTTGCATATGGACTATTTAATCTCTTCTGCAGGGATCAGAAATAAAGATATCGAGCTCGTCTGCGGTACGGATACCCCGAGCGGTGTCCGTAAGATCGCATTAAAGGTTGCGGGTGACATTAAGGCAGTATTCGGTTTCGAGCCAGCAGTTGTCAGTTCTTCCAAGTGCGGGTCACCGGTATATGTCGGCCTTGCCGGTGACAAACTGATAGAAAAACTCGGAGTTGATACTGATGATATTACGGGCAAGAGGGAAGTATATAAAATAGAAGTTCTGGATTCCGCTCTTGTAATTACCGGAAGTGATAAGAGAGGCGCCATTTACGGTCTTTTCAAGCTGTCTGAAATGCTCGGTGTATCACCATTCATCGACTGGCTTGACGTTAATCCTCCAAAGATGAAGGAGTTCAGGATACCTTCTGATTACTGCATGGTTTCAAAGGAGCCTTCGGTTAAATACAGAGGCTTTTTCATCAATGATGAGTGGCCGGCATTCGGCAACTTCTGCATGCATAATTTCGGCGGATTCAACGCGAAGATGTATGAGCATGTTTTCGAGCTGCTGTTAAGACTTAAGGGTAACTATCTGTGGCCTGCCATGTGGGCGGAGATCTTTCCTGAAGACGGTCCCGGACTCGCTAATGCGGAACTCGCTGATGAACTCGGTGTAGTTATGGGTATGAGCCACCATGAGCCTTGCTTAAGGCAGGGAGAAGAATATAAGCATGTCAGAGGACCGAAATCGATCTACGGAGATGCATGGAATTTCCTTGCGAATGAGAAGGGAATCACGAGATTCTGGGAAGACGGTCTTAAAAGAAGCGGTAAGTTCGAGAATGTGATCACTGTCGGAATGCGCGGCGAAGCTGATACTGCGATCATGGGAAAAGATGCCACGCTTAAAGATAATATCGATCTGCTCAGAAAAGTATTGAAAACGCAGAATAAGCTGATCCGTAAATATGTAAACAAAGATCTTGATTCAGTACCCAGAATGCTCGCCTTGTATAAGGAAGTTGAGCCGTATTTCTATGGTGATGATAAGACTCCTGGACTCATGGGCGATCCTGAACTTGACGGCGTTACCCTGATGCTCTGTGACGATAACTTCGGAAATCTCCGCACGGTTCCGACACCTGAAATGCGTAAGCATAAAGGCGGCTATGGAATGTATTATCATTTCGATTATCATGGCCTCCCGGTCTCCTTTGAGTGGTTCAATACTTCGCACCTGGCAAAGACCTGGGAGCAGATGACTACTGCATATGATTTCGGCATACAGGAACTGTGGATCGTTAATGTAGGTGATATATTCAGCAATGAATATCCGCTGGCTTTCTTCCTTGATCTCGCTTATGACTTTGACCGTTGGGGAACGGCAAATCCGGATGCTCCCGTTGAATACACGAATCTCATTGTCGACAGAGTATTCGGAACGGATGTTTTAGCTTCAGATAAGCGAACGATATGTGAACTATTAAGAGGTTATACGAGGATCACTTCAGCGCGCCGTACCGAGGCTATGAACGACCGTGTTTATGATGCGTTTAATTTCAACGAGACTTTGGATCTTCTGGGTGAGATCGATTCACTGATGAAAAAGTGCGATAAGATGCGCGATAAGCTCGAAGGCAATAAGCAGTTTAGTTTCTATGAACTCGTCTGGCTGCCTCTTACAGCAAATCTTAATGTACAGAAAATGTGGCTCCTTACGACATTGAACCATGCTTTCTGTGATATGGGCAGCACATATGCAATGACGCTTGCAAAAGAGATCAATGACTGTATCGCTCTTGATGTGAAGATAGTCGATGAGCTCCATTCAGTTAACGGCGGTAAGTGGTATGGCATGGGATTATCAGAACATATCGGATTCAATAACTGGTGTGAAGAAGAATGCAAATATCCTGTAATAAGCACGTTTAAGCCGGGCAATAAGGAAAGGCTGATCGTTGGCGTCAAGGGATCATGGCAGAGCACGGAGGGCAAGTTCTGGACCGGACGTGTCCTTCTCATGGACGCATTCCTCGATCCGTCATGTAATGAGGCTTCATTGCTGCTGAGCACTGCCTGTGATAAGAAGGTCAGGTTCAGTATCGAGAACCCGTGCAAGGGTTTGAGTTTCTCATCTGAAGAAGGCTTTATTAAACCATATTCCCTGACTGAACTTAAGGTCAGGATAGACCGTTCTGCGATCAGGCGCGGCGACTCTGCCGAATTTTGTGTACACAGTCCTGATGGCTTTGCGGTTATTAAGGTTCCGTTTAACAGGACATCCGCTTTTAAAGGTGAGAATGTATATCACTGGACCGGCCGTAAGGGGTTTGGCGATGATGTGATCAAGGCCAATATCCACAACAGGTCTGTTAATAAGCATGCGTTCGGGATGAATTATATCTCGATTCCGGCAAACGGATATAACAGATGTTTCTCATCTCCGAGATCTGCATCTTTCAGGATGATCCCGGATTACAGCCGCGGAACGGATGCCGTCAAAGCATATCCGCAGGATGAGGTTTTTGGTGTAAAGAATGCGCCGTATCTGGAATATAAGGTCTCCGTTCCCGAAGCAGGAAAATATGATGTGACTTTGTATACGAACCCGAGTAATCCTTTCGGGAGAGAGCCGTCAATTCTGGTCGGGATCAGTGTCAATGGCAGTAAGGTCAAAAAGGTTAACATGATCCCTGATGGCTTTGCCGTAGGCGACGGTAATCCTTTCTGGTCACAGGGCGTTCTGGATAATATACGCAAGACGACTGTAACAGTTGACCTGAATGAAGGCGTGAACAGCATTAATATCCTTGCCATAAATCCCAATCTCGTTCTGCATAAGATAGTGATTTGTGAGAAGGGCGCAAAGCTCCCGGATTCTTATCTGGGACCGAAGCCCACGTACAGATCTTGATTTCGAAAAATGTGTATTGGTCTCAAAAGTATATTTATGAAAGGGAGATTTGATTTATGAGTGAAGAAAACGGTTTAGGTGAATTCTTAGAAGGATGGTTCTTAACTCTCGAAAAAGGTCTTGATAAGCTGGATGTTAATGAATGCTCGTGCCTGTTTTCGGAGTGCGCAAAAACCTGTTCTGAATATGTTGTAAGTGGTATGTACAGACCACTCTTTGATGAGTGCGGTGGAGATCTCGATAAGTTTTTTACCGGTATTCATAAAATAGAAAATGTGGAAGGCAATATCGTAGAACCGGGCAGAGTCTATGAATTGATCTTTAAAAAATGCGAATGCCCCGTGCATACAGTTGCAAAAGTATCATCGCCCCGTTTGTGTGTGTGCTCAAGGGAAAGCATGATATGTGTCTTTAAGGCGCTTGTTCCTGACAGGAAGTTCAAGCTCGAACAGATATCTACAATCCTTGAAGGCAGTGATGTGTGTAAGCATTTGATTACTTTTGAATAAGTGAAAAAAATAACGAGAAAATATATTTATCTGAGTATTGCGATGGCAATTCATTGAGAGAGGAACTTTAAGGGCAGGAAAAAGACTCTTATGACCTTTTGGAATTCAGGTATATCTAAGGAATGGATGAAGTGTAATGGCGTTTTTTGACGACACTATTCATGAAAAAGGGATAATTATGGAAAGAAAATACAATAAACTGGTACGTGATAATATTCCAGGTATCATCATTTCTAAAGAAGAAACTCCGGTTACAAGGATCCTTAATGATGAAGAGTACAAGAAGGCTTTGGAAGATAAGCTGTATGAAGAGTATGAGGAAGTTATTTCTGCCGGCGGAAGCGAACGGTGTGAAGAATTGGCAGATATGATCGAAGTCTTAAGATCTCTGGCTAAGCTGGAAAACAGATCGCTTGAAGAAATTTTAAGTTTAGCTGAAGAAAAACGTGCAGAACGCGGCGGATTTGATAATAGGGTTTCTTAGAAAAAGTGATAGAGTAATAAATCTGATCGTATGAATAGATTTTTAAGATTGACCGTTGCAGGCATTGCCGGAGAAGTGATTTATGGAACTTTGGGACCTTTACGATATAGAAGGAAATAAAACAGGTGAAGTATGGGAAAGAAAGCCGGGCAATTATCTTGCGATTCCTGAAGGCCGTTATCACCTGGTAAGCGATATCCTCGTAAAACACGCGGATGGTACTTTCCTGTTGACTAAGAGGGATCCGCGCAAGGATATATATCCCGGATTCTGGGAGCCCGGTGCAGGCGGGTCTGCACTGCAGGGAGAAGATCCTGAAGAGTGTGCAGTAAGAGAGCTCCTGGAAGAAACGGGACTTAAAGCAGACAGCATGGTATTCATTAACAGATCGGTAAGTGAGCGCAGCCACAGCATTTACTATTCTTATCTTGCTGTTGTAAGCTGTGATAAGGATTCCGTTGTGCTTCAGGAGGGTGAGACCACTGATTATGCATGGGTCGATCTAAAGGATTTTTGGAAATATACTGAGTCAGAACAGGCCATGAGGGCTCATGTGGAAAGATACCGACCTTATCTTGATGAGATATTTCATGACTTATGAACTATGGTATGATTGCTTTGGAAATGTATATTTGAAGGAGTAATTATGAAACGGACAGCAGCGCTTATACGATAATCCGCCTTGATGAACTGTTGGATGTGTAAAATATGTTGATCAGTCTGACAAAAGAGAGAATGGAAGAGTTATTCCTGCAATACTTGCAAGAAATTTTCGGTCACCCCGAGATTAGCAGAGCATGTGTTAAAGGTGTCGTTATTACCCGGGAGACAATAGAAGATGCAGGGAAGAAGGCATTCGAGTCGAGTTTTCACGATCTTTACAGCGATATTGATATATCTGTGAAAATCCGTCTGCCCAAAGACGGATCCGTTACTCCGGAAGAATACACGAAGAGAATTGACAGGTTCGGTGTAAATGAAGATACCGCTCTCGGATGGATGTATGCGGAGAACAATGTCTGCAGGATAATCTTCTTTAACGGAATGAGATATGATTTCATTTTCGAATTTGAATATGCTGATGATGTTTCGCTGAATCTGGAAAACACAGCTGCACATATAGATGAGAACAAGGATTGGCCTGCAGATAACATCTACCGTTTCTGGTTCATTCAGGTACAGGCACTTGGAAAGCTCTACAGAAAAGATCATCTGATCAGCGCACATCTGGCCAATGCTAATTGCAATGATACTCTGGTCATGCAGATGATATTGAGAGATAAGCAGTACGGTACAAACCATCACAGATACGGTTATTCTGAGGAATTGGAATATGTAAAGGATCTTGGCAAGGTTCCGTATAAAACAGAAGACCCGGCGTTCAACGGAATAGCTGATAAGATCTACGCGGCAGCGTTAGCTTATGACAGGCTGGCCAGGCATTTTTACCCACAGTATCGTGACAGAAGCGGTGTGTTCTTTGATATTTGGAGTTGGTATGAAACATGCAGATGATAGCTTTTTGATAAGGAAAGCAGCGATTGAGGATATATCCAGGATTGCCGAGATCCTGGTTTTTGTTAAGCGGATGAATTATCGCGCTATCTTTAGGAATGATTCTGTTTCCTTCGGAGAGATTCAGGTAATCCCGTTGGCTGAGACGTATTCCAACCCGGAGATTTTGGATAGCATTTGGGTTTATGAATCTGAGGGTATCGTCAAAGGGCTTATCCGGATTGTGGAAAAAGAAGTGGTTGAGTTATATGTGGATCATTTCTTTCAGGGGCAGGGCATAGGCGCGGAATTGATCGAATTTGCCAAAAAGGAACATGACGTCAGGTTCTTGTGGGTGCTGGAAAAGAACACGGATGCTATAAGGTTCTATGAGGCCCACGGATTTCATGTTACCGAGAATAAAGAGTTTGAAGACGGAACACCTGAGTATAAAGTCATGATGGAACGTTAAGCAGAAGTGACTTTGATTTAATAAAAGGTGTTCAGATGGGTTAGGACGGAATCTTTGGAAGATTCTATTCAAAAGGCAAGGGATTATGTTGATCAAGAAGACTGATCCCAAACCCTCCCTGATGGTATAAAAAGAATTATCCTATTAGTATTGATAGTCAGTTCAAACTTAAGCCCGTTTAAGCTATCATAATGGCAAATGAAGGCTTAAGGAGTGACAGGTATGGAACTTAAACTGGCTGAAAACATCAAGAGGCTGAGGAAAGAACGGTCTCTTACCCAGGAAGCATTGGCAAATGCGTTGGGCGTTACCGTGGGCGCTGTATATAAGTGGGAGGCTGATCTCACATCTCCTGAGATCGGGATGCTTGTAAGGATAGCCGATCTTTTCGATACTTCCGTAGATACTCTTTTGGGATACGAGATGGCTGACAAGCGCAAGGGCTCGATCACGGATTACATTTATGGCCTCCTGGCAAAGAAGGACCGTTCGGCACTGGAGGAAGCTGAGAAAGCGCTTATCAGATATCCGAATGACTACCATGTGATCGTGGCAGCAGCGAATACTTTCTTGGCGTTCGGCATGGAAGAGAAAAACAATGATATGCTGAAAAGGGCGATAGTGCTTTTCGAGAAGGCGTTATGCATTATACCGTTTGATGTCGATCCGCGTTACGGAAGGCTGTCGATAATCGGAAACATCGCGGTATTATATTTCCTGACCGATGAGAAAGACAAGGCTCTTGCAATGATGGTCAAGAACAATGAGGCAGGCGTCTTCAGTTCAAAGATAGCCTGGCTTACCTCCATGAAGGGAGATACCGGAGAGGAATGTTATAAGCAGCTCATCACGAGCTTTTCGACGCTCAATTTTGAACTTATCAATCTTGCCATGGGACTTCTTTACTACCATAAGAACAAAGGCGATCTTAACGGTATCAAAACGATCAGCAGATGGTGCGTAGAGTATTCGGAAAATATCAGAAAAACAAATGATCCCTGCTTTTACGATAAGATCATTTGCGCATGCTTAACTGCAGAAGGCTACGCATACTTTAAGAGCGGGGATAAGGAGAGGGCAAAAGAACTCCTGAGCCGGGCGCATGAACTCGCAGAATTCTTTGATTCGTCAGAAGAGAAGAACAAGGACATCATCAAGCTCTTTGACTGTCAACAGGATGCAGGTCTGTTCAGCATCATGGGAGGGACCGGAAAAGAAACGATCGAGTCAACGTTAGACATGATCAGCGACAAGAAATTCAGCACGCTGTCTAATAGCATAAGAAAATAGGACATCACATGACAAATAAAAACTTTTATGCGGAACTGAAGTCTCAGTTCCATAGGGACAACCACGTCTTTTTTATCCTCTCTGCAGCAGGGGCGCTCCTGTCAGGGTTCCTGGGAATGGGTATTTCCTGGCTCACGGGAGAACTCATAGACACCGCATCAGGGAATGGCAGATGGAGCATTGGAGAGCTCCTCATAATAAGTGCTTTTATCGCGGTTTTCTTCCTGTTCGCGTCATATCTGACTTACTATGCTAAGCCGAGATACATCAGGAAGGCAATGAAGAATTATAAGGAAAGCCTGTTCTCAAAGATCACGGATAAGAATATCATGTCTTTCCGTTCTGAGAGCACATCGACATATCTTTCTGCACTTACTAACGATTGCACTTCGGTTGAGACCAATTATCTGGACAAAGAGTTCTGGTTCATCTTCAGAGTAACGTCGTTCGTGGCATCACTTGCTCTGATGCTCTTCTATTCGCCGGTCCTTACACTGGTTGCAGTCGGAGTTACGTTCCTGCCCCTTACGGTATCATTGATGTCGGGTAAGAAACTCAGCAGGCAGGAAGTCACTGTATCAGACAGTAATAAGAGCTTTACTGCGACTGTAACTGACTGCCTAAACGGTTTTTCAGTCGTGAAGGCTTTCCGCGCTGAAAAGCCCGTAACAGATCTCTTTTCAGCTGAGAATACCAAGCTGGAAAACTCGAAAATCAGAAGAAACAGACTACAGATATTCATCAACACACTGGGCCAGTTATCCGGTATGATCGCCCAGGTCACCGTTTTCTTTGCCGGTGCATATATGGCTCTCACGGGAAAAGGCATAACAGCCGGCAACGTAATCATGTTTGTAAACCTTATGAACTTCGTTGTCGCTCCCGTGGCAGAACTCCCCGGACTTCTTGCGGGGCGCAAGGCCTCAAGGGCTCTCATAGAGAAGATTGCGAGATCTTTGTCAGAGAGTTCATATACAGGCGGTGAATCAGAGCTCGGTCCACTTGAAAGAGGCATCTCCGTTAAGGACGTTTCTTTCGCTTACGAAGAAGGAAATGAGATCCTTCATGACATATCGTTCGATTTCGAAGCAGGGAAATCTTATGCGATCGTCGGTGCCTCCGGAAGCGGCAAATCAACGCTCTTAAATCTCATTATGTCAGGAGCGTGCGGAGCTGAATACAGCGGCAGCATTTTATGGGACAACACGGATATTAAGGAATCATCTTCGGAGTCGTTTTTCGACCAGGTGTCGTCGATAGACCAGAATGTGTTCGTGTTTAATTCGTCGATAAAAGACAACATCACGATGTTCCGTGATTTTCCTGAAGAGGAAGTAAGCGAAGCAATACGCAGATCGCACCTGAAGGAACTCATTGAAGAAAAGGGCAGCAGCTATCTATGCGGTGAGAGCGGCAAGGCTCTGTCAGGCGGGGAGAAACAGAGGATATCGATAGCCAGGAGTCTTCTTAAGAAATCTTCCGTGCTCGTTGCAGATGAAATCACGGCAGCGCTGGATTCACAGACTGCATACAAGGTATCGTCAGATATCCTGGACCTTACGGGAATTACGAGGATTGTTGTCACACATTCATTGGAAGAACATCTCATGCGAAGATACGATAAGATCCTTGTCATGAGAGACGGCAGGATCGAAGAACAGGGAACCTTCGATGAACTGATGGCCATGAAGAAATACTTCCACGCATTGTTTATGGTCAACCCGAATGATATTTCTCTCAGCTGAAGTAAGTGTTAGTATGTTATGGAAAAATAAACCGTAACGTATACAGAGAGGATAAAGAAATGGGTGTTCATGAAAAGCGTATAGAATATGGTTCTGATAAGGCAGCTGACAAGCAAAAAGCCCTTAGAGAATCCGGTAATCTGAATGCAGGTTTCCCGGAGATGGCAAGAAACGTATATGCGCATCTTAACGATGAGATATCAAAAAAGATCTTCGAAGCCAGGATTCAGTATGCCACAACGGGAGATGTAGGATATATTACAGGTCTTGAGTCAAAGTACAGAAATCTGAATAGTGACATGCAGTTGTATGTTGAGAAACTTCAGAAAGGTTCGCACTGCCTGATCTATGGTGCCGGGCGGGCAGGTCATTATCTTGCCGGAAGATTTAAGCGGTTTGGCGTGAATGTATACAGCTTCATCGATCCGGATGAGAGCAAAGGACCTGTTGATGCAGAGACCGGAATCAAGGTGATCACCGAGAAAGAACTATGTGAGAATATAGCTCTTTATGGCGATAAGACAGTTATTATCTCTTATTCGAAGAAGCCTGCAGCTGATGAGGTTAAGAAGCGTCTTGTAGAGGATATCGGAATAGACGAAAAGAATATCCGCATGGGAATCTTCGACTGGCGCAATAACCAGGGACAGTATTTCGATTTTTTCGAGGCAGGAGAAAACGAAGTCTTTGTAGACTGCGGATGTTTTGACGGAGCTACCTGTTATAACTTTGCCGGATGGTGCGGCCATAAAGGTTTTGATCACATTTATTCTTTCGAAGCTGATCCGAAGAATTATGAGAAATGCAGGGAAGCTCTTGCGCCGCTCGGTAAATGTGACCTCTATCCCTATGGTACTGCAGATGTAAATAAGAAAGTATATTTTTCTGCAGATGCTTTTGAAACTTCCTGTATCATCAGCAAAGAAGAGGCAGAGAAGAGGAACTTCGAAGGCGTTGAGGAGATCGAGACAGTAGCTCTTGATGATGTGCTTGAGGGCAAGAGGATTACTTTCATTAAAATGGATATTGAAGGTGCGGAATACGAAGCACTGCTCGGTGCCCGTAAGCTTATTATGGAGAACCGTCCGAGAATGGCTATTTCCGTCTACCACAAGTTCGAAGACTTTGTCACATTGGCTGCTCTTGTTCTAGAGATGCATCCTGACTACAGGATCGCGTTCAGACACTATGGATTTGATGAACTCGAGACGGTCATGTATGTGGATTAAGACATCTTATACATTGTACATATGAAAAAGATTACGTCTCTCATCTCGGTAACACTCGCGGCATCCATGATGTTCTCAATGACAGGGTGCCTGAATAAATATGTCAACCCGATGGGTACTGCAGCACTTGAGAAATACGCAAAAGATTACGGTGCCGAATGTTACAAGAGCGGCCATAAGTTTGCGGATTTTTACAAAGATACGTACGGTGACGTGGGCAAATTGAGCGAAGGTATTTACATACGTGCTGAAGGAAAAGACGCACAGCAGGCGATAGAATGCTCGAATGAGATTCCGGTCTTCTATGACGAAGACATAGAACAAGCCACTGTTTTCGCGGCCGGAGATATGGGCTATTACAGGTTCAATGAGTGTTTTTGTGTTTCCATGGTATTCGGTTCCGGGCGTGATGCCGGCAGTTATTATGACCTTGCCGTGGATTCTTATTATGTCCACAGCGACAGCAATGTCATCGAGGCTTCGGACTTTGACCCCAGAATGGTTTTTGACATATACACTAATGACAGGCAGGTGGAACAGGCCAGGAGGGAACTTATTAGTGAGCTCACTAAAATGGGAGCAACAGGTGAGATTATCGATGAGTGGCTCCAGGTATTTGATAAGATGTACGATATCGATTACGACCTGGTCCTTGAGTCTTTCGAAGATGATGACGGCCTAAGGTACACGCTCCTGAAAGGTTCGCACGGTGATGTTTTCTATACGGCAGGAATCTACGTCAAGAAAAGCACGGTCTTTTATGCTTACGGATTTGGCTACGACGAAGAAGATGTAAATGCCTATATTGATGACGTTTGCAAGTATTTGGAGATTATTCCGCCGAGCAGTTTGTGAACAAATACAGACCTTTTTTACCAAAAACTCTTTGGACCGGCTGACCGGATTACTTTCCTTGTTAACGAAATTTGATTATTAAAGTATAATCTGCTTAGTCGAACAAGGAGGCAATGATTATGAAGAGAAAATCATTTTTAGCTTTAGCAGGTGCATTCCTTGCGGGTGCGCTCTTATTCACGGCATGCAGCGGAACCGGCGCCAACAGTGGCAGCACTGATGGCAGCAAAGGACTTAAGATTGCTATCGTAAGTTCTCCCACCGGCGTTGATGACGGTTCATTTAACCAGGAGAATTACAACGGAATCCTGAGCTTTATTGATGCTCACCCCGGTTCGACCGTTACTCCGGTCCAGGAGACTACCGGTGATACGGCTATGGCAGTAAAAGCGGTTGAAGATATAGTTGTGGATTATGACGTTATCGTATGTGACGGCTTCCAGTTTGCAGGAATAGCAGAAGTGGCAAAGGACAATCCGGATACGAAGTTTATCCTTGTGGATACATATCCTTCTGATGCTGACGGCAATGAAGTAGTGCTTGATAATGTCTATGCAATGCAGTTTAAGGAGCAGGAGGGCGGATTTGCAGCCGGAATGGCAGCTGCCCTGAAGTCAAAGACAAAGAAGGTAGCGGTAGTAAACGGTATCGCTTTCCCTACAAATGTCAATTATCAGTATGGATTTATGTCAGGCGTTAATTATGCCAACAAGCACTACAATACAGGCGTCGAGGTCATTGAGCTTGCTTCTTATGCCGGAACCGATGTCACGGGTGCTAACGTTGGCGGTAACTATGTAGGATCCTTCTCTGATCCTGCAACCGGCAAAGTAATCGGCGAAGCACTCATCAAGGAAGGCTGCGACGTTATCTTCGTAGCAGCAGGCGGATCCGGCAACGGCGTCCTTACTGCGGTCAAGGAAAGCAATTCTGAAGTTTACATGATCGGCTGCGATACCGACCAGTTCGCTGACGGCGTAAACGGCGATAAAAACGTTATCCTTACTTCTTCCCTGAAGGTTATGGGCGCCAATGATAAGAGAGTCCTTGAGACTGTTCTCGATGGTACTTTCAAGGGCGGCAATTATCTTCTCGGTGCTGATACAGGCTCAACAGGTTATGTAAGCGATCCGTCAAGATGCCAGCTGACTGCAGATGACATTGCTAAGATCGATAAGGCTTTTGCTCTTGTTAAGAACGGAACTATCGTTCCTGCAGCAAACTTCAGCGGAACAACACCTGATAATTTCCAGGGTTTAGACGCAGAGTGATCAAAAAACGACCAGTTATCGGACGGGAATAATTCCCGTCCGATATTTATATTCTTTCATACCGGAGTTTTCTCATGAGTGATACCGAATACATCATTGAGATGAAGCACATTACAAAAAGATTCCCCGGACTTACAGCTAATGATGACGTAACGATCCAGATCAAAAAAGGTGAGATCTATGCACTGCTCGGAGAGAATGGTGCCGGCAAATCGACTCTTATGAGTGTGCTTTTCGGAATGTATGAACCCGATGAAGGCGAGATATTCATCCGCGGTGAGAAGGTCATCATTGATTCCCCGCGCCGTGCTACAAAGCTCGGCATTGGCATGGTCCATCAGCATTTCAGGCTCGTATCGAATTACACAGTTGCGGAGAACATTATTCTGGGATCCGAACCGCAGAACAAACTGATGGGTATTATTCCCCGGGTTAACATCAGTAAGGCCAATAAAGATATAGCAGATCTGTCGGATAAGTACGGCCTCAAAGTCGATCCTAAAGCGGTGATCAGTGACCTGAGTGTCTCGACACAGCAAAGAGTCGAGATACTGAAGATGCTTTACCGCGATGCTGAGATACTGATCTTTGATGAGCCGACAGCGGTACTGACTCCTCAGGAGATCGGTTATCTTCTGGATATCATCAGAGGTCTCCGCGAAAACGGTAAAACTATTATAATCATTACCCACAAACTGGAAGAGATCAAATCAATAGCTGACAGATGCGCTATCCTGAACCACGGCAAGCTCATTGACATTCTGGATGTTAAGACGGCTTCGACCGCGGAGATGGCAAGACTCATGGTCGGTCATGAAGTTTCTTTCACTTCAGATAAAACAGAAGCTAAACCCGGTGAGACCGTTCTCAAGGTTGAAGGTCTCACTGTTAAGAACGAAGTAGGATATGAAGCAGTTAAAGACGTATCGTTTGAGATACGTTCGGGAGAGATCTTCGCGCTCGCCGGAGTATCGGGCAACGGCCAGAACGAGCTTGCCGATGCCATTGCAGGATTAAGGAAATGCAAGAGCGGGAAGATCATCTTATGCGGAAAGGATATAACTGACCTTCCGATCCGTAAAAGGACCGAGGCAGGAGTCGCCTACATTCCTGAAGACAGACAGAATGTCGGTCTTGTTATGGGATTTAACTTAAGCGACAATCTGGTCCTTAAGAAATACTATAAGAATGCTTTTGCCAGCCACACGGTGCTTAATAAGAAAGCAATCGAAGAGAATGGCAGCCGGCTTATAGAAGAATATGACATCAGGAGCAGCAGAGGCAACAAGACCATATCGAGCTCGATGTCCGGCGGCAACCAGCAGAAAGCGATCATTGCCCGTGAGATAGATCTCAAGACTCCGCTCATTATCTTTATGCAGCCGACAAGAGGCCTTGATATCGGCGCTATCTCGAATATCCATAAACAGATGATAGCCGAGAGAGACAGAGGAGCAGCCGTTCTTCTGATCTCGCTTGAACTCGATGAGATCATGGATTGCGCTGACACGATAGGTGTTATCTTTGACGGCAGGATCAACCGCATTGCTAAGGCTTCCGAACTGAGTGTCAACGAGGTCGGAAGGTTTATGATGGGTGTTAATGAGGGAGGAGAGACCTAATGAAGAAGATCTTGATCAAACTCCTCGGAGGAGAAAAACTTCAGATGATGAGGATCTCTCTATTCGCGATCCTTTTCAGTCTCATAATCGGAACGGTCATACTGCTCGTCATTGGCAAATCACCGTTGGCGGCATATACGAATCTTCTGCAGGGTTCCGGTTTTTTCCCCAAGGCACAGTACGCAGGACGTCAGAGCATGTTCACGGATTTTATGAGCTTCCTCGATGCCCTGACACCGATGTTATTTGCTGCACTTGCCGTTGCAGTAGCTTTCCGTGCGGGGCTGTTTAATATCGGTGTTTCCGGAATGATGCTCGCTGCAGGTTTTACGGCAAGCGTGACAGTCGGCCAGTCTGCGATGGCAGCTCCGGTCGCAAAGCCTTTGGTCATCATCATCGGCATCATCTGCGGCGCTCTCGTCGGAGCCCTGATCGGATGGCTCAAATACAGGTTCAACATCAATGAAGTTGTATCGTCAATAATGATCAACTACATACTCATGTATGTCTTTACCTTCTATATCAATGCATTCATCATAGATCCGGTATCCAGACAGAGTAAGACCATAACAGATTCTGCAAGACTTACACTTACATCAGTTCAGGCATTCGGTCTTAAGTTCAATATCCCGCTCGCCTTTCCCCTTGCCATCATAGCTGCGGTCCTTATGTGGTTCATTATGAACAGAACGACAATAGGATTTGAGATCAAGGCTGTCGGTCTCGGAAGGAAAGCTGCGAATTATGCAGGTATCAGCATATCAAAGAATCTTATCCTCTCGATGACGATATCCGGTGCTCTTGCAGGTGTTGCGGGCGTTACGTATTTTTGCGGTTATTCCGCATCCATACAGCCGGGCGTGATCCCGAGTATGGGATTTAATGCGATTGCGGTTGCTCTTCTCGGAAACTGCGATCCTATCGGCTGTATCTTCTCATCGATACTCATCACGATCTTATCCAAGGGTTCGATCTATATGAGTTCCCAGCAGGGTGTAGAGATAGAGATCGCAGATCTGATCACTGCGGTAATACTGATCTTCGCTGCCTGCACGGAATTCATTAAGATGTACATAGCAAAGATAAGTATGGAGACAAAGAAGGAGGTGCAGAAACAATGATAGAATCGGTTATCATCGACGGACTGGCATTTGCACTTCCGATGTTCTTAATGGCAATAGGCGGAATATTCAGCGAGAAGAGCGGAATCACTAATCTCGCCCTTGAAGGACTTCAGGGTTTCGGTGCCTTCTGCGGCGCATTCTTCGCGGTAATAATGATGCAGTCCATGGGCAGTTCCTCACAGGTGCCTTATTATCTTTCATTTGTCATAGCAGGCGCCGGAGGCATGCTGTACGCCATGCTTCATGTATTATTGTGTATCAGGTTCAAGGCAAACCAGGTTATAAGCGGTATTGTCGTTAATATCCTTGCTATGGCACTTACGAGTTTCCTCACCAAGCGTCTTAACGAAGCGGTCTTCGCACAGAAATCCAATAAGTTCGTCCTTGGAACAAGCGAACGTTTCTCTGTTCCGGTATTGTCAGATATTCCGGTTCTCGGTGGATTCTTTAAAAACATCTATCCGTTCGAGATCATAATAATCATCATCGCCGTTATCATGTGGTATGTCCTGTACAAGACGCCTTTTGGAATGCATCTCCGTGCATGCGGTGACAACCCTCACGCTGCTGATGCTGCAGGTATCAATGTCAACAGGGTAAGAACCGGAGCAGTCGTCATTTCAGGCGGTCTGTCGGCAATTGCCGGTATGAGTTATGCATACTCGATCACATCCAGTTTCTCGCCTGACATTTACCTCGGATTTGGTTATCTCTCCATCGCGGCACTTATTTTCGGTAACTGGTCCATACTTCCTACTTTCCTTGCCTGTCTCATTTTCGGCTTCGCAAGGAGCGGCGGACAGATCCTTATACAGAAGCTCGGAATGCCTTCGACATACAACGATCTCGTGAGGATACTTCCTTACGTTCTCACATTGCTCCTCCTGATCTTCTTCAGTAAGCATAATAACGCGCCACGCGCTCTGGGTGAGATCTACGATAAGGGCAAACGCTGATCTGTACGCAGGGATTCAGAAGAATAAACCGGGATTTGCAAAGATGGATAATAATGTAAAAAACAGAAAACACCTGATAACTGTGGCATGTTTTGTTTTGCTTGTCATAGTTACAGGCATTGGCTGTTTCTTTCTTGGAGAGCATTATGAAGCAGCTAAAGACCGGAAAGAACAGGAACTCAATATTCTTCTTAACCGGAGTGAACTTGAAAGACTTGGCGATATCAAAGGCACGATCTATGTGACCGGCCATAAGAGCCCCGATACGGATACAGTCTGCAGCAGTATCGCTTATGCTGAGTTGCTCCGGAAGATGGGTTATGATGCGGTACCTGTAGATACACATAGAAATTCAGACTGATTAGGGATAAGGGGATATATATGTTCAGAACAATGAGACGGATATTATGTGTGTTATGCGTGACAGCGGTTGTGGCTGCTGTCTTCTTTACAGGTTGCAAAAGCAATTCTGTTAATGAGACGGGAGCAGCTGCCAAGGGCGATACGATCAGTCATGAGTTGAAGACTTTTGTCTATTCGGATTTCTACAGGGAAATCTATGATGAAGCCACTGAAGAGACATTCCGCGCTTATTGCGAGGCCGTGAGCAAGGGTGAGACGGAATTCATCTGCACCAGCAATGATTTTAGGATCACATCCCGCTTGAAAATGCTTGCAAGTGAGTATATGCCGGTCGCATTTGCATATGCGAAGATCACTAATATCGATTCGGATAATGTCGCCCATATCGATTATGGTATGTCACCTGATGAATTCCGGACAAAGCTAGAAGAGTTTGAGGGTAAGGTGATCCTGATCCTGGATGAGACGTGCAAGGCAGGTTATTCTGACGCTGAGAATGCTATTGCCATTTATGATTATTTCGCCAGGAACTTCACTTATACGACCTACACTTCTTCTTATGTTGCGATCATGGAAGAGAATGGTATCTGTCAGGATTTTGCCAGTGCTTATGACTATCTGCTGGGCCAGGTCGGAATTGATGCGTGTGTCTGCAACTCGATGCTTAATAAACAGTATCCGCATTCCTGGTCTCTAATTAAATTAGACGGAAAATATTATCATGCTGATCCTACATATGCGTTATCAAATCCGGGAACGATCAGATACTTCGGATTCACTGATGAAAGAAGATCAAGCATGGATAATTATGAGGAGTTTCCTTTTACATACGGTTTTGAATCATATGAGGACCCGGAAGGAAAATTCAAGGCACAGGATGACAGGTTCATCGATCTTTTTGATTCCGTCAGTTATGAGCTTGATCTTGATAATGGTCAGATCAAATATGTATCTGCAGGAACAGGAGAAGAAAAAGTCTTTATTATAGAGCCGGAGAAATGATCGTTTTGGAAAGACAACAAATGATCTATTTAATGAGATAATGATAAAAAGAGAAAAGCAAGTTCTTGATATGATTAAGCAGGAATAGGAAATGAAAATCAACAAATACGCTGTATCATCTTTGCTGTTTGCACTCTATCTTCGACTATACACAATTATTGCGCACACTCGCTGATCATTCTTATGGCATTATCATTTATCGTGCTGATTATAACCGGACGGAAAGCTCAAAAGATCTTCGCAATCTTAAGCGTCCTTTATTCGTTGTATTTTTTTCTCTCTTTTTTAGTGATCAGATGGCAGTGGTTTTATGATACTGTTTTATATGGGAGAACTTTTTATTTATCTGCTTCTGGGTGAATTATGGCTGGAGAAGGAGTGAGAAGATATGGCTAAAAGGATCAACTTTTTCGCTACAAAAGACGATATGATCTCTATTCTTTCAGAATTGGAAGAACAGCTGCCGTATGATGTCAAATATATTCAGTGCGGGAAAACCTATCCCGTATCATATGGAACAGTTACGGAAATACCTGGTCTTGGTACCCTGAAAGAAAAGCACAGTGAGATCAGTTATCTGATAATGCGGAAAGATGACGAAGTAACTGTAAATGAATACGGACAGGTTTATCCGGGAGAGAACGGACGATCTTTGGTATTCGATCCTTCAGGGATCAGTGAGGACGGAACCGGTCTGATCCATGGTATGTTTGCAACTATGGAAGATAATGAAATATCTGACGGATTGTTTAAAGCAGTAAGAAAGATCTTGAATGCGGAGTGCAAGAAAATCAGAGGCTGGTATATCGGTAAAGAGGCCGAAGGCCTGTATGGAAAGCTGAGATTTATCTGTATTGGTCTGAGTGAGCCTGAATTATATGACTTCAGGATAATATAACCTAACAATATTAATTAACATCGCATTTTTCTATCGCTCGGTATTAGGTTTTGGAACTGGTTTCCCAAACCTTTTCTGATTTATGCAACACTAAAACAGACAGCTGTTGCTTAATCATCAAAACCGGTCAGCATTAATGATTGGCTGTCCTCTTTTTCCCTGCAATAATGAAGGCAACTTAAACAGATTCAAAGAAAGAGAGGACAATATCATGAAAAACCTGATTAAGAAAATAGTAGCAGCAGTTACAACAGTATGTGTGCTTTGTATGATCCCGCTTACCTCATATGCCGCTTCGGAGGCCGCTATTGCTTCAACAGAGGGAAGAACAAGAACCAGACAAGATGCCGAAGATTTGCTGCGTGATATGAATGACAGCACGATCCATATTACAATTGAACAGCGCGGTATTTTTGTTGAAAACGAATCCATTCTTTATGGCAGAAAAGCAATTGGTGTAAATGACGATGGAAGCTTCATACTTGGACCCTGGGAAGTGCTTTTTAAAGATCACGACATCCCGGCCGGAGATGACGGGGACCGTGTTGTCAGCGGATCTTATGTGTGTTTTGCATACAGCGTTGATATCGGATGGGGAACTGACTGGCCATTCAGCAGGGTTTTCTGGTATGACGAGTACTCACGTATATCTGATCTTACCATTCGTGTCTGCGGCCTGCCGAGATTAGTAAATGTACATATTTGGGTTAACGGAGTACCATATTTAAGCGAATATAACTGTGATTCCCACAACGAGTGGAAGCCTTAATAGAATAAGCCGAAGGCTCTTTCAAATGAAATGTTATAATGTATCCGTCCGGGGACACTGTCGTCGGGCGGATTATTTTAATAACTCTTCGCTATTGTATATATGATATACATCTGGTTCCGGGCAACTGGAATTATCCTCTAAGGGAGAAGAACTTAAGTAAATAATCACTGGTTTAATTAATTGCAGCATGGTCTCCGATGAGTTTTTCCATCCAGATCATGCTGTACCATTTGTTGAACTTTCTTCCGCAATTGCGGAAAGTTCCTACGGTTTTATAGCCCAAATGACTGTGGAAATCCATGCTGTTGTTAGTAAGATATTCGTCTTCTTCAGAAGGAACTCCGATACATGCATAAAGGTTGATTATGCCCATCTGCTTAAGCCGGTTTTCCAGTTCTTCGTACAGCATTCTTCCGTAACCGTTTCGCTGTGAATTATGGTCAAGATAGATCGTTGTCTCTGCTGAGTATGAGTAAGCATCCCTGCCGACGAAAAGATGGGCATACGCATAGCCTTCGATACGGCCATCGTTTTCGATGACAAGATATGGATAGTGCTCTTGGATTTCGGTTATGCGTCTTTCGAATTCTGACAGGGATGGCGTTTTAAGTTCAAAAGATATGGCGGTGTTTTCCACATAGTATGAATAGATTTCAAGAAGAGATCTAGCGTCGTCTGTTCTTGCGTCACGGATGGTGATCATATGATTAACCTCTTTTCTCAATAATACAGAAGGGGCGCCCCAGATGAGACAGCCCCTCCTGCGAAAGAAGAAACACACGAAAGCTAGCTGAATGTAACCTCGGTATGTTTTGTATCAAACCAAACGTTCAAGTTGTTTGCGCCCCTTAAACCGACGGTTCCTTTGCCAAGATATATGATTAGCGGAGAACGGTAATCACCTGCTTTGTAGATCTTGCCGTCTGCTTCAACGTATGTCTGAAGAGTTGCAAAACTTATCAGATTGCCTTCTTCATCAAATCTTGCTGAAGCATCTTCGGAATGAAGCATATGCTTTCTGACCATGAACGGTTTGGCATCGCCGTATTCGGTTTTAAATATCGTTCCAAATGAAGGCTCGATACTTCTGATCTTTTTGTCTTCGTAAACCTCTATCCCGAGCTTGGTGTTAACAGGGCCTTTAGATGTGTTAACGGTGATAGAATCTTCCGGCCATAACGTAATGCTTCTTATTTTTCCTGACGGATAGAAATAGATGCACTGCGGACGCATCTTAAGTTCCTGCTCACCTATAGTAAAGACATATTCGGGAGCATTAACGATCTCGTCTTCGACACCCCAGTAACTGCTTAACTGACCGTAAAGAGGGAAGAGCCTTTTAATGTTTCCGTCTTCGTAAAAAGTCATCAGTTCTGCCTGAAACCTGCCTTCGGGAAGTGTCACTTCTTCAGTTTCCTGAAGATAGATGCTTCTGACGTTGCCGTTCTGGTGGTATTCCACCGGGCAGCGGTACTTCTTTCGAAGGTCGGAAGCATCGCTGCACGCGGTGAAGTAACCGTATTTTGTCTTTACTTTATCCATTGGTCCTTATCAGCCGAGGCTTACGACAGGGATAACTGCACCATTGTAGTTATCCTGGATCCACTGCTGTGTCTCTTCGGAAAGGAGAGCATCAACGAGTGCCTTAACAGCGGGATTATCCAGATCTTCTTCTCTTACTGCGATGATGTTTGCATAAGGGCTGTCCTCACCTTCGCTGAAGAGCTTGTTGGATGTGATGCCTGCTTCAAGAGCCTTGTTTGTGTTTGTGATGAAGAAATCGTAGTCATCCTTTGTAGGAATGATCTGAGCTGAATCGATCTCAACGATCTCGATGGGCTTAACATAAGAAGTAATGTCGCTTACTGAAGCAGAGAGTGAATCTCTTGCTGCGTTATCAAGTACGATGAAACCGTTGATCTCAAGTATTCTCAAAGCTCTGTATTCGTTTGTGCCGTCGTTGGGAATAGCAACTACTGCGTTATCAGGGATCTGGTCAACAGATGTGTACTTGTCGGAATATGCTGTGATAGGCTCGATGTGAATTCCGCCTGCGCTTACAAGCTTATAACCGTTTGTCTCAACTTCGCTCTCGAGATAGGGGAGATGCTGGAAGTAGTTGAAATCAATTTCGCCTGCATTGAGTCTCTCGTTTGTTGTTGAGTCTGCTGATGTAGCAACGAGTTCGATATAGATGCCCTGTTCTTCAAGTTGTGGTCTTACATGCTCGATGATCTCAGAGTGGGGAACGAGGTCAACGATACCCTTTAAAACGATCTTTTCTGTAGTTTCCTCACCTGATGTTTCTGCTTCAGTCTGCTGCTCCTGGGAAGTTGTCTCTATTTCTGCAGCGTTGAGTGAAGTACCGGTGCTCCTAGCTGAGCAGCCTGCAAGGCTTAATGCGAATGACGCAATTGTTGCGACAGATATAAGTTTGGTTGCAATGTTCTTATTCATAATGTTTTTCTCCTTTAGTGTTAGATAAGATTTCTTGTTTTAAGTATTTGTTTTGATATTAGATTTCCGATTCCCTGTATCAGCTGAACCAGAATTATCAGTATGTA
Organism: Saccharofermentans sp.; assembly: GCA_045532275.1. Lineage (GTDB taxonomy): Bacteria > Bacillota > Clostridia > Saccharofermentanales > Saccharofermentanaceae > Saccharofermentans. The sequence continues at coordinate 22,809 of JAZSFQ010000031.1, read as the reverse complement.
TACACAGGCAAAGAGTTTGTCGTGCTGGAATCTCTGATAGCCGTATCTGACTGCTATGTCTCCGATACCGCCAGCTCCGAACATTCCCGCGAGTGCTGTCATGGACAGGACCGTGATCACAGAAACTGTGAATCCTCTGATGAGTGACGGTAATGTCTCAGGAAGAAGTATCCTCGTGACGATATTCAGATTTGAGCTTCCCATTGCTTTTGCAGCTTCGATCTTTCCTTTGTTGATCTCAAGAAGACTGCTCTCGACGATCCTGGCATACATCGGAATACAGCTTGCAGCTATTGCGATGATGCACGCGTTTGTTCCGTATGCCTTGCCGAAGATGAGTCTTGCTACCGGTATCATCAGGATTATCATGATCATCTGCGGCAGAGATCTCAGGCAGTTAATGAGCCAGCCGGACACCGAGTAGGATATCTTTAATGGAATAAGTCCGTCGGGGTTGGTCACTGTGAGAAATACTCCCAGAAGAAGACCGAAGAAAAGCATGATCAGGGAAGAGATAGAAGTCATATAAAGTGTCTCTCCAATCGGTTTCCAAAGGTCTTTCCAGATCTCCGGGGAGAAGGAGGCGATTATAACGTCCCATAATGATGTATCCATTAAACTCATAATTGCCTCCTCAGATACCGCCGCCGTGCGTGAGTTCTACATTCTGCATTAGCATGAATACTCTGGCGAACAGTTCTCCCGTCTTACTATGTGGATTCTCGAAAATATCTCTTACAAAACCGCTTTCCGTAATCTTGCCGTTCTCAAGGACTGCCATTCTCTTACAGGAGTACCTGATCGCGTCAAGTTCGTGGGTGATCATGAGGATCGTTATTCCACGCTTCTGATTGATCTCCTTGAGAAGGTCTAAGATCTGGATTGTGGTCTGCGGATCAAGTGCGGAAGTTGCTTCGTCCGATATTATGAAATCAGGATTTGTAACTATCGCTCTTGCGATTCCGACTCTCTGTTTCTGTCCTCCTGAAAGTGCTCCGGGGTGTGCATCCAATTTATCGGAAAGCCCGACAAGTTCAGCTGTCTCCAAAACTCTTTGCTTGATCTCCTTCTTCGGAACACCGGCGATCTCGAGCGGGTATGAAATGTTCTTGTAAACAGTGAGACAATCGAAAAGATTGAAATTCTGAAATATCATTCCGATCTTATGACGCTTCTTAAGCAGCTGCTTATGTGTAAGCGACAGGATGTCTGTTCCTCCAAGCTCGACTGATCCGCTGTCAGGCTTTTCCAATCCGTTAATGCATCTTGCAAGAGTGGATTTGCCTGCACCGGAAAAACCGATGATTCCGAATATCTCGCCTTTCTCGATCTCAAGATCGATACCTTCCAAAACTTTCAGCGGCTGTCCGTGAGGATAAAAAGTCTTGTGCAGATCATTAATTTTCAGATATGTGCTCATTGTCTTATCCGTGGCTGAAAGTATCAGCGGCCCTTTCCTTGCGATCTTTGTAAAGCTCGTTGTGAAGGTCCTTGCCTTTGCCGGGTATTCCCAGACTGTCTGCACGGCAGTGCTGGCAATGACGGAAGACTTCAAGATATTTTCCGGCTTCCTGTCTGACTTCTTCCAAGTCAGCGCAGGTAGGAGCCTTGATGTCTTTCATCTCGTTTTGCGGGATCAGTGGAATGATGTTCAGTATTGACGCACCGAGCTCTGCTGTTTTCTTTGCTACTTCGGGTATATGCTGGTCGTTTATGCCGGGTACGAGCACACTGTTGATCTTTACTACGATCCCTTTCCGGGCGGCAAGACGTATGCCTTCTAATTGCTTCTCGATGAGAAGAGTTGCGCCTTCAACTCCGTCATGTCTTTTGCCTTCTGTATCGATAACAAAGCTGTTGATCTTTGCTTCGATCTCGGGGTCAATCGCATTGACTGTGACTGTAAGTGTTTCTATTCCGATCTCTGCGATCTCATCGACCTTGTCGGGAAGACGGTATCCGTTTGTTGAGAGGCAGCAGATCAGTTCCGGGAAGTTTTCTTTTACTAATCTGAATGTCTGGAGAGCACTGTCTGTTGCGAGAGTGTCTCCGGGGCCTGCGATTCCGACTACGGTGAGTTCGGGACAGATCTCCTTGGCTTTTCTGACTGTTTCTACTGCTTCTTCGGGTTTCAAAACGAGTGAACTTACACCCGGTCTGATGACCGATTTGTCATAGCCTCTGCTGCAGAATTTGCAACCGATGTTGCAAACCGGGCTGACGGGAAGATGAAGTCTTCCTGCGGTCACATTCGAATGGCCTCCCAGGCATGGATGTCTTTTTTGAAGGTTTTCAAAAGAATGGTTTTTGTCGTTTGTACCTTCATATGTTTTCCTCTCTTTCTCCGCTTTGTAACGGGCATCGATTATGTCGACCCTGGCGGTGAAAAGTTTATTGATTACGAACTCAACTTCGCGTTCGATATCTACGCTTTGTATTTTTCTGTCGTAGAGCAGTTTCCTGGCATGTTCACCTGATCTTGCCGAGAAGACTACATTGCAGTCGTCGATAGTATCAGCAAGTCTTGCGAGAAGGGAATCATCATGCTGAAGGCTTACTCCAAGACTGTCGATCCTTCTGGTATCAACTTTGACGTAAGATTTGTTATCTCTGTCGATCTCATAGATATCAAATCTGTCAGCCACACCGAAGTGTCTGTTGATATTGATTCCGTCTCCGGTTGCAAATGCTGCTCTTATCATGTTTCTTCCTTCGCATATAGTTAAATGTGATAGTTGTCTTTAATACTTTCCATAAGTCCGAATTCTACGAGGATCTCTTCAAGTCTTTCCTGAGTCATCGGCTTGGGGATTACGAACTGTGTGTTGTTCTCGATTGCTTCGGCAAGCTTTCTGTATTCTCTTGCCTGAGGGTGATTAGGATCGTGATCAATAACTGTCTTCTTGTTGATCTCTGCTCTCTGTACTTCGTTGTCTCTGGGAACGAAGTAGATGAGCTGGCTTCCCAATTCCTTTGCGAATTCTCTTAAGAGTTCTTCTTCTCTGTCTACCTTACGGCTGTTGCAGATGATTCCGCCGAGTCTTACGCCGCCCTTAAGAGCATATTTCTGAATACCCTTACAGATGTTGTTTGCTGCGTAGAGAGCCATCATCTCGCCGGAAGCTACGATATAGATCTCCTGAGCTTTTCCTTCACGGATAGGCATCGCGAATCCTCCGCATACTACGTCTCCCAAAACATCGTAGAAAACATAGTCGAGATCATCTGTATAAGCACCTAAGTCTTCAAGCATTCCGATGGAAGTGATGATGCCTCGTCCTGCACATCCGACACCGGGTTCAGGTCCGCCGGATTCTACGCATCTGATGCCGCCGAAACCGACTTTCTCGATCTGTGAAAGATCGTCAACTTCACCTTCTTCTCTTAATGTATCGAGTACTGTCTTCTGTGCCAAACCGTTAAGCAAAAGTCTTGTCGAATCTGCTTTGGGGTCGCATCCTACGACCATTATCTTTTTACCTAATTCTGCAAGACCTGCAGTAAGGTTCTGTGTTGTTGTGGATTTTCCTATTCCGCCTTTTCCGTAAATTGCTACCTGTCTCATTTCATGTTTCTTCTTTCTGTTTGTTTATCTGTATGTTGCAAGGACTCTGTCGTAGATATCTTCTATGGCTCTAAGACCGCCTTCATAACCTAAATAACCGCAGTTCATAACGAGTCTGTGCTGGACGGGAACCGATATGATCAAGAGGTCCGCATGAAGCTCATCTGCTATGTGCTTGTCCCAGGAACTTCCAAGTATGAGAAGTCTCTTGTCGGAATAATCCTTGGCATCTTCCAAGATCTTCTGCTGTGCGAGTCCTGCGTCGGGATCGAAAACGACCTGTACCGTTCTTGTTTGCAGATCAGATATCTTCGAAAACTCTTCCAGGATGCTTTCCTGATACTTCTCGGGAACGTCATCGACGATGAACTGTATTCCGGGAATGATTCCGAGTTCGTTGAGAAGGAATTTCGAGAAGCCAAGTGTGTAAGAAGTGTCTGCTACTGAATAGAATCTTCTCGGGATACCGTATCTGAACTCGAGCATGAAGCTTGCCATCTTATCGATATGTGTGTAGAACTTTTTCTCTTCACGGTCGACGTAAGCTTCAACTTCGTCTTTATCGAGTCCTGCAAATTCACCGACTTCTCTTAAGAACTTGGATGTTTCCTTTGCTCCGATCGGAGAGTAAGGGAAGTGAAGATAAGGTGTTCCGTACTTTCTCTTAAGGTGCTTTACGATATCAAGTCCTGCCCATGAACCTACGAAAAGGTTGAACTGTGCCTGAGGGATCGTCTTCCATTCGGATACGCCTTCTGATTCGTTGCCGAAAAGGATGTTGACCTTAAGTCCGATTCCCGTAAGGATGCGCTTGAGCTGCTCCAAGTTTCCGTTCCAAAAAGGATCCTGATAGGGAATATTTGCAAATACGTTTACAAGCTTCGGGATGACTTCACGGTCTTCGTTAAACTTGTCTACATACTGGTCGATAATTGCCTTAACAAGTCTTGAGTGGCTTGCGTAGTTGTTTGACTTAAAGCCGCCTTCTTCTACGTATACGATAGGCTTGTCATCGTTCTGGAATTCACCGACGACAGCTGCTACATCGTCACCTGTGATAGCTGCTGTGCATCCTGTGATCACTACATAAAGATCACCGTCGATTACCTTGAATGAATTCTCGATAACGTTACGGAGTTTCTTTTCTCCGCCGAATACTACGTCAGCTTCTTCTGCATTTGTGCAGGGCATTGTTGAGCCGCCGGCATATCCTTCGCCCTGTCCGATAAGTCTTTCAACCTGTACTCCGCAGCCGGGACCGGAATGAAGGATCGGAACTCCTTTTTTTATTGCTACCACACTCTGGCAGGAGCCAAGTGCACATGTAAATCTTGGTTGTTCTATAGTCTGACCCATTTTTCAAAAATCCTCCTTTTTTATCTTGCGCAGCCTCTGCCGGAACCGTCTCCCTGGAAATAGCCGGGATCCTGTTCAAGCCACCACTTTGTGTAAGGGTTTGAAGCGTGCTTGGAGTAATTCTTGATGAACTCGATGGAGTCTAATGTATCTTCGATTCTTCTTGCGTAATTCAATGCGCCCTGGTAACCGATACCGAACTGCTCGTCGCCGATGAGCAGAGAAGGAATACCGAATTTAGCGCCCCAGAGAGTCATTCCGCCGTGTCTTGCAAGAATGAAATCAGGCTTGATCCTGTTGAGTGCATTTACGAGTTCGCATGCCTGCTTGTTGCATACTCTGTAGTCGGGAACGTCACCATAGTTTTTAACTGCCTGACCTAAGATATCGAGTTTGTCATCACCGCTGTCATATACCGGATCGTGATGGAATACAGCTGCACCGACAACTTCAAATCCGAGTTCGTTGAGAAGCGTTATGAGTGCCTGTCCGTGAGCAGCACCTGCTGTAACGTATGCTCTCTTGCCCTTGAACTTTTCCTTGAGTTTTTCGATCTCAGGAACGTACTTCTCGTGACCTTCTTTGATGATCTCTTCGGCGATATCTTCCTTGCCCAAAACTTTACCCAAAGCTCTGAGCCATCTGTCTGTTCCTGCAACACCGTATGCCGGCGGTACGAGAACTTCAGGTACTCCGTGGAGCTGGTTTAAACCTGCTCCCATGTATGTTGAAAGTGAAGGGCAGATGTGGATCGTAGCAGCAGCTTCGCTTGCGTGCTTGAGCTGCTCGACTGTTGAGAAAGGAACGATGTACTGTGCTTCGTAACCGAATCTCTCGATGATCTCATCGAAAACGTGGCTGCCCCAGAAATTAATGATATTGATCTTATTAGTTTTCTTTTCTGCAGGCTTAACGATACCTCTTAATACTGTGTGGTATGCTGCGTCAAAACCTGTTGTCCAGATCTTTGAGCGGAAGCCTTCACAGTTACATGTAACAACCGGAATTCCAAGTTCTTCTGATGCTTTGTCAGCTACTGCTTCAATGTCTTCACCGATGATGCCGGATGCGCAGGAAGTTGTAACGAAGATTGCGTTGGGATGAACTCTGTCGTAAGCAAGCTTTATTGTTTCTTCGAGTTTCTTTGCTGCCCCGAAAACCGTATCCTTCTCTGTAATGTTTGTTGAGAAGTATCTTCCTAATTCCGGAGGAAGTTTTCTTCTTGCCTGCTCAACTCTGTATGTGAAATTGAAATCTGCAAATTCACCAGAGCATCCGATGGGAGCGTGGTTGATGACTGCTGCATCCCTGATCATTGCGAGCTGGCAGAAAGCCTGCTGCTGGTTGCAGCCGAGGCACTGTGAGAATTTTCTCTTGCAGTCCTTGAGTTCGCCCTTGGCGGACTTTTCAACGATTTCTGAAGCCGTACCAGTGAACGCATTAATCGTTCCGAGCCTCTTCTCGCGGATTACTACGCTGGGCTCTTTGATGTTTATTGTTGACATGTGTGTTTCTCCTTCTTCGAGTTGCTCACTAAGCTTTTGCCGCGTGGGTTTTTCGAATGAGGAGATAATAACGCTACGTCTGTTTTTGCGATAATACGCAAAAGTGATACGAAGTTATAAGCTCAGGCTATAACCAGTAAAGGATTTTTAATGTTGTTTTATACCTAAATGTTCGTAGATCTTTTCTATGTATTGTTTTCCAAGTCTGCTGGGAACGGTATTCTTTCTTGTTATATTACCGAATTTCAGAAGGTTTTTTTGGCTTGAAATCTATAGTTACGCCCTATAACTGCATATAAATTTTGGAGATTAGGCAAAAAATCTGGTTTTGATAGAATACTCGCAATCCTTAAGGAACAATGAAACAGGAGATGAGAATATGAAGCGCTTAGTATACAGATTGCCTTTCATAACAGCTTCTGAACGAATGTGTCGGAAGAATCAGAGGTAATAACAAAAATAAAAAAATAAGTTGACTAAATAAATTAGAGACTGATTACAAATGTGTTCATGTTTGAGATCAGTCTGTTTTTTTTAGAAAGAGGATTTAGATGAGAAAGAATTACATTTTCGGCGCGCTGTTTGTTATAGCAGGTCTGCTTATAGCAATCGGTCCAAAGACAATTTTCGCCGTATGTAACTCCGATGGAGAAATGACAATGAAGTGCTTTTACGTAGCACAGACAGAACTGTCAATAGGTATTGCAATAGCAATATTGGGTGTTGTCCTGGCAATTTTGAAGGATAGCGCTGCGCAGATTACGGCAAGTATTGCTCTGGCCTTGAACGGAATAATAACAATTCTTATTCCTGATGTCCTGATCGGCGTATGCAAGAGTGCACACATGCACTGCAATGCAGTTACAAGACCTGCATTAAACATTCTCGGTGCTGTTGTGATCATCCTTGCTATATTGGGTGCGGTTCTTTTCCGCAAGAAGGAAACAAAGTAAATGAGTAACAAACCGTTGACAACAGGACAGCTTGCGATTGCAAATCTGAAGAGAAAGCCTCTTAGAACAACAGGTCTTATAATCATCGTTGCTCTTGTTGCTTTCGTCATTTTCGGAGGCGGAATCCTCTCTGTCAGTTTGAAAAACGGACTCGAGAGCATGAAGGCCAGACTTGGCGCAGATATTCTGGTCGTTCCGGTCGGGTATGACGAAGATGTTGAAGGGATACTCCTTAAAGGTGAACCCGCATACTTCTATCTGGACAAGTCAGTTGAACAGGAACTTAAGAACATTGAAGGCGTAAAGAGCGTTTCTTCACAGTTCTATCTTACATCGCTCAATCAGGACTGCTGTTCTGTTCCGGTTCAGTTCATTGGTTTTGATCCTGAGACAGATTTCTCGATCCAGCCGTGGATCTCAGAAGTCTACAGTCAGAAAGTCAATGACGGCGAACTGATCATCGGAAGTGATATTACAGCTGATCAGAACAACAAACTGAAATTTTTTGGCGAGGAGTACGCTGTTGCAGCAAAGCTCGAAGAAACAGGTACAGGACTTGACCAGGCTGTTTATGCGAACATGAATACATTAGAGCATCTGTTCAATGCAGCAAAGGCAAAGGGGTTGTCCTTTATCGATACGATCGATCCTGAAGCATCTGTTTCAAACGTCCTTATCAGATTAGAAGACGGTTACGATCTGGACGAAGTAACTCACAACATCCGTTCATCTACAGATGGCCTGCAGGTTATTAAGACAAAGAGCATGGTAACCGGTATTGCAGATGATCTGGATGGTCTGGTCTCAGTCATATATGTGTTTGCGGCACTGTTTCTCTTAGTTGTGCTGATAATGCTCATAATCGTTTTTTCAGTAACGGCTAATGAGAGGAAAAAAGAATTTGCTATCCTTCGTGCATTGGGAGCCACCGGCAAAAAGCTATCCGGGCTCGTCATAAGCGAAGCCTTGATTATCAGCGGTGCAGGCGGTTTTTTCGGAACCCTGGCAGGAGCAGTTATAGTTCTCTCGTTCAGCACATATATAGGTGACAAATTGGCGCTTCCATATTTGCAGCCTGCTGTTCCGGTCATACTCGTAATTTCAGCTGTCACTATAGCGGTTTCACTGAGTTTAGGTCCTGCAGGCGCTGCTTATACGGCCCAAAGACTTAACCGCCGTGAAGTCTACCTGACCATGAGAGAAGGTGAGTAACGGTGAAGCTCGAAGTTAAAGATATTAAAAAAGACTATAAGCGTGGAGACAGAACATTCTCAGCTGTAAAAGACGTCAATCTGACTGTGGGAAGCGGTGACTTTATAAGCATAGCGGGTCATTCGGGAAGCGGTAAGAGCACCCTCTTGAACCTGATCGCAGGACTTTTGGTCCCGACATCAGGAGAGATCCTGATAGACGGAGAAAATGCCGCAAATGCATCAGACGAGAAAGCCTCAAGACTCAGGAATACCTTGATCGCACATGTGCCTCAGGGACAGAGCCTTCTGTCAAATCTTACGGTGTTTGATAACATTCGGCTGCCGTTCTATCTGTCAAACCGTGACGGAGATCCTTCAGACGAAGTGAAAAAACTTCTGGAAGATCTCGGAATCGGACATCTGTCTGACAGTTATCCGAGCAGTCTGTCGGGAGGAGAAGCGAGGAGGGTGGCAATCGCAAGAGCACTGATAAATAAGCCTTCTTTGCTGCTGGCAGACGAGCCGACAAGTGATCTCGATTTGGAAAACACAGATGAGATAATCTCGCTTTTTAAGCGAATAGCAAAAGAAGGTACGGCAGTGATTATGGTCACTCACGATCTGAGAACCGTAAAAGCTGCCGACAGAAGCTACACCATGGTAAATGGCGTTCTTCAATAAACAAGACATGATTTATGAAAGGAAAATGAAAATGAAGACTAAGAAGTTGGCAAAGATCGTTGCAGTAACACTGGCTTTGGTATTAAGCTTCCAAACTGTAGCATGCTCTAAAAACGGAAGCGGAAATACCGGAAGCGGAAATACCGGAAGTGAGAGCAGTGGCGTTGAGTATAAGTACGGAAAGGTAGATATTCCGGGCAAAGACGGTTCGCTTTGCGGTGCTCCTATTTATATCGCATATGAAAAAGGCTTTTTCGCTGAAGAAGGGTTTGACGTAAACCTTATTTCAGCTGATACGGAAACAAGAAAGATCGGTTTGAATAATGGTACCATCCCGATCGTTAACGGAGACTTCCAGTTTTTCCCGTCAATCGAACAGGGAGTTCATGTAAAGGTTGTTGACGGACTTCATAACGGTTGTATCAAATTCGTAGTCCGTCCCGATTCTGATATTAAGACGGTTGAAGATCTTAAGGGAAAGAAGATCGGCGTAGATGAGATCGGAGGTACACCTCACCAGGTTGCAAGCGTATGGCTCGAACAAGCCGGTATCTCTGCTCTTCAGAAGGACGGCGAAGTAGAATTCCTTCCTTTCGCTGACGGTAACTTGGAGCTCGAAGCACTTTACAACGGCGAACTTGATGTCGCAGCTATGTGGGACCCGCTCGGAAGCGTAGCTGAAAAGGCGGGCAAAGTAAAGGTTATCTTCGATCTTAGAACTGATCCGGCTTTTGCAGGCAAGTATTGCTGCTTCCTTTATGCCTCAGAAAAGCTTCTGAATGAAAAACCTGATGAGATCGCAGCGCTGTTACGTGCATACCGCAAGGCTCAGGACTGGATCAACAAGAATCCTGAAGAAGCAGTTGAGATCATCATCAGCGGTAAATATGCGCAGATCGAGGATAAGAAACTCGCTGTTGAGCTCATTAAGAGCTATGAATACCCTTCATTTGAAGACCGCAGCAGCAATAAGCAGAGTGTAGAATCTGATGTAAAGTATTTCGTACAGGCACTTTACGATATCGGTTACCTGAATAGTGATCCGGAGCAGTTTGCAAAAGACATATTCGTGAAGGTTGATGTGTAATGTCTGACAGTCAGGTTATAAAGGATTCCCCCCTGAAGAAGGGGGGCTTTCCCATAAAATTCATTGCAGTAATTCTGTTTACGGTTATCGGTTTTGTTTTAGCCATCGTGGCCAACATCCTGATCCCGCAAACGTCAGAGGGCGTAAAGTTCGTAGATCACGAAATTGGACCGTTCACAGTAAACATGAATGGTGCATACCGTGTGCTGGTTGCATTTCTGGCACTTATCTATTTGATATCGGGTATATATTCTGCCTTTGATAAACAAAGACGTAAGAAATACAAGAACCGCGCAAAGTTCAGATTTGCGGTAGGAATAGCTCTGGCATTGTGGGATCTTTTGGGAACAAAACTTCTGGTCCTCCCGCAGCCGTTCTTTCCCGGTCCTGCAGGCATACTGGAGGCATTCCTCGTAGAAGGTGATTTTATTCTGGAGAACACATTGTATTCGCTGCGCTTATTCGCGTACGGATTTGTACTCGGAGTGATCGTCGGCGTAGGAACAGGCATATTGATCGGCTGGTTTCCTAAGGTCTATTACTGGGTATCACCGGTTCTTAATGTCACAGGTGTTATTCCGGCAGTTGCCTGGATGCCGTTTGCGCTTACTTTGTTTCCGACACCGTTCGCAGCGGCTGTTTTCCTGATCGTTATCTGTGTATGGTTCCCGGTCGCATCACTTACGGCTTCCGGTGTTCAGAGCACGCCAAAGGCGCAGTTCGAAGCGGCAAGGACTTTAGGCGGCAGCACGGCATACCTTGTATTTCATGTTGCTGTTCCGCATGCAATGCCACAGATCTTCACAGGTATTAACACGGCTAGTGCATTTGCTTTTACGACACTCGTAATGGCGGAGATGATGGGACAGCCTGGCGGCCTTGGTTATTACATTAACGCTTCCAAGGTCTGGAGTGCTTATTACAAAGTGTTTGCAGCGATCATCGTAATGGCGGTCTTGTTCAGCCTGATCTCAAAGATCGTAAGTCTGATCGAATCCCGCGTTCTGCGCTGGCAAAGGGGGCTTTTGAAATGAGTAATGATGTGATCCTGGAAATAAAGGGAATTAACCGCACTTATAAAGATGAAGAGAATATCGTTAATGCTTTAAGTGATATAAATCTCTCTGTCAGAAAAGGTGAATTTATTTCGATTATCGGTTCATCAGGGTGTGGAAAAACAACGCTTCTGCGTTTGATCGCAGGACTTGATAAGCCGCAGTCAGGAGAGTTGCTGCTCAATGGTAATCGTATAACAGAACCTTCTCCGGACAGGGGATATGTTTTCCAGCAGGGAAGTCTTTTCCAGTGGCTGACAGTAGAACAGAACATAGCATCAGGACTTAAAGCCAGACATGTTTATCAGAAGAACAAAGATAAGGTCGCTGAGTTTATATCGCTTATCGGACTTGAAGGGTTCGAGAAGGCATATCCGCACCAGATCAGCGGAGGAATGGCACAGCGCGTTGCGATCGCAAGGTCACTGATAAACGATCCGGAGGTCCTTCTTCTTGATGAACCGATGGGCGCGCTTGATTCTTTTACCCGTGCAGATATTCAGGACAAGCTTCTGGAGATCAGGAAAACCCAGGATGCAACGATGATCCTTGTAACCCATGACGTAGACGAAGCGATATATCTGTCTGACAGGATAGTGATAATGACTCCAAGACCGGGAAAGATAAGCGAGATCATAGACGTCGATCTCCCTCACCCGAGGCACAGGGGAGGAACCAGATTCTTTGATATCCGCAACAGGATATTGGAGAAATTCCATTTGGCAACAGCTACACCTGAACCCGAATTCATAATCTGAGAAAGGCGGCATTCAAATGAGCAGAGAAACCAGTCAAAACAAAGATGAAAATTTGGAAGCAGCATTGATCGAGGTAAGAAAACTCTTAGGTGAAATCAAATACGGTTCTGTAACACTCGTTGTGCAGGACGGCGTAATTGTTCAGATAGAAAGACAGGAGAAAATAAGACTTAAGTAAGAGGAGAAAACAACATGGCAGATTTTGATACATTAAGAATAAGAGCAGGATATAATTCGGCAGATCATAATTACGCGGTAAATGTTCCGATCTATCAGACAGCTTCATTTGACCTGGGCAGCATTGAGCGCGCCAAGAATTTATGGTCATTTGAAGAAGCAGCCGGAATTTATACAAGAGTCGGAAATCCGACAGTTGCAGTGTTGGAAGAGCGTATAGCTGCTCTTGACGGAGCACATGCGGCGATTGCATTGGCTTCAGGAATGGCAGCGATCTCTTTTACGATCCTTGCCCTTACAGAAGGCGGCGGAAACATTGTCGCTTCGCAGTCACTTTATGGCGGCAGTGAAGATTCATTCTCGCACTTCTTTCCCAGATTCGGTGCAAATATTAAGTTTGTAAAAGACCGTTTCGATATTGCTTCTTTCGAAGCAGAGATCGATGAGAAGACACGCGGTATTTATATTGAGACGATCAGTAATCCCAACGCTGAACTTTATGATATCGAAGCACTTGCAGAGCTTGCTCATAAGCATGAGATCCCGTTGATCGTTGATAATACAGTTGCAACACCATACCTTTTGAATCCTATCAAGCATGGCGCAGATATCGTTATCTATTCTGCGACAAAGGGTCTCGGAGGTCATGGTAATACAATTGCAGGATTGGTCCTTGAAAGCGGTAATTTCCAATACAGCAGGGAAAAGTATCCTCAGTTCTACGCGAAGTCTTATAAGATCAGAACGAAATCAGGTGAGCCCCGTTCTCCTTACGAGATCGATAACAAAGGACCGCTTCTCATTCATCTCAGAGCGTTCTATCTCGAGTTTATCGGAGCGGCAATCAGCCCGTTCGATGCTTTCCTTATTCTTCAGGGAGTCGATACGATCTCAGAGCGCTTAAACAAGCAGGTCAGAAACGCTGAGAAGATCGTTAAGTACTTAGAGCAGAGAAAAGAAGTAGCTTGGGTTAAGCATCCCAGCAGCTCAAACAGCCCGTTCAAGGCTTTAGCAGAGAAGTATTTCCCTAAGGGTGCAGGTGCGCTCCTCTCGTTCGGTTTTACGGGTACGGAAGAACAGCTGGACAAATTCATTCAGCATCTGAAATTCTATTCATATCACGTAAATATCGGTGATGTCCGCTCCTTGATCGTAAATTCACCTAAGACAACACATGCAGAACTTGATGAGACACATCTGAAGAATGCCGGAATTGAGACAAATACAGTCCGTATTTCAGCCGGCTTGGAGAGTTCAGATGATCTTATCGCTGATTTAGAGGATGCTTTCAATTATGTCTTCGGTCAGTAAGATAACCATATCAAATGCGTCCCTCGCGGATGTTGATGAACTTCATAACATTGAGATTTTATCTTTTCCGTCTGCACAGGCAGCCGGGAAAGATGCTTTTATATATCGTCTGACTGAATTCCCCCAGTGGTTTTACAAGGCTGAGATAGACGGGAAGATAGTCGGCTTGGTTAACGGAAGCTCATCAACTCATGAATTCATAACAGATGATCTCTATCTGGCCGAAGGCGGATTTGATGAAGGCGGAGATTATCTTCTTATCTATGGACTGGCGGTGCATCCCGATTTCAGAAAGCACGGTATTGCCCATGAGCTTCTCTCGCATATCCTGTGCGCAGCAAAAGCCAGAGATAAAAAGAGGGCATCACTAACATGCAAAGAACAACTGATTGGTTTTTATGAGAGCTTCGGTTTTAAGAACCACGGTATTTCAGAATCCGTAATAGGTGATGTAGTAAGCTACGACATGGAAATTGATCTGTGAGTCTTATTCTTGTGAGAATGAAACTGAATGGGCATTTCTGATAGGAATGCCCTTCATTGCTTTAAGATGTTGCAATACTTGACATAGCAGTCTTACTTAGATATAAACATATTCACATAGTAGGTATATATGGCTATAGCATGGGATATTAGTTGAAGCAAGGGCGGGAAAACCTTATACGTCTTTGAGAAGACCCGAATTATATGAATAACTAAATGGGAGATAAATGATGATCACCAGAGATAAAGCATTTGAATTACTAAAGAAATACAATAAGGATCCGTTCCACATCCAGCATGCACTTACGGTCGAACTCGTTATGCAGTGGTATGCAAAAGAACTGGGATATGCTGATGATTCCGTATATTGGGGAATCGTAGGACTTCTGCATGATATAGATTTCGAGATCGATCCTGAGGAACACTGTCTCAAGGCTCCTGAATTATTAAGAGACGGCGGAGTAAGTGAAGACATCATTCACGCAGTCTGCTCTCACGGGTATGGAATTACAGTCGGATGCGGCGTAACGATCGATGTTGAACCTGTTCACGAAATGGAGAAAGTCTTATTCGCGGCCGATGAACTTACCGGACTTATCGGAGCAGCCGCTCTTATGAGACCATCGAAAAGCACGAAGGACATGGAACTTAAATCCCTGAAGAAGAAATACAAGAGCAAGGGATTTGCAGCAGGCTGTTCCAGAGAAGTAATAGAGCGCGGTGCAGTTCAGTTGGGCTGGGAACTTGATAAGCTTCTAACCATGACTTTGCAGGCGATGGCTGATACGGAAGATGAATTGAATTCCAGATTGGCAGAAGTCTTATGAAATCCATCTTGATCAAAGATACGACCCGTGAAGAGCGCGAAGCGATCGTAAGAGCTTCTCTCGACTGTGGCGGCGGTTGTGAGAATTGTTCCTCATGCTGGCTGGGAGGAGGTTCTCCGTGGGATATCTATCAGGACTATATTGATGGCAAGCGCGAGATCAAAGAGATCAACATGGGATACATGGAAGAATACCGCCAGAACAGACAGATTACCTGAGGATATAGCAAGTGAATATTGCACCTGATATTATTAGTTCTACAGAAGAGGAACGAAGATCGTATATCAGAAACAGATTTCCATGTATCGCCGACTGCGATATGTGCGGGCTGTGCAAAGTGTTTCACGGAAAAGATCCGGAAACAGCTTATGATGATTACATTCTTGGAAAGCGTTCCTTTATAGAAGTATCAGGGGATTATCAAGCACAATGACGGACGCGATTACTAAAAAGCAGGCAAGACAGTTTATCCTGGCAAAACAGGGGCTGATAGGAACTTACCGTTTCACTGGAAAACAAGGTGCTTATGATTATGTCCGTCAGGCCGGCTGCATCCAATATGATCCTGTTGATGTCTGCGGTAAAATTGCCGAACTGACGCTTCTGCTGCAAAGCGGAAGTATGCATACTATACTTTGCCCGTTCTTTACGGACATAAATTTGTCGGAAGGATTTATGTTGTTCCGGATAAAGAAAGATCCATTCTCATGGTAAAGGGTCTTTGGTGGGAGCATGGTGTCAGACAATCAAAGAAAATGAAATCAGCATTAGAAAAGACACTTAATGCATTCAGCAGGTTTAACGATTGCAAAGGATTTGAAATAAGTATCGATCAGACTTAAAGAGCAGCCTTAACTGTATTAAGACCATTGCCAAGGAAATTGCTGCCGTACTCTTCCAAAACACGCTCGGCGTATCTCTTCCCGCTGCCATCAATCTTGCTTCTCTGATAAGCGATCACATATGCTGTTTCTTTGTTTTCCGCAACAGTAAAGTGTGATTCTAATGATTTGTAGAATTCTTCTATGTTTCCTAATAACTCCAGAGAGGCTTCCCTTAAAGTTATAAATCTTCCGTCACTTAACATTATGCGGTTGGTATCAAGATCAAAGTGAGCGGCATTTTTGAAGTTGATGGCACTTTTTATCTGACGGTCTTCACCCAATGATTCAGCAGGCTTTGAAGCTTCGTAGAGCGCGAACAGACGTATGAATTTAAGATCACGCACATCCAGTCCTCCATATGCATAAGGATTTATATCTACATTGCGCAGCTCAATGTGACTAATTCCGTCTTCTTCAAGTTTTTCAAGCGAATTTTTTCCTTTGGGTTTGATCCTTACAGGATAGTAAAGTTCTGTCTGTGAAGTGATCAGACCTTCGTTGATATATTTTCTGATGCTGTCTGCATAAGCTTTTGTGCTGTGGTAATCCAGTACCGGAACGAAGAGATTCCAGTATCCGAGCTCACTGCATCTGATGGAAGCCATTCCCAGAAAATCCGTTTTGCCTTTTACTCCCTGTTCTAAGAAAGAACCGTCAAGTACGGGTGATGCAGATAAAAGCACATTAAGTATCCAGCCATCATTAACGAGATTTGTAGCCAGATCAAGATAAATACTGTCTTTGTAATCCCTCAAAGACAATCCGGAACCTGATGCTTTGTAGTCGGCTTCGATGAGTTCTTCACCTAACGAGAAGTTTACGTGTATTCCGCTGAAAGTCATCTTGTATTTGCCGTACATCTTGGCAAGATAATCTCTGTAGATCGTTTTGTCATATAAAGGACCTGTGAACGTAGCTACGGGAATATCGGCTTCATCCCTTATGTAAGGAGGATTGGAGAAATTCCATACATATTCTTTTTCCGGTAAGTTGTTTAAAGTCTCACGGACGCGGCGTTCGTGGGATTCAAGTTCTTCTATGGCCTCCTCTTCGCTGTCTGATACTCCCGTGTTGATCTCCAACTGATTTTCGCAGAAATCTCTTACGATAAATTTATCGGCCGGGAAGGGGTGAGGAGTGTGCGCAAAGGTTCCGTCTCCCAGAACCCTGAGAGATTCCTTCTCTATACCGAATCCGTAATTTGAGAATTTTGCGGCCACTGCCGGATCTTTATAGTGCAACATATGGGACTCCTGTATCTGCAGTTCAGATCTCAGCGTAAGCTTTAATGATATCTGTAAATGTCTTATCTTCGGAAAGCATCTTCAGCTTGTCTTTTCCTGCCGAAGATAATCTGTCGGCACGATCGAAAACAGGAGCCAGAAGTGCTTCTTCCCCAAAGCCTCTTTCCTTAAGACCATCTTCTGATAACTTAGTGATCTTAATAAGTAATTCTCTTAATTTTTCGCGGTTTACAAAAGCCGGCAGTTCTTTATAACTGAACAGTTTTCTCAGTTCGTTTGCGTTATAGCTGTGTCTGTAGATGACGGTGTCATTAGATAAGATCTCATCTAATTCAGGAAGTTTTGATGCCAGGCCAAGCTGGAAGGCGATTCCTGCCAGAGCTTCTTTGAAAGGCTGGGTACACATACTCCTGTATTCGATGGTTCCTCTTGCCGTAAGGTCCAGGAACTTATAAGAACGCAAAAGCTTAATATCTTCTTCGGCATCGGGTACGAACAGTGTTTTATGGTATTCGCCATTAGTATAGAATTCGCCTTCTATAAAATTACGGGTCGCATATTCGGCGAAAGGAACCGGCCGGAAGAAGATATATCTTTTATCACGTTCTGCGCAGAAGATACTTGTTGTAGATATGTAGTCAATAAGAGCATCGATGTCCGTAATGTCAACATCGTAGATGCCGATATTGTGTGGATTGATGCCGTGCGTGCTGTATTCCCAGAGCATGTCCCGAGCAAGGAGCAGACCGGGCTCGTCTTCCGGCATGTCTGAATTTGCAAAAAGGACTGCTTTAAGCGGTTCTAAAAGTGAGAATACTCTGAGTGTTTGTGCGATATTCTCTTTTTTTACATCTAACTGAAGCTGGGTTGCACTTGCAAACGTTCCAAAGCCCGGATACTTATGAAATCCTCCGATTCTTTTCCACGCATCAGCTTTGTGGAGATATCCTTCTAGCATCTTATACCTTCCGCAGTCGATGTAATCCTGTCTGCACTTTTTGTAGTAAGGCTGTATGCCAAGTCCTGTCAGAATGTGATTATCCTTTTCGAGCTCTCTGTTAAAGAGGCGGATGTATTCTTTGAGCCTTTCATTGATGGTGATAAGGCTCTCCTCCTTGCCGAAAGAAATCTCGAGATTGTTATATGAACAATCAAATGAGAACAGGTCTCCGTTTTTCTCGTTCAGTGCTTCATGGTTGTAACCGCGGTTATCGAACTTGATCTTCTTAAGATCCAGTTCAGAGACGGTGTTGCTGAATGCCTTTCTGCTGACTGAATGAGCTGTAGCTTCTCCTGAAAGGTTAACTACGGGCATTTCTATTTCAACACCGACATATGTCTTTCTGTCTTCTTCGGTGGGTCTTATGTACTTGTTATAGATTAATTCTTTTATGTCTTTCATGTTTTCACCGCCTCGTCACCTCAAAGTCCGGCATATGCCAGAAAGATAGCCCTGATAGCCTGTTCATCAGGAATGTATTCGCCTTCGTGTTCTTTTCCGGATAAGAACGGTTCACCGTCCTTGTAAGAGACAAGCGTTTTGAAGGGGAGGTGGTCCCATGTGCCGTCTGAAAGTGGAACGGTTGCAAAGATTGCACCATCCGGAGTGTTGTTTACATACAGAGAATCTTTGTAATTCGTATGAAGATATGTCTGTTCACCGTCGAAAATAATGATGTTGAGTTTGTTCTTTGGTGATAGTTTGATAACGATTCTGTCGACAACATCAAATCTCTCTTTTGCATCGAGTTCATGTCCCTTTTTATCTGTTTCCTCATTGATCTTATCGAGCAGATAAAGAAAGACTCTTTCGCTGTCGGTGCTGCCTTTTTGCTTGTATGAGTAGATGCTTAAGTCATCGCATTCAAAGATCGTTCCGTTGTGAGCGAATGTCCAGAATCTGCCTGATTTGTCGTAACCTGAAAAGGGGTGTGAGTTGTTGAAATCGTCGTAGCCGATCGTTGCAAGCCTGATATGACCTATTATGTCTCTGGCTTTTCCGGCTTCTTTGATGATCCTCTCGATGTTAGTGCTCTTATAAGCTGCAATACGCTCTTTGTATATGAGTGTCTGGCTGTTATCAAAAGACGCCAGACCCCAGCCGTCGGGGTTATTTACCGAATGTGAGAAGAACTCGGCAAGCAGGCCCGAGAGGTCTGTTCTTTTCTTTCCTGAAAAACCGAATAACTCGCACATGTAATATATGTTCCTTTGTTACCTAGTAAAATAATAGGTATATTTTATATTTCAATAGTGATAAGCACTAATACAAGCACCCGATTAAAAGTTATAGGAAAAACCTATAACTCATATCAGACCTTTTTCAGGTACTCGTTGATCTTATCGATGTAGAGCTTTCCTAGTCTGCTCGGAACGGTATTCTTACGGGTGATGTAACCGATCTGCATCTTGCTCTCGCTATCGTCTTCGTCAGCTTTGAAGGGGATGGCCAGATAGTCATCACCGTTAAGCTCTTCGCAGATGATTCCTGAACAAAGAGTATAGCCGTTAAGACCTACCATCAGATTTAAGATCGTAGCCCTGTCGCATGCTTTGATGATCCTTGAATAATCTTGTGTGCTGAGGATCTCTTCCGCATAGTAGAAAGATGAATCTCCCTGCTCAAATGACAGGCACGGATAGTCTTTAAGGTCTTCGAATGAAATAGACTTTTTCTTTGCCAGAGGGTGACCTGACCACAGATAAACATAGGCATCGCAGTTGATCAGGGGATGGAATTCAAGGTTAGCCGTTCTGAGCAGTTTGCCGATAGCTCTCTTATTGAATTCACTTAAGTAGATTATTCCAATTTCACTTTTAAGATTTGCTACATCGGAGATTACCTGCTGTGTTCGGGTCTCTCTTATTGCAAGCTCATATCTGGAAGTGTCGTTATCTCTTACAAGCTCGACGAAAGCCTTAACAGCGAAAGAATAGTGCTGGGTTGAAACACCGAACTTCTTTTTATAGTTTTTCGTACTGTCAAAGCGTTCAACGAGTTCGGAATAGTCATTAACGACCTGTCTTGCATAAAGAATGAAGTCAGATCCTTCAGGTGTAAGGGTGACGCCTCTGCCGCTTCTAATGAAGATAGTTATGCCGAGCTCTTTTTCGAGCTCCTTCAATGACTCTGTTAAAGACGGCTGCGAGACATACAAAACCTCAGAAGCCTTATTTAGTGAACCGGCTTCCGAGATGGCGATGGCGTAACTGAGCTGTTGCAGAGTCATGGCATTAGTTCCTTTTGAAGATTTTTGAGCAATTATAATACATTTCGCCCGAAAAACCTATCAAATTAGTATGATAATGAACTTGATTCTTTTAGTTAATATGTAGAGGACTGCTTTCAAGGCCGCACCAATAAAGCTACTTTACCTTTTGAAATAATTGGAACCACTTCAAAAAAACGAAGCAGAGGAAGTTGCAAAAAAAGTTCTCATCGACAGGTGCAGCAGTCGAAATAAGGCAACCGAAATCCGATGGAGGTTCTGTTGTAACAAAGTGCAAAAACGGATATGAGTCTCGGAACGTGACGTTTCGGGATATATTTATAAATTTACGTCAAATGGAACCAATCATAAGCATCGGTACGACCAATAATAGAAAAATAACACCTATTATTAACGTAACGATGACAAATAACAGATTCTTCTTGAGTTTTGTTTTCAGTTTCCGCTGAAGCGTCTGAAGCCGGTTTGATGTATAGATCAGACTCGAGGCTAAGGCGGCATAGACTGCAATGAGTGCTACTGAAGCAATTAAATTCATTATGATATTGTCCGGATTGCCAAAAGCTCTAAGACAGAGATATGTGATGATGCCTATGATTCCTGCAATCGCGTAAAGCCTGGTTTTGGTTGCAAGCTTTTCTTTTTCTTTGTCAGCATATTCAGCAATATCTTTGATGGCAGAACCATCAGCCGGGATTTCGTTGCTACGTTCACCATTCAGGATCTCCCTGACATCCAACTGGTAGTAATCTGCTATTTCGACCAGAATGCTGATATCGGGCATATTGCTTCCGGTCTCCCACCTGGAAACCGTTCGTGCAGACACATTGAAGACGTCGGCCAGTTGTTCTTGAGTTAGATTTTTCTCTTTACGAAGCTCCCTAAGAAAGCTTCCTATCTTGATTGTGTCCATGTTGTGCTCCCGAATCAGATCTCGGGGGTATTTTATCACAATTGCCAAGAAATGCCTAAAACAATGGGTTTCTCGGGACAGGACAAGCTTGTCCTGCAGCCTTTATAACTCTATCGTCGCTTTGTGTCGTGTAATATTCTGGGTCTGTTTATTAGGCTTCGGTTATCAAGCACCAAGGAGATTAACAAAATGAATAACAATTTCAGAATCAAGAAGATTTTATCGATCATCATTGCACTTTTTATCGGAGACTTTCTATTTATAATCATCAGCCATTTGTTCAAGTCACAGTTCCATGCCCTTATCCCTAATTCGAATATCCTTTCACTCGTATGTCAGGTAATAACGGCTATGCTGGCGACTGTCTGCATTTTGATGTTCCGTAAGACAAAGATATATATGTTGAATGGAAAAGCATTAAAAGAAGGTTTCTTTACCGGATTGCCGCTGATAATTACATATTCACTCCTTTTGTTCGGATCTCTCACAGATCTTCCAGGCAAAACCCTTATTCCTGCGATCGAGATTGTATGCGTCGTGCTTGAATGGATTCTGATCGGAGTTGCAGAAGAGAGCCTTTTCAGAGGTGTGGTATATGAACTTTGTTCTGATATCTTCGGTTCTTCTTCTCGAAAGGGTGTTTATACGACACTTATCGTTTCTTCCTTGATTTTCGGTCTTTCCCATCTTACAAACCTTCTGGCTCCCGGAATATCAGGAATTTCAGTGGTATATCAGGTTGTGTCCGCCATTGCTTTAGGATTCCTTTTATCAGCAATCAAGTATAGATCAGGTGGAAGCATCTGGCCCGTAGTATTTATCCACGCACTTATTGATGGTTCCAGCTTTGTTACTGGCGGAATGCTTTGGGGAGAAACTCAGGTCAGCACTATCAACGGGCTTAACCCTTTAGGATTGATAATGATTCCCATATTTATCGGAATTGCTGTATTCCTCATGAGAAAGAGCAAAACTTTGGAATTGACATAAAGACAATCAAAAACAGAAGTTAAGAATAGCCATGGATCTGAAAGGAGATATCAATTTGGATAATAAAAACAAAAAGAATATAGAAGTATGGAGAATACTGATTTTTGTTGTCTCAGCACTCTTTATAGGTATTATGTGGGTTAAGAATGATATTGTGTCTATTTATACTACAATGCCTCCGGAACATATTATTTCCATGATTGCAACAACTGTAATGATTACCCTGATTAAAGTTGTCGTTATAGCAGGAGGCGTTATATTGGTTAAACGTTTATTAGGTAAATTAATTAATCATTCAAGGGATTAAAATGAAAGAATGAAAAATGGAAGTTGGATGTAAAAGCACGAGTAGCTTGCATCGATTTTGCAAAAAATTGGTTGATTTTTGGTAAGCTCGGGCTCTGAAAAATCAAAAAGCCCCGGAAATAAGGCTTTCCGGGACTTCTTAATTTGTTTTGGCGGAGAAGGGGGGAGCTATTTTGAGGGTGTTTCAAATAGCTCCACTAATCTCTACAATCCTTTGTTTATAGGGCTTTCAGGCTTTATTGTCATTTTGAAACTCTGCCTAAGTCTCTATAAATCTGTCGTAAATTGTCG
>JAZSFQ010000008.1:0-137598 GCA_045532275.1 Saccharofermentans sp. | reverse complement strand
GTGTTTTCCTTACCATACAAAGTCATCCGGAAAACCATTTCAGATTCCGCCCCTTTAATATGAGAATACTCAACAAACAACTCTTTAATTATTTCTGTATCCGAAAACTCTTTTACCTCAAATTTCATATAATGGTTCTCCCATAAAAAGTCAAACAGTTTCAGCTGTTTGCTGTATTTTTCTATTTGCTCAGCATGAGTTCAGGATTAAATGGTTCTCTGTTCTCAAGCATTACAAACACTATTCGTGCTATTTTTCTGGTCATAGCAATAATTGCTCTGCCAGAACCTTTATCTGTTTTCTTGCGGCGATAGTCTTCTATCAATCGCCAATTGCTTGTCTGTTTCGATGCCCGAATCATTCCAAGCGCTACTTGAACAAATGCCGTTCTCAACTCCTGTGGTCCATGCTTTGTTATGTGACCCAGATGTACAGTCTCATTCGAATTGTGCACGCTCGGCACTATTCCTATATAAGCTGCAAATCTCTTGAAGTCTCCATCGAACCGTTCAAGATCTTCTGTGTAAGATGCTATTGTTGCGGCTCCGATCTTTCCTACTCCCGGTATCGTCTTTAACAACTCAACATCTTCATTGTCTTCGACCATTGTCTCGATTTGTTCCTCTACATCCTTGATTTGGTCTGCCAAAACATCTAATATGTTAAGCATCACTTCAAGTGATGAGGCAGTGAACTCTGAGTAGTCGTGATCCGCGAGATCGTTTATCAGGTCCTGCCTTTTTCTTTTGCTCTGAAACTGAGCCGCATTTGTCTCAATTCCGTAGCCAAGAAGCATCCCGTGGATCTGATTCTTTATCTTTACGGAGCTTTGTACAAGTATTCTTCTTGTCTTAAGCATCCTGCGGATCTCTTCACTGGTCTGACTGCATAGATGTGCTTCCGGTAACATTTCCTTCTGCAAGTACATTGCCAATGTCAGCGCATCGTTTGCATCTGTCTTCTTTGTGCTGTATGTGATTACTTTGAACTTATTCGTGTTGACCACAGTCACATCAAAGAATTCTTTTTCCATTTGGTTCTTGAAGAACCTTGCGTTACCGGTAGTCTCTACCGCCAACTCGATGGAACATCCGTCTTCTTCCTCATATCGATGCATCTCCTCTATAAACTCGGAATATCCGTCTGGAGTTGTTCGATACACATCCTGGAGAATAACTTCTCCGTCTTCGGTTAATGC
This sequence comes from Saccharofermentans sp., assembly GCA_045532275.1. Taxonomy (GTDB): domain Bacteria; phylum Bacillota; class Clostridia; order Saccharofermentanales; family Saccharofermentanaceae; genus Saccharofermentans. The sequence goes on along the minus strand of JAZSFQ010000008.1, from coordinate 136,400 downwards.
GCTTACCGTAAACTGTGTCTTGTGCAGATCTACGCCTACGCACAATCTTCTTTTTTCTTCTGTCTTACTCATCTTCTTACCTCCGTAAGTTTCTTCAGCAAGACAGCTTCTGTTTGGCAATGCTTCCAATCTCCCATTCGGCCTCTTACGACCTCTGCATGATTCGATTGCTAACTTCTCATTCTCCTATACGACCTCTTAGGACCATTAGACATGTCGAGTTAGTATCTACTCTGTCTCACTGTTGTACTTGAATAATACAACCGTGATAGCTTTCACATCGCCCCTGTTTTACTTTTTATCATGCCTCCTATATGTAACAATCGCGGCAGTTGCAGTATTTGGAATAGGAGACTCTCAGCATAGAATCCTGTTCCATAAGCTGCAGCAGATGATCCGGAACGAATTCATCATATTTAACTTCCAGGATATGACCGTTATCAAGTATATCATATACGGTATCAGCACTGCCGAAGCACTCAGTCCTGTCAGTACATCTTACCCCCTGGTCGAAAGTGATCCTCGTATTCCCATCTTCAACAACAAACGCTTTGCGCTCATAAGAAACAATAACCACCGGGCGTAAGCCTCTCGTGCATATCGCTTCATTAAACATGCTCCTCGGGTCTTCGCACGAATGTCCCCAACCGATCATATCTCCGTTTATCAGTTTCTTATACTCGTCAACCGATATCAGACAAGACGTTTTAGATATCCGGTTATAATACTTTGTCTTAACCTCAAGCTTTATCGTATCGAGAGAATCATTATAGATCCTGATCCTGTATTTTCTGCGCAAAGGATTACCCGCTACTGTATCGTTATAACAGGTGTTATATATGTCATCGAAATAAAGACTGCTGATCTTGTATCCTTTTTCACGGTCCGTAGAGTAAGAATCTGCCGGCAGCACGGCTGATATACGCTCTTTGAGCGCGGTAAAATCAGTAAAAGGCATCTCATATTTATCCTCTGCTCTCAGCAAGATATCACCACTTTCCTGTCTCGGAATCGATAAACGCGATCCTCTTATCGATAAATGCTTTGTCGTAATCGATCTCTTCTCTTAACGTGATCAGTTCAGTATCCCATCTTGCTGATTCCAGAATTCTGCTCGCTTCGACAGCTGCGCCGTATTTTCTGTAAAAAGATTCCAGCTCCTGATTCAGATCCTTCATAAGCCCCGGAGATACAGCCTGCCATCTGGCATGATAAGCATTTCTGAATTCATTCAGTTCAAATAAATGACTGTAGATATACCAGTTAGCATAGTGCTGATATGACCAGTATGTATCCGGATCAGCCTTTATTTCAGATGCCTTCATGCCTGAATCCATATCCCAGAGAGGTCCTATATAAATCTTATTCTCCAAATGATCTGAAATATCAGACGACCAGGCATAGTAGTATATGTTTGATCCTCCGCCGTCCATGATGAGCATCAGATCCTTGACCATGATCCAGGAAACAAAAGAATCTGTATCAAGATAAGACAGGACATCCTCATCTTCTTTGTAGATCAATGAATGAACATACTGCACATAATCACGGACAGGACCGATCCTCTCATCATCCTGTGTCATGTTATCAGGATAAACAAATGTGATCTTCATCGGTGAATTCTGTTCTTCAATATCGAAATAAACACTGCCGGCCTTCCACCAGTACGGATCATTCTCAACCATAAAACCCTTCTTGCCGATACGGCCGCCTGCACTTACCATCTTCGGATTCTCTGACAAATAGTAAAGGCCCTTCCAATCACCGTTAACAATGACATTGACAGGCTTCATTCGGACTGTCCATTCCATTCCGCAATAATCGGAAAGGAATTCGCCTATATAACCGTTTAATGATTCTCCCTGATCTATAAGCAGCCATTCTTTAGAGGCATATCCTTCACCCATCTGCAGCATGTCAACAGGTTTGCTCATCGTGATCTTATAAGATTTCTTGGGACCGGTGGAACTGGTATTGCCGCGGACTCTGATATTGATCTTCTTGTCTATTTCAGTCGAAGGATCGACTTTATATTTCATTACTCCTTCCACATAGTCATTATCGATCACTGTAACGCCCCACAATTCACCCGGCGATTCAACACTCTTACCATCCGGTTCCTCATGGTTTACTGTCTCGATACGTATAACAGGAAGATCGGGGATCTTATCTTCATCGAAACATAAGATATCGCGTTCGAAAGTCTCCCCTTCAGATCCGTCTTTATACATCTCCCGGACCGTGACCTTATATTTCTCTCCGTGGATACCGCCGGTAAACCTATAGCTGCTGTTCACGGGCGAAATGAGGGATTCTTCAGACACACCATTTCCATCTACGTTGATCAACACACCGGAAGCTCTGTTAATCAACGGAAGCTTCCACTTGACGACAATATCGGAATCCTCACAACCGACATATACATTCTTCAGATAGTCATTTTCGAGATCATTCCTTACCGCGAAAACAAATGTGATCACCAGGAAAGCACTGATAAAAACGACAACAACTGTCTGAACTGTATGTTTCCTGTTAAATGTCATATTATGCTTTATCCGCAGCTTTCGTGGCAATGACGGGTATTCCAGTACCAGCGCAGTCAGCGATCAGTATATCCCCGATCTTTACGGGAGCCTCGCAGGAAGCCTTGTTGATCTCTGCCATCACCTCGAAAATCTTCTCCTTCGGAACAGGTTCTTTCGTCTTGCAGCTCACCCTGTCATATATGCCGCCGTTAACCCTTATCGTTGTAGTAACAGTCCTTACAGGAGCGGTCACTTCAGTTCGGGCGTAATTCTCTCCGCGTTTGCATGTATTGCCTTCAATATTTGTTATATTGCCGCCATCCATCGTAACGGTTATCCTGCAGCCCATCGGGCAGTTAATACAGGTAAGTTCCCTTATATCCATATCAGCCCTCCGTGATCGATATAGTGATCTCAGAACCGGCTTCATCAAGATCCGGTTTCTTCAGGATAACCTGCTCCATTTCGCCCGGAGTGATTATCTGTTTCTTTCTGCGGAACTTCAGTTCGCCGTCGAAATACACATCAACATAAGCATTCTTATAAACGCTGCCTGACCTGAACCTGACAGTTACATCTTCTTCAACATTCGCTTTATTCACATATACGGGAACAGTGTAACGGACACCGTTTCCGTTCTTTATCCGGATCGGCGGCCTGTCGTTTACCGGACTGTTTTGCGCAACATATCTTGCAGCGCTCCTGCCCGCCCTTCCGGATTCTTCGGATACAAAATCTACGAGGTCGTGCACGTGAAGCACATTGCCGCACGCGAAGATCCCGGGCACGGATGTTTCGAAAGATTCATTTACAACCGGTCCGTTCGTGGCCGGATTTATCCTGACATCAGCAGCCCTGGATAATTCATTCTCCGGGATAAGACCGCATGACAGGAGCAGAGTATCGCATATGATCTCCTCTTCCGTTCCCGGAACAGGCTTAAGATCCTGGTCGACCTCTGCTATCACGACTGAAGTTACTCTTTCCCTGCCCCTGATATCAATGACTGTATGCGACAGGAGCAGCGGAATGCCGAAATCATCCAGACACTGGACGATGTTACGCTTAAGGCCTCCCGAATAAGGCATCAGTTCACATACGGCTTTTACTTTCGCGCCTTCCAAAGTCATTCTGCGCGCCATAATAAGACCTATATCACCGGAACCCAGGATCACTACTTCTTTTCCGGGCATATAGCCTTCGATATTAACGAGCCGCTGCGCCGTTCCTGCCGTGAAGATCCCTGCAGGCCTTAAGCCCGGGATATTTAGCGCTCCTCGGGGGCGTTCCCTGCATCCCATGCACAATACTATTGCACCGCATTCAACAGTGAAAACACCTTTATCGGAATTGACCGCAGTAACCTTTCCGGATGCAACACCTAGCACCATGGTATCAAGCATATAGCGGATATTAAGTCCTTCCAGCTGCTGTTCGAATCTTCCGGCATATTCAGGTCCTGTCAGTTCCTCGTTAAATGTATGAAGACCGAAGCCGTTATGTATGCACTGGTTTAAGATACCTCCGAGCTCACTGTCACGCTCGAGGATAAGGATCTCCAATGAACTGTTCTCTTTTGCAGCCGCTATTGCAGCAGCCAGACCTGCCGGACCGCCGCCGACGATAACTATATCAGTTCTCATCTTTAGTCCTCCCGGTAAGCACCTTTGAATTCCCGCCGTTCTTTGTTATTTCTTCCAAGGGAATCCCTGCCTCACGGCTGATTATCTCCATAACTCTCGGCGAGCAGAATCCGCCCTGGCAGCGTCCCATTCCCGCCCTTGTACGCCGCTTAACACCGTCTAACGACTTGGCTCCCAAAGGTCTTCTAACCGCATCGATGATCTCGCCTTCCGTAATCGTCTCGCAGCGGCAGATTATCTTTCCGTATTCGGGATGTTCCTTTATCAGTTCATCACGTTCTTCAGCAGATAACGCAAATGGTTTCTTAATGTCGTGACAGATTCCGTTCCACGCTGACTTAAGAGACAACGATAACCTTTCCGATATAAGAGAAGCCATATATTCACCTATCGCAGGACAGGCTGTAAGACCCGGCGATTCAATACCTGCGCAATCGAAAAATCCGGGACAGTCTGATGCTTCTCCGAGAATAAAATCTCCGCCGTCTTCGTGAGCGCGAAGCCCTGAAAAACCCGTGATGACCTGCTTCAGCGGCACGCCATTCATGTTGCGGGACGAGCCCTCCATAACCTTGGAAATTCCTTCTGAAGTAACGGGAGCTTCATCCTTATTATCATTATCTATGGCCGTAGGACCGACAAGAGTATTGCCGTGAACCGTAGGTGTTACAAGTATTCCCTTCCCGAGCTTTGTCGGCTGAGGAAAAATTACATGGTTAACACAGCCTTCTGTAGAACGGTCGAGAAGGATATAATCGCCTCTTCTCGGCGTGATGTGGAGACGGCACGAAGAAACCATATTATGGATATCGTCAGAGTGACATCCGGCACAATTAACAACAGCCTTGCATTCATAGACATCGTCAGGCGTAGTTACAAGGAAGTCATCATCTTTCTTCGTGATCGAAATAACAGGCGAATCAAAGACAAATCCGACGCCGTTCTGATACGCGCATTCGGCCATGGCGATATTCAGTCTGAAAGGACAGATAACGCCTGCGGTCGGAGCATAAAGCGCGCAGACGACAGTATCCGAGATATTCGGTTCCATCGCCTTTACTTCATCACGTTCAAGGATCTTCATGCCGGGCACGCCGTTGGCGATACCGCGCTGATAGAGTTCATCTATACCGGAGCGCTGTGATTCATCTGTACATACTACAAGTGAACCGATCTGCTTAAACGGGATATCCAGTTCATGAGACAAAAAAGGCATCATATCATTGCCCCTGATATTCATCTTCGCCTTGAGCGTACCAGGCTTTGCGTCGTAACCTGCGTGGACGATGCCGCTGTTGGCCTTGGAAGTTCCGCAGCAGAGATCTTCATCCTTCTCAAGAACGAGCACATCTGCTTCATAGCGCGATAACTCCCTTGCTATCGCAGCTCCCGTGACTCCGGCACCGATGATGATTATGTCATATTCTTTCTTACGCATATTTCTCGAATCTGACCTGTTCTATAACTTCTTTTCCGAGGAGCGTGATCGCTTCCTTCGGACAGTGGCTTATGCACCTGTAGCACATGGTACATTGTGCTGAAGGTACTGCTTTTCCGTCAACTATCTTAATGTTTTTCGTAGGACAGTTACCGGAACAGATACCGCAGCCGACACACTTATCAGGATCGATCTTGAGCTTGCTGCTGTAACCTGCAGTCTTATTATAAAACCATAGTCTCTGGCCTAACAGACCTGCAACGTGATCTGCAGCAGATAATCCTTCCTGAGGAAAATGACCTTCCTTCATCTGCCCGGCTATCGCTTTAATGCGGATGTCCGCTTCTTTTATTATCTGCGTATTCTGTTCGGCAGACTTTTTCAGAGCCTTGCTGTCACATACGGCATCAGGCATCTTAACCTGAAGCCCGCCTGTTATGACCGCACCGTACTTTCTGAGGATCCTGGCTGCGCAGCCGGTTCCGTCACCGGAAAATAATCCCATCGTTGTCAGAAGGAAAACCTTTTTGTTTTTCCATTCATTCTCATGACTGCAGATGAAATCCCTGACAAAGTACGGAATATTGGAAAACTGTGTGGGATAGGCCAGGATCAATTCATCATCTTCAAAAGCCTTCATTACATCATCTGATTCTATTGGAAAAAGACTGCCATTAACACCCAGCTCGTCAACGAGCAAACCGACAATGTGTTTTGTATTGCCTGTCCCGCTGAGATAGACCGCATTCATGATATTCCCTCCAAAAGCATCCTGAATGCTTTATTCAGATACTCTTCATTTGTCATTCCGAATCTTAACTTCAGGTATTCTTCCTTTTCTATTGCCATGGAAATGATCCCTGATATCGATGACCACATCATGATAACTGTCGGATAGATATCAATATCTTTCCTTACAGCTCCCTCTTCCATTCCGCTCCTGACCAGTGACGCGATCTTTTCATTGATCTGCTCTCCGGTCTCATAGATCTTCCTGTATAGCTCCTGATCAGTATCAACAGAAATCTTCCCTAACGTACCTTTATAGAACACCGGATGGGCTTCAAACCTTGCTGCGATATCAAAACAGAGCCTGAAATATCTTTCCTCAAAACTTCCGCTGCCGGAGGAAGCCTTCTCTGCATCCTGAAGCAGCAACTCCATATACCTGCCGACAATGGAATCCCAGATAATCTGCTTGCTCTTGAAATAAACATAAAGAGTTGACTTGCTGATTCCTGTCCTTTTGGCAATATCATCAGCCGAAGTCGACTCATATCCTTTGGCTTCAAAAAGCTCTTCAGCCGCCGCCAGTATCGACGCTGTATGCAGTTCCACCATCCACTTTTTAGGCATATAAAACTCCTTAAATCGAACTGTTAGTACGATAATTGTACTCATGGTTCGATTTTATGTCAAGAATATGCCTTTTCCGAAAACCGGAAACATTTTTATCTTATCTCAGGAATATCGAGCATTCTGTCCAATGCTTCATTAACAACGCTTTTCGGGCACGCAACATTCATTCTGACAAAGCCTTTTCCACATCTGCCGAAGAATTCTCCTTCCGAGAACCTGATGTGTGCTTTATCCAGGAAATACTTCCCGGCATCATCCGGACAGACCGAAGATACATCTATCCACAATAGATACGTGCCTTCAATATCAGTTAATCTCAATTTTGTTTCTTTAAGACGGAATCTGACGAGAGCAATGTTTTCCGCAAGGTAACTAAGAAGTTCATCAAGCCATACATCTCCATAAGTATAAGCAGCTCTGGTTGCTGCAATTCCCATCAGGTTCAGGCCGAAAGCGCCTGTATCGAGAGACATTTTATCTATCGCACTCCTCCAGCTGTCATCTGCAACAATGATATTCGCTGCCTGGATCCCTTCAAGATTAAAAGTCTTTGTAGGAGACGTACACGTTACGGTAATCCGGTTCAGGTCATCTGATAATGAAGCTATAGGTATATGCTTATGCCCCGCATAAACAAAATCGGCATGTATCTCGTCAGAAACGATGACCATGTTATTCTCAAGGCAGATATCTCCTATCTTAAGGAGTTCCTCTCTTGTCCATACCCTGCCGACGGGATTATGAGGATTACACAGGACGAGCATCTTTACATTATTCTCTTTGATCTTCCTTCGCATATCGTCAAAGTCGATCTCATAATGCAGTCCGTTACGGACAAGTTCCGATACAACAAGATTTCTGCCGTTGCCTTTTATGCATTTGCCAATGGGGCCGTAAAGAGGCTCAAAGATAAGAATGCTGTCTCCGGGCGATGTAAGCGCTCTGACAGACAGCGAGATCCCAAGCATAACGCCAGGAAGCTTTAGGACCGTTTCCGGATCAATATTATATCCGTGTCTTCTGCTGAACCACTCAGTAAGAGCTTTATCATATGAGGAATCTGCTTCGGAATAACCGTATATGCCCCGCATCGAAATATCCGAAAGAGCTTTTCTTACTTCAGCAGGGCTTCGGAAATCCATGTCTGCAACCCACATCGGAATGAGATCATCGATTCCTTCGATCTTCCCGTACTTAATATCTTCCGCCGTATTCCGATCTACTAACTGATCAAAATCAATCACTATTCGCTTCCCCATAAACACAAAACGATTTATTAAATTTTTATCCTCGTACGAGTTGTTTGCGAAGCAAACTTGTTTGAAGTACGAGGATAATAATTTAATAACCAGCTAAGAACGCTTTCGTTCTCTCCTGCTTCGGATTTGTTACGAGATCGTAGGCAGGACCTTCTTCAACGATAACGCCGCCGTCCATAAAGATTATCCTGTCAGCCACATCTCTCGCGAAGCTCATCTCGTGCGTTACAATGACCATGGTCATCTTCTCTTTCGCGAGTTCTTTGATAACTGTCAGAACACCCTTTGTAAGTTCAGGATCCAATGCCGATGTCGGCTCATCGAAGAAGATTATCTCAGGGTTCGTAGCAAGCGCTCTCGCTATTGATACTCTCTGCTGCTGGCCGCCGGAAAGATTACAGGGATAGGCATCTGCCTTCTCCAAAAGATCCATCTTCTTCAAAAGGGCATCACATATCTTATCTGCTTCTTCCCTGCTCTTGTTATGTACATGTATCAGGGCTTCGGTGATATTCCTTCTGACCGAGAAATGCGGGAAAAGGTTGAAGTTCTGGAAGACCAGACCGAACTTGGAACGGATCTCTTTTTCCTGCTTCTTTCCGCAATAGACACCATTCTCACACAGCACTTCGCCGCCGATGGCGATCTTACCTGAATCGACTCTCTCCAACGTGGTGGCACATCTTAGAAGAGTCGATTTTCCGCCGCCCGAAGGACCGATAACGGCAACGACTTCACCACGTTCGACCTGCATACTGATACCCTTAAGGACCTTCAGGTCGCCAAAGGATTTATAGATCTCATTAATCTCTAAAACGATGTCTTTTTTTGCGTCCGGCATTTATTCTGACCTCATTACGAATAATAAGACATGGATTTTTCCACGCGGTTCAGTATAGTCTCGATTATCAGGTTCATCGCATAGTAGAAAGCTCCGGCAACAATGAACGGAACTACCGATACCTGTGCCGATGCCGCAGCTGATGCTTTTGTAAACATCTCGGTAACCGACAGGACCTGGGCCAGCGATGTGTCTTTTACGAGCGTGATTATCTCGTTGGAAACTGAAGGCAGGACCCTTTTCACGACCTGCGGAAGAATGATCTTGAAATATGTCTGTGCCTTCGAGAATCCCAGGACCGTTGCAGCTTCATACTGGCCTTTGGACATCGACTGTATTCCGCCTCTGAAGATCTCGGCGAAATAAGCCGCATAGTTCAGCGAGAACGCTACAATCGTCGCTATGAACCTGTAATTGAAAGGTCCGACCTGGATGCTGCCGAGATTCACGCCGAATATGTAGTATGGTCCGAAGTAGACCAAAAGCAGCTGGAGCATCAAAGGCGTTCCTCTGAGAATGGATATATACAGACGGAAGATCAGGGATACTATCTTGATCTTTGACATCCTGCCCTTGGAAACTAGAAGACCCAAAGGAATAGAAAATATCAGCGTAAAGAAGAATATCCCGAATGTAAACTTCAGGCCCTGCGCAAGCTGGATCAATGTCGACTGTAATGCACCCATATCAGTATCCCGGCATAGACCATACGACCTCATCCTCGTTGAAATCCTTAATATACCAGGATACGGTATGATTAAGCATATCTACCGAAACTTTACTCATAAAGCCATTGGCCGCATTTCCATAACTGTAGGTTGACAGTATATTCGTCAATTCATTAAAAGCTGCTTTTCGCTCATCTTCCGTCATATTCTTATAGTATTCGCTCTTACCGAACTTCTCCAGGACGGCCCTGGGGAAATCGATCTCAAAATCTTTAAGATCGTCTTCACTGTCAGAATACCTTGACGCAGGGGCCAGCACCTTGCACTCCTCGATAAATTGCTTGGCATCAAAAGAATCAGACTGATCTGTATCTGCCGAAGTGCATCCGGCAAATAAGATCAGTGATATGACTGTAACCAGAACAAAAGAGAGAATACGCTTAAACATCCAGATATTATCTCTTACTTGCCGATGATGGTAACATCAGATCCGAACCACTTATTCGAGATCTGCGCCATCGTACCGTCAGCAGCCATAGCCTCGAGAGTCTTCTGCACCTCATCGCGGAGAGCGGTATTTCCCTTAAGGAATCCTACACCGTACTCTTCAGAAGCAACTGCCTCGTCGAGAACAGCAAAAGGCTTTCCCGATGTCTGTATCTCATAACGTGCAACGATCTCGTCCATAACGATGGCATCAATGCTGCCCATCTCGAGCTCCATCATCGCATTAAGATAAGAATCGAGTTCAACAAGCTCACCGAATGTACCGGTAAGCGCCGGATTGTCATTAAGAGCTGCAAGTCCGGAAGAATCCTTCTGGACGGCAACCTTCTTGCCTGCCAGATCACCGAGTGTCGTAATACCCGAATCATTCTTTACGACAACGACCTGGTCATTGACCATATAAGCATCTGTCCAGGTATATCCGTCTTCTCTGCCGCTGATCGTAAAACCGTTCCAGATGCAGTCGATATTACCTGTAGCAAGCTCCTGGTCCTTGGAGTCCCATGCAATAGGCTGAGCTACGAATTCACGTCCCATACGCTTAGCAGCTTCCTTAGCGAGATCAAGGTCGAAACCCACATAGGAACCGTCATCTGCGACGAAGCCCATAGGCGGGAATTCCTGGTCAAAACCTACGACGAACTTCTTATTATCCTTCTTGCCGCATCCTGCAAAAGCAAGTGCCATAGTCGCAACTGCCAATACAGATGCAACAACCTTCTTCATAACCATAAAACACTTTCCTCCAATTTGTTTTTATGACTTATTTGGTGCCGAAAATACGGTCACCTGCATCTCCCAGACCCGGGAGAATATACGCATTCTCATTAAGCTCTCTGTCAACATTTCCGACATAGATATCGATATCCGGATGAGCCTTGGCAAGTCTCTCTATTCCTACCGGAGCAGCAATGATGCACATAAATTTGATCTGTTTACCGCCGTGAGCCTTGATGGAATTGATAGCATCGACTGCGGATCCGCCCGTAGCGAGCATAGGATCTACTACAACTATCAGACGCTGGTCGATAGGATCAGGGAGCTTACAGTAATAATCATGTGGTTCATGAGTTTCCGGATCTCTGTAAAGACCGATATGGCCGACCTTTGCAAGCGGCGTAAGAGCCTGGACGCCCGGAACCATTCCGAGACCGGCACGAAGGATCGGAACTATAGCGAGCTTCTTTCCGTCGATCATGGGAGCCATTGTCTTCTCGAGAGGTGTCTCAACTTCGACATCCTTCAGAGGGAGATCTCTTAAAGCTTCATAACCCTCAAGGGTGGCGATCTCTTCAACAAGATGTCTGAACTCATAGGTTCCGGTCTCGATCTTCCTCAGAAGCGAGATCTTATGCTTGATGAGAGGATGATCCATAACCTGTACGTTCTTAAAATCTTTGTACTGCATATCCGTCTCCTTTTCATGCCGTAAGTAAGGCTGAATAATCTCCTGTTATTTTAGTTTAATGACTCGAAAACCGCAAGAAAGCCAAACGCTTTTGATCAACGGGTGCTCCGCCGTTTTTCCTCAGGAGAAAGATCTCAGCATAGTGTAAAATATTTAAAAACATTCCCGGAGGGCTGATCTATGAGGTTTACTGACGGCGCGTGGAGAACAGCGGAAGGTTTTGATATACACAAGGCTTGCGAAGTCCGGTTTATTAAAAAAGAAGATGACAGGATCACCTTTACCATGCCGACATATCATATCTACGTCAGGGGCATGACACTGAGCGGACCGTATATAACGATGGAGATCACTTCGCCTGCCGAGAATATTTTCAGGATCAGGACATATCATTTTAAAGGCAGCAGATCCCTCTCTCCTTCATATTTCAGGCTGAACGGCAGTAACATCAGCCTCAGTACTGATGAAGATGAGAAAATGGTCACCATTAAGAGCGGTGAAAGCACCCTGACAATAAATAAAGAAAACTATGCTTACGAACTTAAAAGAAATGGCCGCACGATAACCGGTTCCAAAGAAGGTGCGTTGGCTTATATCGACGGGTGTCACGGATGCTTTATGAGAGAGCAGTTGAACCTCCGCGTCGGAGAACATGTATACGGCCTGGGCGAGCGTTTCGGAAACTTCATCAGAAACGGCCAGAGCATCGATATCGATAACAAGGACGGGGGCACTTTCTCGGAGCAGTCTTATAAAAACATTCCATTCTACATAACAGATAATAACCTAGGCGTTTTTGTCAATCACTCGGAAGAGATCAATTTCGAGGTCGCCTCCGAGAACGTCTCGAAAGTACAATTCTCCGTCCGCGGTGAGCGCCTTGATTACTACCTTATAGCAGGCGATTCAATGAAAGATGTCATCACGCTCTACACAGGCCTTACGGGCCGCGTTCCGAAACTTCCGGACTGGTCTTTCGGATTATGGCTCTCGACTTCTTTCTCGACCGATTACGACGAGAAGACGGTCCTCTCATTCGTCGACGGCATGCGTGAACGCGGTATCGATCTGTCGGTGTTCCATTTCGACTGCTTCTGGATGAAAGACAGCCACTGGTGCAACTTCCTGTGGGACAACGATATGTTCCCCGATCCTCAGGGACTCATAGCAAAACTCCACGACAGGGGGCTTCATGTCTGCGTGTGGATAAATCCTTATATCGCCCAGCAGTCGGAGATCTTCGATGAGGCTGCCGGGAACGGTTATCTCATTAAGAAGACTGACGGAAGCGTCTGGCAGACTGATCTTTGGCAGGCCGGCATGGGAATCGTCGACTTTACGAACAAAGATGCAGCAGAATGGTACTGCTGCAAGCTCAAGGCTCTTCTTGATATTGGTGTCGACTGTTTCAAGACTGACTTCGGCGAGAGGATACCTGTCGATGATGTTGTTTTCGCCGACGGATCAGATCCTCTGAGAATGCACAATTACTATTCGTATCTCTATAACGAGACTGTTTTCAGACTGCTCGAAAAAGAAAAAGGCACAGGAGAAGCCGTCGTATTCGCAAGAAGCGCAACGGCAGGATGCCAGCAGTTCCCGGTTCACTGGGGCGGTGACTGTCACTCTGATTACCCGTCGATGGAACAGACCATCAGGGGCGGACTTTCGCTCATGCTCTCAGGGTTCTCTTACTGGAGCCATGACATCGGAGGTTTCGAAGACAAGGCCACTCCGGACGTTTACAAGCGCTGGGTTGCTTTCGGTCTGTTAAGCTCACACAGCAGGCCCCACGGAAGCACCTCCTACCGGGTACCGTGGAACTATGATGAAGAATCCGTTGATGTCTTAAGGCATTATGTCGAGCTCAAAAAATCTCTTATGCCGTACATAAATACTGCCCGAAAAGAAGCTGAGGATTACGGCTTCCCCGTCATGCGCCCGATGATCCTGGAATTCCAGAACGACCCCGTCTGCGCATTCCTCGACAGACAGTACATGCTCGGCGGAAAGATCCTCGTTGCGCCTGTCTTCGACGAGGAAGGATGGGTAGAATTCTATCTTCCCGAAGGCACATGGATCTCGCTTGACGGTAAGGATAAACGTGTCGTAACTAACGGCAGATTCTTTAAAGAAAAGCGCGGTTATCTTGAGATACCGGTATATATAAAAGAATAACAGACACTTCTTTTCACAGCTTTTGTTTTTTCTCTTAAACAGGGTAATTGAAATCCATATAAGAGTGCTATTATTTATCTAGTCTTACATCCTAAAGGAGGGTTTGTTATGGGTAAATCCGGTCTTCAGGATGGTGCGGTCTACGATGCGAAAACTCTAGGTGCCGGTCGTGTTATAGTACTCGGTTTCCAACACATGTTCGCCATGTTCGGATCGACTGTCCTTGTCCCTGCTCTCACCGGGCTGTCGGTGTCAGCCACACTTCTTTTCGCAGGTTTGGGAACGATTCTTTTCCACCTCATCTCCAAGAGAAAAGTACCTGCGTTTTTAGGTTCTTCATTCGCATTCCTTGCAGGCTATTTCGCTATCGCCCCTAATGGTGAACGCGAGCTTCTGCCTTATGCCTGCTTCGGTGTTGCGGTAGCAGGTCTTGTATACCTCATCTTAGCAGCACTCATCAAAGCTTTCGGCGTTAACCGCGTAATGAAGTTCTTCCCGCCGATCGTTACAGGTCCTATCATCATCGCCATCGGTCTCTGCCTTTCAGGAACTGCCATCAACAGCTGCTCAACCAACTGGGGTGTTGCAGTCGTAGCTATCCTTATCATCGTTATCTGCAACATCTGGGGTAAGGGAATGGTCAGGATCACTCCTATTCTTTTAGGTGTTCTTGGTGCCTGCGCACTCTGCGTAATACTCACTTTATCTGCAGGTCAGGCGGTAGACGGGTATTATTGCTTTATGGGAATGCCTAATCTGCAGCTGTTCTCTGTTCAAAGTGTTGAGAACATCAAGACTGCGGCTTGGATCGGTTCACCCTTCGAATTCAGGGATACTGCAATCTCCATCTTCACGGGCGGCAATCTCAATACCAGTCTTCTTATCACTTCGATCATTACTATCGTCCCGATCTCTCTTGCAACGATCGTAGAACATATCGGTGATATCTCCGCTATCTCTTCAACAGTAGACAGAAACTTCATCAAGGATCCGGGACTTCACAGAACACTTATCGGTGACGGTCTTGCTACAACGCTCGCATCACTCTTCGGCGCTCCGGCCAATACAACGTACGGCGAGAACACTGGTGTTCTTACCCTTTCAAAGGTTTACGATCCGTTGGTAGTTGAGCTGGCAGCATTCTTCGCCATGTTCTTCTCTGTATCTCCTAAGCTTGCAGCATGCATCTCTGCTATCCCCACACCTGTAGTCGGCGGAATCTCACTTGTTCTTTACGGAATGATCTCCGCAGTAGGTGTCAGAAACGTCGTTGAGAATAAGATCGATTTCAGCAAAGCGCGCAATGTCATTATCGCAGCCATCATCCTCGTTCTCTCGATCGGTGTCACATACAGCGCAGCAGGCTCGATCGTTATTCCCTGCGGCAAGATCGCCATCTCCCTTTCAGGTCTTGCGATCGGTTCTCTTGTAGGAATCATCCTTAATTCGGTTCTCCCCGGAAAAGATTACGTTTTCGAAGATAACCTGAAGGCTGCCCAGGCAAAAGATACGACCATCCAGGCCGAACCCGTGGAACACAAGAAGAATCAGAGTTCCAACAAAAAGAAAAAGAAGTAATCTTTAATCAAAAACTGAAACTAGAGTGGCTGTCTCAGAAGCACATAGTCTTGAGACAGCCTCTTTTATTTCTGATAATCAGTAATGATGTCTCAAAATTACAAAAAACGAAATTAGAGACACTGCTGCATTATCTTAAATTGGCGTTTTCCGAAAAAAGAGATACAAAAACTCCTCAATTTTGAAAATATGTATATAAAACGAAAATTTGAGACACAAGTGATAAAAGACAGATGTGTCTCAATTATGAGATTTTCCGAATTAGAGATACAGAATACCGGAATGACGTTTATAAGCCGGACTCACAGGATAGCCAGGATCGCTATTCCCGCAATTTCAAGAACTATGACAACGCCAAGGAGCAATGTATAAAGCTTGAGTTTGGCGATATCCTCCGAAGGCTGCCCGGACTTTACGTCCGCTTTCTTCTCTATCGTGTCGACTCCGCTCATAGCATCAGCGATATAATCGGTTGATGCGGCCGCATCCTCTTCTGCAATATAGACAGGCTGCTCAAGCTCTGTAACAGCAGGCACCTTTACTTTTGACCTGACTTCTTCCGTATCGATCTCGGGAACAAAGATCTTGCTCTCGACCTTAGGCATTCCGTTCCTGACACCTACGACCTTGGGCTTTACTTCACCTTTTAAAAGCGCGGTGTCTTCAAAAGGATCCATGGCATTTACAGACTGCCCGGTGAATTCCGGAGAATCATTATCGCGCACAAAAGTCTTCGTGGCTTCATCATAATGGACTTTAACATCCACCCTGTCACTTCTGGTGATCGGAACACTGCGGTCAGGATCAAGCCTGCCCGGCCGTTCATAAAGCGGTTTCTGCTCAGTGTTATATATAAACGGGTTATTCTTATCGTCCATAGCGTGCATTATACCATGCATTATTGAAAAACATTATTCTCCGGAAACTCATTCTCCAGCCTTGACAAAGCAATTATCATCCATGACCAGAAGCCCCTGCCTGATACAGTAATCAACGGCAAGTTTTCCGAGTCTGTAAGCATCCGAATCCTTTGGAACTCTCGAAAAACCCAATGTCTTTCCCGTCTCAACGATCAGTGCCTCATACGGCATTCCGTATTGCGATCTCGCAAGATAGTTCGCCGCACAGGCAGCTTCTTCGACCGCAATATTCGAAGCCTTTCTGGGCTTATCCCCTTCGGCAGGAACTCTATAATAATTCATGACCTTGCTAACATCATCATCCTTATTCCACAGGAACAGAGTCTCGTCATCATCAGACGACGGATCCAGTCTCTGGGCTTTGGGCTGAGTCTTGGATCTGACACTTTGGATAAGATAAGAGCAGCGCGATCTGAGCCCGGCCGTCATCTTAGTCAGGCCTGCCGCCGTAATGAGTTCTTTTGCGATTTCCTCTTCGCAGATAGGCGCCTGCTGTTCGACGATCTCCAGGACTTTCTGCTGAAGGAGTTTCGTATTCTCATTGCCCTTAGAGCAGAATTCTTCCTCGCTCATCTTCCTGATCTTCAGATCAGAAGCGTAACTTACTATCGCAGGACACCCGTCATCTTCAGGGAGGTCTACGTCAGTCGTTTTTTTTTGAGCCTGATCTTCGGGTTCTTCTGCAGTATCCTGTCCGTAGATAACGACTTGGGGGCCGGAATCTTCGCCTTCATCTGAAGTTTCTGCCTGCCCGGCCGGTTCGACGGTTTCCGCAGGTTCTGATGTTTCTTCCGCCTCTTCAGTTTTCTTCGAATCATTGATCAGCTCGACCAGCTTCTCGAAAACGCTGTCAGGATTTTCCCACCACTCGAGAGACCATATCCTTACAATGTTCCAGCCGAATCCCTTGAGCATCGAGATCTGAGAAACTTCTCTGGAAGTCGTCGTTCCGGATGAAGCATAGACAGGACCGTCCAAAAGGATACCAAGACAATATGTACCGTCCTTTTTCGGCGATACGACGCCTATATCGATCTTAAATCCGGATTTTCCGACACCCTTGTCAGTCTCATAGCCGATGGCTTTGAATCTGGAACAGATATCATCTGCAATTCCCGTAAAAGCCGCATTTCTATCGATGATAGGAGTTCCTGAACGGTCGGATGAACTTCCGGTAGAAGCAATATCCTGATCCCAGACTGTGCTTCCTGATGCATACTGCAGGAACCTCTTGAAAGACTTTACGCCTTCTGATGAAGTATCCGTGATCTTTATCTCTTCAGGTGAGATCGATGAGAATACTTTCATCTCAATCCTGGATCTCGTGACTGCAACATTCAGTCTTCTCCAGCCTCCGTCCCTGTTAAGAGGGCCGAAGTTCATTATCAGCTTGCCGTTCTCGTCCTTACCGTAACCGACAGAGAACAGGATAACGTCACGCTCGTCACCCTGGACATTCTCGAGATTCTTGATAAATACCGGCTCTTCGCTTCCATATGCCCACTTCTCGAGTTCGGGATCTTTGCTCGCTGCCTCATCCAAAAGATCTTCGATCAGAGACTGCTGCTGGATATTAAAAGTAACGACGCCTACGCTGTATTTTGAAAGAACCGGATCATGCGCTCTTCTGACTATCTCGTCGATAACAGCCTGCGCCTCGATCCTGTTTGTTCTGGTCTTACCTGAATCGAAAGAACCTCCGCAATCGACCATAGTGACCTTAGCCTGCCTGTTATCAGGTGAAGGGAATGTATACAGCCTGCCCTCATAAAATGCCTTGTTAGAGAATGTGATAAGACTCTCGTGACGGCTCCTGTAGTGCCATGCCAGGAACATCTCAGGCATGCTTATGGCAAGGCAGTCGTCAAGGATGCTCTCGAGATCGTCTGTCTCGAAATTATCGTCACCGTCATCGACCTGCTCCATGAAGAAAGATGTAGGCGGCATCTGCTTGGGATCACCGACGATGACCGCTTCCTTACCTCTGGCTATAACACCTATCGCCTTACATGTCGGCAGCTGGCTCGCCTCGTCGAAAACAACGATGTCAAACATTCCGATCTTATCAGGATCTATGAACTGGGCACATGAAAGAGGGCTCATGAGAACGCAGGGACAAAGTTTCAGGATGAGATCTCCGATCTGTGTGAACAGAGTCCTGATAGATACTCCCCGTCCTCCGGCCTTTATCGCGTGCTGGAGTATGCCCAATGCAGATGACACATTTGCATCCTTGCTCATATCCGGCAGGTTCTTCGCGATCCTCAGATAGATCTCCTGCCTGGTCAGCTTCTCAAATTCGTCATTGACCTTCGACAGTTCGTTAATCTTATTCTCGAAAACGAGTCCGCTGAATGTCCTTAAGACATCCGAGTTATCGATTATCCTTGATATGAGGCAGCTGCTGTATCCCTTGCGGAAGGAACTTACGATACCCTGTCCGTCTATCGTTCCGTTATCGTAACCTCTTACGAGGTTGGATACTTTATACTGGCTGCATCTTGAAGCCATAAGATTAAACTGCATCCTGTCCCTTAAGTAATCGCTGTCACTCTTAAGCTTTTCAGCCATCTGTTTTCTCATCTCAAGAAGATCCGTGAACGGTTCGAAAGCCCCGTTATCGAATCCGTAAGTATCCTTGAGCGCAGTATATGTATTCTTATAGGCTGAAGTCTTCTGATTAAAATCATTAACTATACTGATTACCGAAGGATCTCCTGAGCCGATCATTTTTCTGAGCGATCCCGTCGGGTCGAAAGCGGCAAACTCGGCAAATACCGCATGAGCATTCTCATTCATCGATTCTACATATGCAGTATCGAATCCCGGGAACTGGGCAGCCGGATTATAAAGCTCTCCCAGATAACTTCTGGCTGAGGTAACAGAAGCCAGAGCGATCTGCAGCGAATTCTTATATTCGATCAGGAGCTTGAAATCCTGCTCGAGAGAATCTTTACGGTTTCCCTTAAGATCGTAAGCTCTGACCTTCTTGTAGACGTTGTTTTCCGCAGCACCTCTCATCAGGGCATTCTTGGCCTTGGCAGTCATGATCTCGTTAAGGAGCAGAGAACCGTCAAGATCCAGGAATCCGGGCTGCCAGAAAGCGAGCAGTCTGTCTCTTTTTGCGATGACATCTTTACAGCTTATGATCATATCTCTTAACGACAGATAAGCGCTCTCGGTGTCATCACTACAGATAAGACCTTTGGGAAGATTCAGATTCTTAAGCTTAACTATCGCGATACCGCATGCATTAAGGCCGGCGATCCTTCCAACAGTCTGAGGGTCACAAGCTATACGGCAGTTATTTGCTGCAACGAGCTTTTCGAAATTATCTATACTTACGACCAATTCGTCATAGGCCTTAATAAACTCGTCTGCTAATACGGAAACCTTATTCTTTGCATCCTGGGAATATTCAGAAGACTTTACGAAAGGTAGTTTCCCGTTAAGTTTTCCGGAAGATGCGACCAGTTCTCCCAAAGCAGTCTCGGTCTCCCTTACCCTCTCAGCGGTAAGCTCATCAGCAAAACCTTCGTCAAAAGTCCCGGCATCAGAAGCTTCCTTATTCGAAGCATAGAGATTTATCAGCTCATAAAGAGACAGACCGCATTCACGTCTTGCATGGAGTTCATCGACGTATTTATCGAGTTCCTTTCTCTTGGCTTCAATATTCCCGAGAGCCTTATCGTAGTCACCGTCAACAGCGGCATTCAGCCTGACTTCGCTCGCAGTCTTGAGCTGGTCAAGCACATAACTCTTGCGGACCTTGTTCGAATGCAGTTCAAGGCAGAACGGAGCAATGCCGATCTTCTCAAGACGCTTATAAACGACATCGAGAGCAGCCTTCTTCTCAGCCGCGAAAAGGACCTTTTTGTTATTCGCAAGACAATTGGCGATTATTGATGTAATAGTCTGTGATTTGCCTGTTCCCGGAGGGCCGTGCAGAACGAAACTCGCGCCCTCGCCTGCTTTCTTAATAGCAGCGAGCTGGGAGCTGTCGGCAACGATCGGAAGGAAAACATCATCTTCAGAAACTTTTCCGGTAGTAGCGATATTTTCGTATTCCCATTCGAGCTGACCGTTGATAAGACTCTTAACGATCTTATTTTGCGCGATCGAATCCCTGTGGCTGTGCATATCATTCCACATAACAAACTGCGAGAACGAGAACAGTCCCAGAACGCAGGATCTGATTATCTCCCAGCCTTTAAGTGAACTTACAGCTTCCTTAACCGTATCGAAAACTTTCTCAACATCAACACCGTTCTCATCTGCCGGCAGCGTTTTGCTGAATTCGTCAAATTCAATGCCGAAGTCCTGTCTTAATTTCTCTGAAACTGTAACATTGAACTGGACATCCTCATCCCGTCTTCTCATCGTATACTTGATGCCGAACTTCTTAACGAGTTCCACAGGGATCAGAAGAATAGGAGCGTAGCAGGGTTCCTTCCTGTCCTTTTCGAACCATTTAAGGAATCCGCAGGCAAGGAATAACGTATTGGCGCCGTTCTCTTCTATCGAAGACTTCGCGCCTCTGTACAGAGTCTTGATATTCTTATCCAGTACTGCATTTGTAAGAGATGAGACCAGCACGCCCTTCTCAAACTTCTTATCGATATATTCTATAAATTCAGATATCTCAGCCAGTTCTTCGATCGAATAGTCTTTAGCGGGCACGCCCTTTATCTTCTTAGTATCTTTTACCGGCTCTTTCTGAACAGAAGGTTCCGGCGCAGATTCTTTAACGGCTTTTTCTTCTGCATCAGGCGCGTCAGCAGGCTGTTCGTCAGTTGTTTCAGCGGCAGGTTCTTCTGTCGGTTCAGCTGGCTGTTCTGCTGCTCCTTTTGCATCCTTCTCTTCAGACTTATCAGCTGTCTCTGCAGAAGGCTCAGCTGCAGACTCTTCAATAGTCTTATCTGCAGACTCTTCCGCCTTTTCTTCTTCGGTCTCCTCTTCATTTCCGCGCGAAATGATCGAGAAATTCTTATCCTGCGAGATAAGATCTTCTATATTGGCACAGTCAGGTACAAAGAGCGGAACAGCGGATCCCTTGATCCTCAGGTTAAGAAGCGAATTACGGGTACTTAAGTCAAGGAGTTTCCTCTCCCAGAGATCAAATTTGACTTTGCTTCGTTCCTGATTAAGTTCACCCATAAGTGATTCCTCCCGACAGCCTTTTATCAAATAATAATAACAAATATTCGAGTAACTTGCTCGCAAGGGTTACGAGAAGTTTGTTATATCTGAGCGAAGCGAAAGAATATAACAAATATTCGAGTAACTTGCTCGCAAGGGTTACGAGAAAAACGTGTACAGGTTTTTGTACAGCTTTTTCATAGCGAAAACATAGACAAAAACCTGGATTTCTTGAATTTCCAGCATTTTGTACAGCATTTTAGGCTGAAAAACCTGGACAAAAAGCTGTCACTCATTTTCCGGCAGATAAAAACCTATTTCGAATTCAGCCTTTTCCTTAACGCCTTATAATCGGGAACTATTTCTCCGACGACAGCCCAGAAACGTGCAGAATGATTGGGTTCGATAAAATGCGCAAACTCGTGGACGACAACATACCTGATCAGTTCACGTTCTTTCTCGAAAAGCCTGTAACTGAACTTCAGCTCGCCCCTTTTCGAGAAGCACTCACCCCAGAAGGACTTATAATCTCCAAGTGTGATCTTCTTGGGCGGCAATACTCCTCGGCGGGCGAAAAGCGGATATATCTCATTGCAGTAATCTACGATCACGCTCCTTAAACACGCTCTCTTCCATTTTTCGTATGTCATATATCTGGAGCGATAATCCGAGGGATCCCTGACTTCCAAGGTGATAACGCCGTTTTCCGCACAGCAGACATTACGAGCGCCCTGAACGACCTTCAGAATATAAGTTCTTCCGAAGATCATATAAGTCTCACCGTCCAGGAATTGTCTGGACAGGCTTTTCGACTTCTCTTCGGAAATGACAATATCAAGAGCTTTAAGAAGATAATCCTGCTTGGAGATGATGAATGCCTCTGCTTCCTTAACGGATGCATAATACGGAAGAGAACAATACAACGTGCCGTCACGTCTGACGCGGATATTGATATTCTTTATCCTTTTGCGTTCGAATTCAATTGAGACTTCCCGGCTGCCGAGAAGGATCTTGCGGACGGAAGACATGGAGGATTACTTATTCGCCTTGATAAGCTTATCGAAATTCTTGCCGTTGACGTCATACATGGTATGACCTAATTCCGCAAGGCGTGATTCGATATGTTCCTGCTCCTTGGGACGCTTGATCTTGAGCGTCGTTGTCTTGATCATGTCTTCTTCAGAGAAAACATAGTTGCGGACGATCTTATACTGGGGCATCTTGTGGTTAGCCTCGTGGATCTTATCATTGAGATACGTCTCGATCTGGCCGTCGTCAGCTTCTGTGGTAAGGCCGAGCTCGGCGCCGATGACCTTACGGTTTACAAGGATCTTGGCACAGATATCGATAGCTTCACGGTCGTTCTTATTGCCCCAGACGAAAGCCTCAGTAACGCCCTTGATCTCGGTAAGGACTGCCTCGATCTCTTCCGGGAATGCTTTCTTACCGTTAGTGAGAACGATCATGGACTTAACACGGCCCGTAATATGAATAGAACCGGTCTTATCGATATATCCCATGTCACCTGTATGGAACCAGCCGTCTTCATCGATGGCTTCTTGGGTAGCTTCATCATTCTCGTAGTAGCCGAGCATTACGCAGTCTGATTTTGTAAGGATCTCACCTACCGCCTTAGGTCCCTTGCCTTCAGCATCGATTGCGACCGTTATTCCCGGCAGAGGACGTCCTACGGAGCCGTGAACATCGCATACTTCCGTATTTACGGAAATAACAGGAGACGTCTCTGTAAGACCGTAACCCATATAGAACTGAAGACCGAAGTCCGTAAAAGCATCTATGTATTTTTTGTCGATGCCGGCACCGCCTATAACGACCATTCTGAAGTTTCCGCCGAGTTTATCAAGGATATCCTTGAAAACATTGCGTCTGACATCGATTCCGCATTTCTTGAGGAAACGGGTCACAGGTCTTGCGATCGCTATGATCCTCTCCTTACCGGAAGATTTGATACCGTCTTCGATCTTCTCATAGATATTCTCGAACAGGAGCGGAACGGAGATGCAGACATCAGGCTTCCACTCTTCCATATTCTTGACGATGTATCTTAAGCCGTCGCACATGCAGATGCATCCGCCGCTCGACAGGATAAAGAAATCGCAAGTGTTCTCGAAAGTATGATGCAGCGGAAGTATGGAGAAAGCCCTGTCGCCCCTTCTGACATCAAGAGTCTGCGCTATGGAATAAATATTTGAAACTATATTGTTGTGCGAGAGCAGAACGCCCTTACTCATGGAAGTCGTTCCCGAAGTAAAGAGAATGATCTTTGCCTCATTGACATCGATCGGCGTATCCAAGAACTTTGTATCACCGGCATCGATGTAGACATTGCCCTCTTTAATGAGGTCATAGATGTCCGCGAAACGCTCATCGTTTTCCGGCCAGGTATCGTCTTTATTCTTTCCTGAAAGTCCGTCCTTATAGAAAATGACAAACTTATCCAGCGGGATATCCAGCTCGCCGGACTTTATCTTTGCGGCGATGGAAAGCATCATCTTGTGATGTTTGTGATGATAGAAGATGAGTCTGGATCTTGATCTTACAAGCAGCTGGATAAGCTCATCTTCAGGAAGAGCCCTGTCCAAAGGAACGCCGACGCAGCCGGATGAAAGGATCGCATTATAAGATACGAACCACTCGTAAGCATTTTCACCTACAACGGCAAGCCTCTGCCCCGCATATTCACTGTTGAGAAGATAAGTGGCCAGGCCTTTGATATCGTTCCCGTATTCGTAAAAGCTCCTGTGGATCTCGGAAAGCTTCGGTGAACGCCTGAAAATGAAAGCATCCAGTTCAGAGTACTTGGCGCAAGTACGGACCACCAGATCTCTCAAGTCCGTAAACTTCTCAGCTGTATAAACAGGCGTACCCTGTACAGGATCCATACTATTACCTCCATCGGTTCATGCCTTTACGCAGGACGAAAGGCAGTCGAACTAAAAAAATATATCATATTTAAGAATAAAAATACAAGAATTCGCTAAAATGCCGATTTTGAGTTATATTAGTGTATTATTTATCAGAAACCTTTCAGGAGCATATATGTCTGAAGAAGAAAAAACAGTTAATCCCGGTGAAATGACCTCTGCGAACGCCGAGTCCCAGATGTCCCGTGCCGACCACCATAAACACCTTGACGAGAAGTATCCCACCAAACGCGGTTTTTGGGATGTAGTGGCAAAAAACGGATTTCTTCTCCTGACACATATCCTTTGCGACATGAAATGTATCGGCAGGGAGAATTTCCCAAAGAACAATCCTTATGTCGTCGCATCCAACCACCAGAGCTACCCCGACGGCGTACTTATAATAGATTATCTTCCTAAGGGGCATTTCAAGTGGATGTGCTGCCTCGCAGCCTCCGACCTTGAGACAAATCACGGAAAACTCGGCCGCCTCATCATGAGAGTCGGCAGAGGCATTGCGGTAGACCGTTACGGCAATCCTGTCAGAGGCCTGATCAAGGCAAAGAAGGAAGTCGAGAAAGGCAATATCTGCTTCGTCTTCCCTGAGGGCACCAGATCCCATACCGGTAAACTCGCCGAGCTTAAGGACGGCGCGGCATATCTTGCTATCAAGGCCGGTGTTCCCATGGTCCCCGTCTACATCGCAGGCGCATACCAGATCTGGCCCAGAACTTCCAAGAAACCCCACCCGCTTAACGGCATGCACCGCCGCAAGATCAGGATCTATGTCGGCGAACCCATGAAAGGTGAAGATTTCGACAACGACGCACACAAGATGACCGAAGCACTGTCGGCATGGATGCACAAGCAGGAAGACCTGCACTGGGATCCCGAGACGAACTTCGAGAGCAAGTAATTTTCCGCGACCTGTCTTAAAACTTAGAAAACCAGCAAAAAATTGAGTGTGTAGAAAATTCGTTTTAAGAATCGAGTTTTGCAAACCCTTATCTTTTTTAAGGCTCGGAGAATCGAACTCAGAGCCTTTAATATTGGTTGCAGCTTTGTTTTAAGAAGCATACTTTATTCAACATTTTGGATCTTCGAAGAAATATTAAGCACTTCACTTGAATATCCCATTTTTCTATACATCGGCAAATGGGATAATATAGCGTGTAGGATTTTGTCCCAAATCTCGAAAAGTGAAGATTTGGGACATTTTCACTTAAGCAACAAGCACTTCTGCCCACAATTTATATCCCATTTTTCATATTTATGGCATTTTGGGATAAGAATCGTATCCCGATTTATATATTTTTGGTATGTGGGACATGAACATGAATCTGAGTGTAAACAGATTGCAAATACCGAAAAAGCTCTTACTTATACAACCCTCCCAAATATTCTGTCGCGAACTGAATCTTAGTCGGGTTGAAAACATCCCTGCTCTCGTCTGTCGGATAGATGAAGAATGTATCATCATACGTCGACAGCGTGACACACGGACCGTACTTTCCCCTGTAATCGTATTCGGTGTGCAGAGACACCATAGACTTGGCCGGAAACTTCAGTGTCTCGTGTTTCTCTGTCCTGTAGTTGTCAAACTCCAGCGAGAATCCGCTGTTATCCTGGATAAATCTTCCCTCACCGCAATCGACGAAATTAACGGCATTGGGGAGCGCCCAGATCCTAACCGGAATATCAAGTCTGTACCTTCCTTCCCTGATCTCTTCATGAACGAATCCTCTCTGCCACTCATACCAGTCCGGAATATGTATCGTCTCTCCGGTTGAAGAATGGAGCTGCCCGAGTTCATCCATCTCATATGAATCGCCGCAGTATTTGCAGGTGATCCTGCTTCCTGATGTCGTCATTGCGAAATCCTTACCGCACTTTCTGCATCTGTACAAAGGATAGTGCAGGCCTTCTGCCCTCCATTCGTCATCAATACGGATATTGTTTTCGAGCTGGTATTTGTATTCGTCATAAGTAAGTTCGGCAGATATCCTGGACAGGATCTCGTCAACAGAAAGCTTATCTATCTCATCTTGTGTAACTACGCATTTAAGGTCGGCATGGAGACGCGCTCCTTTGCGCTCCTTCAGATTCCAGATCGGCTGCTGCAGATAATTGCCCTGCATATTCAGGGTCACCACGGGTACCTTTAACATCTTTGCGAGCTTAGCGACAGAAGGAGTCAGATGGGAATTCGTTCCGACATTGGCATACCTTGCCTCCGGATAGATGACCATTATGTCACCGCGCTTTATTACACGGACGATGTTTCTTATCAGGGACTGGTCATTAATGAATTTACGCGTACCCAGGCACCCTGCCTGACGGTAAATCCATTCGCCGAAATTCTCGAATCCTTCCAATTCGGAAATATAATTCGCACGGTATGGTTTCAGTGCCAGAGGCGTTACATAGAAATCCATAAAAGAATTATGGGAACCGTACACAAGAAATGGCGGCTTTATTCCCTCCATGTTATGTTTATCGATCTTAAGCTTATAAGGTGAAACAAGCACCCTGCATAAAAGCCACATCATCGGCAGGAAGAACAGATTCTGCCTCGGCGGTACCTTTGCCCTGTCGAAAGGCCTCTTATCAGGGCTCGCGTAAGTATCTCTTCTCACATATCTTCTTATGCCCGGTATCTTGCAAAGAAGATAATAAAGCACTGCCGTAAAGACCAGTGACGCACCTGTAGGCGTCAGCATAAACAGGATCTTATTATGGATAATGCCCTTTATCGGATCATAAATGACAAGCGTGAAAACAAATCCCAGCGCAAGGCAGATGATTCCGACGATATTAAAGCCCCTGGTATACTGATAAGCATTATGACCTTCGATCTCGTATGCACTCTTAAGATCGATCTTCTGTTTTCTGACTGCGAAGAAATCGACAAAAAGAAGTGCCGCCAGCGGGGCATATACACAGGCTCCGATCGTTAAGAAACTACCGAAATATTCTGTGATCTTTCCCCAGACGCAGAGCAGTCCTACATAAAGTCCCAATACCAGAACCAGAACTTTATAAGATGATTTCTTAAATGTGGATTTCAGCATAACGCCGTAGATATATGATCCTACCGCCTGTGTTCCGATGTTTGCGAAAGCAACGAGAAGCAGTGATGACAGACCTAATATAGGAGCTGACAATGTAGCCATCATTAGCGTAGGATCGTCAACCATCTGGCCTGTTACATACTGCATAGCGATTGCCATAACTGCGCCGACCACTACGAAAAAAGACCCCGCGGCACCCTGACCTAATACGCCTGCATAGTAACCCGACTTTTCGGATTTACAGAGACGCGGTACTTCCGCCATTCCTCCGACAAGTGTTATTACGAATGCAAAATTCGCTTCTATATTCAGGACATAATTAACCGTTTTATCTGCATCGCCTGCGAGTTCAGGCTGATAGTTCCAGATAACATCCATCGGGACTGAAGTAAAACCCACTACTACAACTGCTACGCCGACGAGAAGCAGCAGAGGGACAAGTATTCTCGTAGTCCATGTGATCGTGCCGACACCGCGGAGCGCGATAACGGTTCCGATAACAACACAGGACAAACTTAAGATCAGATGAGCACCATTGAACAGTTGTATTCCGAACAATCCCAGAAGATTCTCCATCGAGTCTGCGAACAGTTCGCAACACACTGCATACCACGGGAAATTAACCAGAATGATTATGATAGTTACTATCTTATTGCCCTTGGGACCGAAAACGCTCCTGAGCCAAATCCAAATATCGATTCCGTATCTGACCGACAGGATGACCGGGAGCTGATATACCATCAGCATGAAGATCGCTGCGAGAAAAGCACCTATGAGCAGCTGCTTAAAACCAACAAGTGTCGCAAGGTATGATCCCTGCGTATAACTCCATGTAGCGATGCAATATCCCGACAGGACGAGAAGCGCATCTATGAATCCGTATTTTCTCTCTTTGGGCAGAACCGGAAGCGTTCCGCAATAGACTTCATTCTCTATCTCTTTATTTACATCATGCTTTCGGCTCATAGGAAAAATCCTCCTATTATTCCGATAAGAGCGATCACGGTTATGATCGCTGCAATGATATAATCCTTCTTCGTCATGCGGGGAATCGTATTCTCCTTCTCCGCTTTGAGGACTTCTTCTATCCTCGAATCAAGCTCACTGTCTCTATCCATATAAAGCCCCTTTTATTTCAAAGTCTATTCAAGATAAAATGTTATCATTAATCTAAATTTAAGGAGATACTGCCTATGATCTGGTCGGCGCCTGTAGAAAACGAACACACTGCGGTGCTTAAGTTTATCAAGCATCAGCGAAGCCGCGATATTCTGTTGTGCATTATTTTCGCGCTGCCAGGTCTGATACTCCTGGGTGTGGGAATATATGCATTTATCGATAAGTTCACTTATGCATTCGGTTTCATTGTCGTTTCCGTTTTACTGCTGCTTATTGCAGGCGGATGTTTTCTAACCAATGGCGCGAAAAACAAACTGATCCGCAAGGGCGAATATGAAGTCTGCCGCTGCCGCGTAATAAGCAAAAACACTACCAGGACAAAATATTCGACCGATTATAAAGTTACTGTCCTTATCCCTTCCGACGGAAAAAAGTCGACTTATAAGGTAACTTCCTATACATACCGCAAAGCCAAAGAAAATGCCGCTGCCCTTCTGGTAGATTATTCAAAAGAGCATGAAGGAAAACGTGATATTCCTTTCGATATGGTAATTCCCGACCTTATTGAGGATTAAGATATCAGAGGCTGCCTTATTAATTCAAAGGCAGCCCCTTTCTATCCCCCTATCCCAAAAACTTACGATTGATTATCTGTTAATCTCCGAATGACTGTGCCTGTTCGGTAACCTGGCTGAAAGCACCTTTCCAGTCGTACTCCATTGCCTTTCCGCCGAGCTTGATGGCAAATAAAGCAAGAGTGATTATTCCGAGGAAGCAGGCAAGGAAAAGTGCTACCGCACCGGTGATCAATACTTTAATATCTTTCTTTTCCATAGATCAGTCCTCCCCCAAGCCGTAGTTCCAAATATTCTTATTCCATCTGATATATGCCTTGAGTCCCTTTGCATAGTACTTGATTCCGAGGAACAGTAATACGACAAGAAAAACCGCTACACAGATCAAGGTAAGAACAAGGAAGATAAACGGAATGATATACTCCATCAGTGTTCCCGTTATAAGTCCTGCGAGGATCAGTCCGATTACAGCGCAGTCACCTGCAAGGAACATGAATGCCGCTACGATTGCAGCAAGGAGAACGAACCACATCTCTATTCCTACGAAAGCGTTGAAAACGATTACGAAGATCCTTCCTCTTCCGTCAGGTCCTTTGAAGTTATCGGACATCTTGCGCTTCTTTATGATCTGCTTAAACTTAGCGCCATCCTTGAATTCCATTGCCAATTCCTTGGGATCGCCAAGGCTCTCTGCGATCTCTTCTTCGCTTCTGCCTTCACTTATCCCCTCATCAAAATGCTCTTCAATAGATTGGATGATGTCTTTTACATCACCATAAGGCATGTGCCCCAATTCATTGGTGAGCTTTGTAAGATATTCAGTCTTATTCATCGGCTTTTCCTCCATTCCCATTGCTGAGGATCTCATTAACTTCCCCGCAGAACTTTATCCACTCATCACGTTCAGCATCTAATTTGTTACGTCCTGCATCAGTGAGGTGATAATATTTGCGCGGCGGACCGTTTTGAGATTCTTGCAGATAGGTCGATACCACGCCTTCAGAAGCAAGCTTACGCAATATCGGATAAACAGTTCCGTCTGCTACTTCGACTTTACGTGCGAGATTACCTGCGAGATCGTAACCGTAACTGTCACCCTTCTCAAGCAACGCCAGCACGCACAAATCGAGAATGCCCTTCTTGATTTGGCTGTTCATTGGCAATTCCCCTTTCATTCCGATTTGACGGGCGTGGGGCGCCCCCTATTCCTCAGCGCCCCGCCGTCACTACCATTTATAGCACACTACTGTTTATTGTTCAATACTAAATCATAAGTAATTCCAAATCACGAAAATCTGCCCCGATTTTGTCTAAATAATAAAGAATGATATTATCTGAGCGGAGGATCTATGCCACAGAAAGAAGACATCGCAAAGTTTAAGAAGATAATCGAAAAGCTTCCCGAAAAAGAGAGAAAGCTTCTGTATAAGCATCTCCATGATATGCCTGAATCTAAAAGGGAAGCTTTTATCTCCGATTACATCAAAAAGTACTACCGCGAAGAAAAGAAGCCTGCCCGCGAGAAGAGCGTTGTGCAGAGTATTCTGCTGGGGCTTTTCGCCGCACTGTTCATTGTCGGGACTTTCTATTTCATCTATCTTCTTAACAAAGACAGGATCGATGACAACTTCAATGTGATGTTAGGCATGCCCCCGTCAGAAACACTTGATACCATGGATCATGAAGGCATCATGGGACCTGAACCGAAGCACTTTCCGACAGATACACCTACTCCGGTCCCGGTTACGCCGACACCCACACCTGTTCCGTTGGCAGAAGACCATCCTGATCTTTCAGGTCTTGTTATAGTAATAGATCCCGGACATCAGCAGGTTCCGGATACCGCACTTGAAGAATCCATCCCCGGCACAACCGCGGAAAAGGAACGCGCGACATCAGGTGCAGTCGGAACAGACAGCGGTGCAAAGGAATATGAGATAACACTTAAGTATTCACTTGTATTAAAAGAATATCTTGAAGGATGCGGAGCAGAAGTGATCCTTACCAGAACAGAAAACGATGTCAACATATCTAATATCGAGAGAGCTGAAATCGCTTTGGAACACGATGCCGACTTCTTTATCAGGATCCATGCGGACAGTGCCCCTGACAGTGATATCCGCGGCGTAAAGGTATATGTTCCTTCTACAGGTAAATATTCAAAGAGTGCCGCTTCGGATGGTGAAGACCTTGCCGATATAGTGGCAGAAGCTATCGGTTCGGAATCTCTGGGTTCGGTACAGTCCGATATGTATACCGGTCTTAACCACGCTGATTCCATAAGATCCTACCAGTTAGTGATCGGTTATCTTTCGAACAGTGAAGATGATGCTCTCATCAATCAGGAAGAGACCGCATACATAACGGCAGTCGCCGTTTCGGAGTTTTTGGGCAGTAATGCCTGATGTTAATTTTCGTGATTGAAAATTCATTTTTTTTGATATAGTAGATATATTGAAGCAAACAAATTTTAGTTGAGGAGGTAGGTTTTTTATGACAGATTTAGATCCTGCACTTTTGAAGGATATGGCAAAGCTGAAGAACGCTAATGAGGCAGATGCACTTCTTCGCAATATGAAAGAAGGCTCTCCTAAAGAAGGAGAAAGCAAAAACGAATACAAGACATTTAATGAATTCGATGAACTCAGGCGTTTAGTCGAGAAACAATCTTATATTGTTCATGCTCTCTGGATCTTGCTTAAAGAAAAGGGCGCTACTAATGAAGAACTCGACAAAGCCCTGAACGAAGCCGTTCTTCTTCAGAAGAGATCAGATTATAAGCATTCTACCGCCTGCCCTAACTGCGGCAAGCCGCTCCAGGCAATGGAAAACAAGCCTTTTGCTTCCAAGTGCTACTATTGCGGTGTGGAGATCCTGAATAATCCTTACCAGAAATACGACGGGATCGATCCATATAGCAATGCTTTTTCAGATAAGGGCGACGAAGAACCTGAGCCTTATATCTCCGATGATGAGGCTGATGAGAAGGAGATCAAAGAAGCTGCTGATGTTATCAGCCAGAGCTTCGAACCCTACGACGTAACAAAGGATTTGGGTTTCGACGAAGAAACTTGATTTTCGCTTATAAGATTGTATAATTTCGCGTAAGCTTTATTGCTTCGGCCGGGTTGTGCGGCCGGAGCAATAATTTTCTGATTTGGGGATGCACTGGTTTCGACGGGGCTTCTGAGGTCGGGAAAGCGGGTAGAGGATCCTCGTTGGCCTCTTTAATAAACGGGGAATTGCAAGTAATTGCAGACACAACAGCGCTCGTAGCAGCCTAAGGCTACCGTCCCCTTGTGTATCTTCTCACGAGGGTGTACGTACACCGAAGACCTCGTCTGAGAGAGGTTAAGCAGACAGTCCTACTGATCAAGCTTTGCGTCGGATAGCGACTTTAATTCCATGAAGCTACTGGAACCGAAGCCCGTCGACGGGCCACGCGGGAATAGGAATAATTCATCCGTCGACTGCACCCGGAGATTGTCCCGGAGGAAGAGGTTTCGGACAGGAGTTCGATTCTCCTCATCTCCACCAATCATGAAAAAAACACCTTCTGTAACATACGAACAGTTCGCTTCGCGAAACTAGTTACAGAAGGTGTTTTTTCATTCACTGCAACGGGCATTTCCGCGATACTAGCTGCAGAAGGTTTTATTAATCTGGAAGATCATTACTGATCAGATTCTGTACGCGGAACAAAGTCTTCTCCATAGGATAATCCGTATCCTTTCTCGAAAACACAATCCTCCATACCGATTATCTGCTTGTTGGATCCGTACCACGGAGAAGGAAGTCTTCCTGTAAAATCCGCATATCCGCAAAGCACATCTGAGATGCCCTTCCCTTCAGAACCGGGAAGATAACACATAACTACACTGTCCCATGTATCATAATATGACTTTCCGAGGAAGAGATGCCTTCCCGCTACAATGCAGGTAACAACGGGTTTACCGAGTGACTTGGCCTGATTAATGGCCCTCATGTTGTTTTCCAGTCCATTGCCTCCGGTTAGACTGATATCCATGGAATCGCCAAACCATTCGGCATACGAATCTTCACCGACACAGAGAATGATCACATCAGCTTCATCGAAGCGGTCAGGATCTGTAATTACTTCGATACCATATTCATCAGCATTCTCCATAAATGCTTCTTTTATTGTAGTAACGCCTTCGATATCAGCCACAGGACTCTTATTCCAACCCAATGTCCATCCGCCGACCTGTGCTGCGCAATTATCGGCTGCCGGTCCCAAAATCAAAACTTTGGAACCTTCTTTTACCGGTAAAGTGTCATTGTCGTTTTTGAGAAGGACAATGCTCTTTTCAACAAGCTGTTCAGCTACAGCACGGGAATCTGCTGAACCCACTTCACTGCCGGTCGTTATGTTCTCACAATACGGATCATAGAACAGGCCGGCATCTTTCTTAACTCTGATTATCCTTGTGACTGCATCATTCACACGTTCTTCCGTAATCTTCCCGCTATTAACACTATCTACAATTATCGTTCTGGCCTGGGCATATTTCTCACCTTCCATGAGCATATCGATACCGCTGTTAATTGCCGTAATTACCTGCTCTTCATAAGTATCCGGAGAAGTATACTGAATGGCCATACTATCGCTTACAACAAAACCTTCAAATCCCATCTCATTCTTCAGTTTCCAAATGTATTCCCCGTTCTCATGCATCTTAATCCCATTAAGCGAAGAGTAACTGACCATTATGGTCTGAACGCCTGCATCGATCTGGGCCTGATAAACTGAAAGTAATTCATTGATCTCTTCTTCGGACAGTTTGGCATCACCCCTGTCGATCAGGCTTAAGAAACTGTACTCTTCATGATCACCCGTACCGAACAGCACATTACCGTCACCGAAGAAGTGCTTTGAACATGCTATTACTCCGCCATCGACAAGACCTCTTGTATATGCGGTGGATAGTCTTTTTATGGTTTCAATATCCGAACTGTAGCATTCGTAAGTTCTTCCCCATCTGGGATCTGCAGACTGTGCCACACAGGGATAAAGATTCCACATCATATGACACTGCTTAGCTTCATTAGCAGTAATAAGGCCCATCTTATAAGCAAGTTCTTCATCATTTGCAGCACCTATACCGATATTATGCGGGAAGTAAACCGCACCGACACAGTAACCCACTCCATGAACATCATCCTGTGCCAAGAGAAAAGGTATACCGGCTTCAGATTCAACAGCTGCTTTCTGATAGTTATCAACGATCTTACTCCACTCTTCAGCTGTATGCACTCCCTCATCACCATATATGCTTCCATAGCAGAAATCCTGCATGCCCTGTACATCTGAGTTATAAAGGATCGGCTGGACCATCTGCGCTGCCTTTTGCTCCATAGTCAATTCTGCAACAATTTCTTCAGGAGACAAGGCAGCATATCTCCGGTACACAAGATCATCAGAAAGCAGGATCCAAACAGCCGGACGGACACAGTTTCCTTCGGAAAAGACATAGTCACCATCTACTCCGTCCGCATTAATGACATTGTCAATGTTGCCATAACAGTCTACATCAGCTGCCCTGTTGGCAGATGAAGCAGGCGTGCGGAGCCACCACCATCCGGTTTTCATGCCGTTATCAAGTGTTTTATCTTCACATACATTTGCGTGACGAGATACAGCATAATCAGTAGGAGCGGACATACGGTCGTCAGTATCTTTGAAATATATCTGAACTTCCTCGAGACTCAGGCAGAAAACATTATCCTCAGTGTCATTTCCGCCCGGTGTTCCGTATAACGGATTGTCCGGATTCTTGATCGTTAAGGTCTGAATGATGTTCTTTTCGTTCACGGAAAAGGCCGTATCATAAAACTTGCTGTTTAACCAATTCCGCAGGGAACTGTTCTCCCAGGTGACATCTGCCAGCTCATCATTAAATACATGCTGATCTAACAGATATTCAGTAATTATAAGTGCTTTGCCATCCTTTATCTCAAGCACGCGCCATTCAATGGGCTCAGGCGCAGATTTATCTTTCTGAGGATAATTTCCGAACATGATATGATCGCCGACTGAAATGCCGTCATCTTCCTCAATAGCCGTTTCAGTTGCAGTGGTTTCAGATTCAGTCCCTGAAGGCTGTGTGGAGGGTTTATCAGAGTTTCTACATCCGGCTGATGTTATTATTACAACACCGGCAAGGCCTAAGGCGGCCAGCTTCTTAAACGTTTTCATGTAATTACTCCCCTTTAGACATCAACAATGTTCCAGCGAGATAAAATATATGTGTCCGTACTTTTCGTTGTTGTAGATATAATTGTACGTACTCGTTGTAAAACCTCCGCCGGTGTGACTGTAGCCGAGATTTTTATCATACATTAATCCGCAGCAATAACCCTTGTCATTTTTCAACAGGATCTCCATGGAATCCTCTTTCAGGAGTTTTCCCGCAAACAGTGCTCTGTCAAAAGCCAGAAAATCAGTAAGGCAGGTGCACACTCCGCCGTCACCTCTTTCGTTATTCGGAGACATCGAATAGCCGTGTTCATCAACTCCGCCGCTTTCCAATTGCTCTTCGAAATGGATCGGAACGTAAGTGTATTTATCAACTCTCACAGAATATGAATTCTTCATTCCGCATGGCTTAAAGATGTACTTATTCAGATAGTCACTATAAGACATCCCGGATACCTTCTCAATTATAAAGGCAAGCAGTCTGTAATTGGTATTGCTGTAAGTCATCATGGAACCCGGAGCGTAAAGAAGCGGTGCTTTGTTCATCGTATCCAGGAAATCCTGATCGGTAAAGGAATCATCATATACTTTACGCATCTGGTCATCGAGCTCTTCACCTTCCATCAGGAAAAAGATCTCTGACTCGTTAAGATAATCAGGGATACCTGAATTCATGTGAAGAAGATTGTAGATGGTTATCTGCGAACCGTACTGATACTCGGGAAAAAACTTGTCGATCGTATCTTCAATGGTTAATTTACCTTTCTCCTGCAGCTGTAAAATGCTTACTGCAGTAAATACTTTAGTGCATGAAGCAATATCGAAAACTGTATTCTGCGATACTAGCGTTGTTCCGTCCTTTTCGACAGCATCTTCAGCATACAGATAAAGCACATCTTCGTCCGTTGCTACAACCAACGTGCCTTTACATTTCTTTTTGCTGTAAACAGCAAGGATATCAGCGTATTTCTCCTCAGGATTGATCCATTTGCGTTCATCTGCCGTAAGTCGGATCGCTTGAAGCGAATACCGGGATCTGTCTTCTTTTGCACATCCGGCAAGCGAAAAAAGCATCGACACAACAAGAATTACCGATGTGACTTTAGTAGATATTTTTATTGTCTGCACTTTATTCATCCTATTACCCGCCAATCTACATGTTTCCGTGCCAAAACCGTTACAGGGTTACCTGAAATGAATATAGCAAGGCAAATTGAATCTCTTGGGAATTATTTATGGATTTTCTGTGGAGTACGGAAGAATGATCTCTGCAACAACATCATTTCCTTTATTATTTATGGATACCGTACCATTCTGACGTTCGATTATCAGTTTTCCCAGATAAAGCCCCAAACCGGAACCGCCGTTTCTTCTGCTCCTTGAACTGTCCGTCCTGTAAAACGCTTCGAAAAGATGCGGCAGATCCGCCTCGTCTATATGCGAACCGGTATTGAGGATCCGGGTTATGATCTTTCCGTCTTTTACCCCGGCAGAAATCTTTACTGCCGATCTTTCAGAGGAGTAAAAAACTGCATTGGAAAGGAATGATCCGATCGCCATCGAAGTAAGATCCGAATTGCCTTCAAAGTAGAGATCATTGTCGATCCCGGTTTCAAGAGCAATGCCTTTTACATCCAGCAGTTCTTTTATTTCATCGATCCTGGATCTTAATATTGTTCCCAGTTCCTCTTTCTTAAGAACAATAGAATTTTCTGCCTGCATCCTTGATGCCGTAAGGATCTCATTTATCAGGGATTCCATACGCTTCAGGGACGAAAGGGTTTTCGGAAGATACGTCTCATAATCGTTATATGGTTCTATACCGTCCATCATGCCCCTGACCTGCCCCTGTGCTATGGTTATCGGGGTCTTAAGTTCATGCGAGGCAGCTGCAAAAAACACATCCTTCTGTCTTTCCAGTTCGTTAGTACGCTCCATCTCGCGTTCAAGTTCTTCTGTTCTTTTATTCAGCTTTGTAATCGTCTCATCCAGATTTGCCGAGAGCATATCAAGATCTCTGCCAAGATCACCGATCTCATCACGCCTTTTTAATCTGCTCTTTGCAGTAAAATCCATTTTCGCGATCCTGCCTGAGATATCAGAAAGCTTTTGGACCGGTCTTGCAAACAAAAAGGTATAGATAAACGAGCAGAGCAGCGAGACAAGTACGATTGCCGCGATTATCATCGGAAGAGTCTTTTTCAGTGCTTCCCAAAGAACATTCTCGCCTTTTTGCGACCACAGGCAGACCACGGTATATTCATTCTGTATATCCTGATTGAAAAATACATGTTCGGATATTGAGAAGTTCATCTCATTTTCCTCACTGTCAGGATCGATCAGTTGTTTTACATCATATCTGGTCCTCAGAGCCTGCTCTGAGCCCGGAACAACAGCAGGAAGTCTGTTAGGGTTATCATTATCACCTTTATAGAAAACGATGTGACAATCATTTTCAAGAATGAACTTGTCGATCATCGGGCTGCAGTCCCTGAACCTGACTGTGCTGAGTTCTTTCGTCAAATCAGCAAACGCAGTCTCTATCTCGGTTCTTCTTAACATGTTCCAGGTTAACGGGGTGGCCCTGTAAAGCAAGGCATAGATCAAAACACCAAACATCACCTGGACGATGAAAGTGATAAGGAAAACCTTGAAAGATAATCTGTCAGTTATCCGTTTGTGCGACACGATACCCACGACCTCTAACTGTCTCGATCACGCCTTCTCCCACCTTGTGACGAAGGTTCTTGATATGGCTGTCCACTATACGTTCATCCACGATCGCACTGTAATCCCAGAGCATCTCCAGAAGCCTTTCTCTCGTATAAACACGGCCGGGATTCTTTATAAGAGTGAGAAGTATATCGAACTCCTTGGAAGTGAGCTCGATCTCTTTACCATTGACCATAACTTTGGCCATGTCAGGTATTATTTCTATGTCTTTGTATCTGACCTTTGTGTATTCTTCGGCAGAAGATGCCGTATCACGCCTTAACACAGCTTTCACCTTACGAAGAAAAACAGGCATGGAAAACGGCTTGGTGACATAGTCATCTGCCATTGAATCATAGCCTTTGACCATTGACTTCTCGTCATCCAGAGCGGAAAGGAAAACAACAGGCACATTAGACTGCTTCTTCACGAATTCGCAAACACCGTAACCGTCAATCTTCGGGATCATAATATCGAGAATGACAAGATCAACCGCTTCACAGCCAAAAAGACTGATGGCGGCAACACCATCCTCTGCCTCTACGACAGAGTAGCCGTCATTAATAAGGTAACTTGCAAGAAGCTGCCTCAGTTCAGGTTCATCTTCAACAATCAGTATTTTACTCATATTCAGATTATAAAATACTTTTATGGATTTTTTGTGCAGAACCGGCAAGAACCGTATGCGTCAGATAAATTGATTAACCCCGTTCATCAGGCACTTCTCGAACTTTGTCCGGAGAGATCACATATAACCGCTCAACAAAAGCACGAAAGATCTTCCTGCTGTTCCCATCAGTCTTATACGAAAACTCAGGATGCCATTGGACAGCCCATAAGAAGCTGTAGAAAGGTTTATACAAAGCCTCAACAATTCCATCTTCCGATTCTGCCATTATCTCCAAACCCGGAGCAACAGCCTTAACAGCCTGATGGTGATAACTGTTAACACTGATTCTGTCTGTTCCGAGGCAGTCGTAAAGCGGCGTTAATCTACTGATGATAACATCGTGAACAGGTATGTCATATGGCGGAGTCTGGTGATGCTCAATTTGAGAAGGATGCTGTGACGGCAGGTCCTGATATAATGTTCCTCCAAGCACTGCATTAATGAACTGTATTCCTCTGCATATGCCAAGAATGGGCTTATCCTTTTTCATAGCGTCCTCGAGAACAAGTTTCTCCATGTTATCTCTTGCAATACAGCATGAGACCTTGCCTGCTAATGGTTCCTCACTGTATATCGACGGAGTAACATCATGGCCACCTGTAAAAAGGATTCCATCGCAGATATCAACAAGTCCTGCTATCTCATCAGGATCTTCTGTAAGAGGTAAAATGATCGGCGTCGCGCCGGCTTCTTTAATGCCTTCGAGATATCCCGGAAGCATCCACAAGCTCGCCTTTTCTTCATCCCATAATGGCATTACACCAACCAACGGCTTCATCATTTTTCTCCTTATCTGTACCTGTTATTTTTACATTCTGTCCGGAATCAACTTAATTACAGCAGTATTCTGGTAACACAACGTTTCATTATGCATAAAAGCAACAACGCCTTCAACATCAGAATACAAAGTTTCCTTAATCTCTCCCGTCATCGGATCATATATCACTGCAAGCTTCTGCCCTTTTTCGACACTATCACCTGCATTAGCTAATGACTCAAAAAAACCTGCCTTATGGCTTCTTACTGCTATAAAATCTGTACTCTCAACAACACGAGAAATATATCCTTCATCACCTAAATAATCGATGATTCCATTCTTAGCCATGAAGCTAAGTATTGCTCTCTTACCCTTCTTGGCTTCCGTCTTGTTGATCTCACCGGTGCTGGAAGTATAAACAGAAAAAGCATTTGTTTCCCAGAGCTGCCAATTATAATTGAGAGTAGCCGTATCAAATGGCCTGGGGTGATGCAGAACTACAAAAGGTAAACCAAACTGTTTTGCCATTTCCACCTGCTCGAGTCCAGTCTTCATAATACGAACCTGTGACACGAAATTGCCCGGCATATAAAATGAAGCCAGCTGAATGCCGTTCTTATACCCTTTAACGTTGCTGAAAATGCCATCAGCAATGCGCTGTGTTGTCTCTCCCTTATCGTAACCGGGGAACATTCGGTTGATATCGGTATTATCAATAGTCCAAAATCTCTTCTTAACATTAACCGAATACGGATTACAGCATGGGACAACAAGTATTTTCTTGCCGGGATTTATCCGTCCTTCTTCCTCCAGCGCTTTGAGTTTTCTGATAAGAAGCGAACAAACATATATCTGCTGATATTCATTTCCCCTCATGCTTCCTAATACACAGACAGACTCTTCGCCTTCTCCGAATGTATATCCCTTTATCTTGAAATCATCCCTGTAAATTGCATTTATTCTGAACAATTCGAGTTCCTGCATCTCTCATAGACCTCCTTCTTCAGAATTCTGCCCATTAATGAGCCTTCTTCAACCATGGGGTATTCCCTAATAGTAAAAAGCCAGCCATCGGCAGGAGCAGTAATATATGAAAGAAGCTTCCCTGTCAGAGGATTTACGATCCTGCCTATAAGATCTCCTTCGGATACCAGCTCGCCATGTTCCTTCTCCTTAATAAACACTCCCGAGACAGGCGCATTAAGATAAAAAACATCCATTCCGTCAATATCATAAGAAATGACCGGGTTTCTGACTTCTGATACCGGTCCGCTCCAAATCCCCATACGGCTCATCAATGCCAGTATTCCGTCAACCATCTGATTACCGTATTCCCGGGTAATACGCATCCCGACACCCATCTCAACAACAAGAGTAGAAACTCCAATAATATTCAAACTATATGCGAACGTAGACTCAAGAACGGTACTTGCGCCATGCACCCATATAAAATCCACATTGGAATTCATAGCCAAAGGCACCAATGTTTCCTTGTGAAGCTCATTTATCCTTATCTGAGGAACTTCTGTAAGGAAAATGTTGCTTGCATGAATATCAAGACAGAGAGAGGCGCCTCTCATATCCTCGATTATCTCAGAAGCCAGATATTCATTCATATCACCCTGTCTATTACCGGGAAAGATACGGTTCATATCAAGATCAAAAGCCGGAATGCCCCTGGTTATAGAATCAATACCAAACGGGTTCATTGCAGGATATATGTCAACAGTTCCTTTTAGATATTCAGGACTTTCTTTAATACGCCTCGAAAGTTCATAAGCAACGAACTGACCTTCAAGTTCGTCGCCATGTATTCCTGTTACTATGCATATTCTTTTAGATGTGTCAGCCGTTCCCGATAATCTGTGTTTTTGGATTATAAGTTCCTCATTTACAGGAAGTTCGGCTTCAGCAACCTTGATTATCTCATCGATCAATTTAATCAACCTCCTCAACAAGCACAGATATTTCCTGTTGTTGTGTTACATGCCCGGTAAATACGCCCTGATTCACAAGGCAGTCACTGTAATCACGGCCATGCGCGATTTTTATGTAGTAATCATCAACAAGTTTCTTATTGGTCGGATCTATGCCAATCCATTTATTCCCGGAATAAACCTCAACCCAGGCATGAGATTTACCTTCTCCAAGCATCATTCCGGTAACATATCTCGAAGGAATCTTCTTCATTCTGCAAACAGAGATCATTATGTGCGCATAATCCTGGCAAACCCCTTTGCCGCTTTGCATTGCTTCTTCAGCTTTAGTCTGTATGTCTGTTACACCGCAAACATATTCATAGTCATTTCCGAGTCTGGACATTGTATAAAGCGCGAACCTCATTGAATCATCCGCAGTATCATAAACAGATGCATCTGCATATTTTATAGATTCAGTCAGATACTTTTCCGTCAGATCAGAATAATATGAATAAAGGCAGTCTCCGGGGCGGGTTACTTCGGTCTGATACTTGAATATGGAAATATCTGAATCAGTCAATCCGTGAGCTAACCCTGTCTGTGCCTCACCTTCAACATCGAAAAAGAAATCCTTATGTTCTTTTTCTTCATATCCGTAGATTATCAGGTTGCCAAACGAATCCATTCCTTCGCTTATGAAGCTGTTTGGATAAACGTCTTTACGGGTAAGTAATATACGCTGGGTTGCATCTGTTTTCGGAACGCACTTAAGTGAGAATCTGTGTTTTTCCACAGAGTCCGAAAAAGAAAGCCTCATATAATACTTAAATCTCAGCCTTGTCACCTGATCAATTCCTCAACTTCCCTGACGATCTCGGGATAATCCGGTTCATCCTCCTCAACCAGATAATTCAAATGCATTAAACGCTTGTGATCGTATCTGATGTTCACGGACGAAATACGCGAATTCAAGCGTTTCATCTCTCTTCTAAGCTCATAACGATCAGCTTTCAATCTTGCATAGATATCTATACGTTCGATTCTTTTACCAAGCTTGATCAGATCACGGACGTTCTCATTATCAATCGAATCGTCTGCAATCCCCCAGAAAGCAACAATATTGTCCGTAACTCTTTGTAGTTTTACCACCGGTGCATCAGACACAGCAGCTTTATTCATCGCATATACAGCGAGCTGAATATAAGCTAAGGTCTCGCTGCCGATTTCTTCTCTTAAGACAATGGCATTGTCGTAGGCCCTCATAAGATTTGAATAAATCGAGTTAGGATCATTACCGTCAAAGCAATACTTGGTGGTAAAGTCGTCAATAGAAGAATAGATATTTGGAATATCCTGACTTTTGCAGAACCTCTCGTATTCCTCCATGTTCAGATCGATCATGGAATCGAAATAGTTTGCAAACAGACGCAGCGTTGTATAAACCCTTTCGCTATATCTTCCAAGCCACAGAAGCCTGTCTGTATGTTCTACCGAGATAATACCCATGTGTCTTTGAATCCTCCTCCCTGCGATGAATTGACAATAAATGAATCAGGATTCCTCGAGAACCTTGTCAGACCGCTCTTCCAAACAAGCGGTTCGTCAGCCATGAGCACAAAAGCTCTCAAATCGGCCTTTCTCGGAACGATCCTGCCTTCATCAAAGATATCTATATCAAGAAAATCAATAACCTCCTGTGCTATGAACCTTCTGGGTTCATTTACAAGCATACTTATGAACTTATCTTTCTCTTCTCTGGTAAGCTTGTTACCGAATACAACACCGTAACCGCCCGCTTCTGCAACATCTTTAAGCACGAGATCATCAAAGTGTTCCAGGACATATTTCATATCGTCTTCATAATACGGAAGATATGTTGGAGCATTCTGCAGTATGGGTTCTTCGTCCAAATAGTATTTGACCATCTTAGGAACAAAGTAGTAGATGCCCTTATCATCAGCAACACCATTACCCGGAGCGTTTATCAGAGCGACATTTCCTTTCCGGTAGATATCGAAGATATGAGGAATGCCGATAACGGATTCTTTATTGAACGTCATCGGGTCCAGATACTCATCCGAAATTCTTCTGTATACAACACCGACACGTTCCTTATTGCCTGAATAATCAACAAAATACAGATGATCGTTTTCCACAACAAGTTCTGATCCGGTTGCAAGATGCGCTCCTGTCTTCTCAGCTAGATATGAATGCTCAAAATAAGCTGCATTATATCTGCCCGGGCTTAAGATTACTGAATGACCGCCTGTATTAACATAGTCCATTGTCTTACGCAGAAG
Organism: Saccharofermentans sp.; assembly: GCA_045532275.1. Lineage (GTDB taxonomy): Bacteria > Bacillota > Clostridia > Saccharofermentanales > Saccharofermentanaceae > Saccharofermentans. Next base: position 92,673 of record JAZSFQ010000008.1, on the reverse strand, counting down.
CTTCGAATAATTCCTGTTATCGACTATATGGTTTTCAGCATATATCTTCGGATTGCATCTTCTGCAAAGATCTCTGGCGATCATAGGATATGAGGCTCCGGACGGGACCCTGAGGTTATCCTCCAGAACATACCATTCTCCGTTCTTGCCCTGTACGAGATCGATTCCCGAAATATGGGAATAAATACCTTTTGGCGGCATAACGCCATCACATTCAGCAAGAAAGCCGCTGCCGGCAAATACGAATTCTTCCGGCACAACACCATCCTTGATGATTTTTTTATCGGAATAGATATCCTTGATAAAAAGATTCAGAGCCATTACTCTCTGCGCGAGTCCCCTCTCAAGAGACGCAAATTCATCACTTCCGATAACCCTCGGAATCATATCATAAGGAAAGAGCTGTTCTTTGAATTCGTTGTTTTTGTATATACCGAATTTAACTCCATACCGTGCCAGGAGTTCATTGATCTCATCTGAATGGCGGATCAATTTATCGTAATTAATGCTCATTGCCCCTGTTCCTCCTTACCAGAACAATCCAAGGAGTCAATACCAACCAGCATCAATAACATTGTCGTGTAAATATCCGGGCAACACTCAACAAAGCAATTTTCAGTGATTACATATTCTCCTTAGTTTGTTTCTTTTGAAGAATTGTAAGAAAGCTGTTTATTGTTTACAACTTGCGAAATGCACACTTATACTGAACATTCTGCATAGTCAAGATAATCTAAAACATCGTCATGAGTGATTAATTCTAATACCCAACGGCTCATACATTTTCCTGACACTTTTAACGACCTCATCAGCATCATCGTTGTGAATTATCACATCATACCGGCCTTCAATTGTTCCAAATGAGATTGATGAGCGGATATCAAGCAGTCCCTTAAGGTAATCCAGCATTTTCTCTTTGCTTGCGTCCTTGTTGTAGATCTTCAGATAAGAATAGCCTTCATTGTCTTTTGATTCATACATTACAACCCGCAGATCCTTTATATAAAGAAGATCACAAACTTGGGAATAAAGCTTTTCGACCTTATCCTTCTTATCCAAAACCATGAAATATACTACAGGCTCAGTTTCAGGAGTATCCCTCTTTATGTAATTACGGTATGGCGAGATCCTGAGTTTGCCAACCATATCATTATTTACTTCATCACTCATATCACCATAGAAGATAATTAACACATCATCTATGATCACATTTGAATACCAGCAAAGTCCGGAAGACTTGATCAGTCCGAAAAGATCATTTGCCATTTTGGAATCAATGCTTACCACCTTAAGAAAGGAATTTGTCTTTGTCTCATATAGAACCGCGCCATCCATCGCAATTACCGGAAGCTTCAGGTTTACATCTCTTAACGGTTCGATCAAAGATGCTGGAGTTCTGATAGTAGACACAGTAAACTTCATGCCGTTATCTATCATTCTGTTAAGCTCAACTTTGCTGAACTGACTTAATACTTTCTCGCTATTTAGCAGAGTATCATCCAGTCCTGATACAAACAGAGTCTCTCTGTCAGGATTAATGCAGACATGTACATTGTTGATCACAAAGCCGATGACTATGCCGATTATCGTATCCAGGAACCTGTTAAGCACGAAGATATAAGGGTTTAAATCAAGAGCATGGTTCACGACAATACTCAGGAAAACCACACATGAGAAATAGGAAGCCTGCTTCTTATCAAGGATCACCGTAGCATAAAGGACCAATAATACACCCAGAGGAACCATCAGGGCTTCGAACCTGATCTCAGGATACAAGAGTAGATAAACAAGTCCGAACGAAGCTCCGACCAAAGTTCCGACTGTTCTCTGGATAGCATTCTTTCTGGTATTGCTCCTGTACATCTGAATGCACCAAAGTGCTGCAAGCTGAGAATAGAATACCATTCCGGAACCGCCCCGCAGCATGTTAACCAAATAACACACTGCGATGGCAATTGCAGATTTGATTATTCGCATTCCTATACCCGGAATTGCTATCTTAGATTGTCTTTTCGAGTGTCTCACGAATAGCTTTTATAAACTCCTCACTGTTTAAAACCGTGACATCCTTAATGTCTGAAATCATAGCGAGATCCTTAGTCATCTTTCCTGACTCGATAGTAGATAAAGTGGCTTTTTCAAGATTATCCGCAAACAAAATGAGCTCCGGAATAGAATCCAGTTCTCCTCTCTTGCGCAGAGCGCCGGTCCAAGCAAAGATCGTAGCTACAGAGTTTGTAGACGTCACCTCGCCTTTAAGATACTTATAGTAATGGCGCTGAACAGTTCCATGAGCAGCTTCATACTCGTAAACTCCTGTAGGTGACACAAGGACAGAAGTCATCATGGCCAGTGAACCGCATGCTGAAGACACCATGTCGCTCATAACATCACCGTCATAGTTTTTACAAGCCCAAATAAATCCGCCCTTAGCCTTCATAACTCTGGCAACGGCATCATCGATCAGCGTATAGAAATACTCAATGCCGGCAGCATCAAACTTTTCCTTGTATTCGCTGTCAAAGATTTCCTGAAAGATATCTTTAAAGGTGTGATCATATATCTTCGAAATAGTATCCTTCGTAGCAAACCAGACATCCTGCTTGGTATCAAGCGCATAGTTAAAGCATGACCTGGCAAAGCTCTCGATAGACTTATCTTTATTATGTATTCCCTGAATAATGCCCGGTCCGTCGAAATCCATGATCGTCTTTCTGATGACCTGACCGTCACTTCCGGTAAAAACAAGCTCTGCCTTGCCGCTTCCGGGTATCTTGATCTCAGTATTCTTATAGACATCGCCATACGCATGGCGGGCCAGCGTAATTGGTTTCTCCCAATTCTTTACACAGGGATCGATACCTTTAACCTGTATCGGCGCACGGAAAACAGTTCCGTCAAGCATCGCTCTGATAGTTCCGTTTGGAGACTTCCACATTTCCTTGAGAGCATATTCGGTCATACGGGCTGCGTTGGGCGTAATGGTCGCGCACTTCACCGCTACTCCGTACTTCATTGTTGCAATTGCTGAATCAATGGTTACCTGATCATCTGTCTCATTCCTGTGTTCAAGTCCCAGGTCGTAATATTCAGTCTTAAGGTCAATAAACGGTATAAGCAGTTCATCCTTGATCATTGACCAAAGCACTCTGGTCATTTCGTCTCCGTCCATTTCGACGAGCGGTGTTTTCATTTGAATCTTTGTCATTGTCAGTTCTCCTATCTATTATCAATTTCACTGAATTCAACATGCTGACCAACGTATTTGTAAGCCGGTCTGATTATCTTGTTGCCGTTGAGGATCTCTTCAAGCCTGTGGGCGCACCATCCCGGAATCCTTGCTATGGCAAATATCGGAGTAAACATCTCCTCAGGAATATCGAGCATCGTGTATACAAAACCGCTGTAGAAGTCCAGATTGGCACAGACATTCTTATGTACCTTGTGTTTTTCCATAATGAGCTTAGCTGCAATCTTTTCTACAGTCTCATAGAGATTAAACTCAGACATTAATCCTTTTTCTGCTGCCAGTTCACGCGCATAATCCTTAAGTATCACTTCACGCGGATCAGAAAGCGTATATACCGCATGTCCCATTCCATAAATAAGGCCCGATCTGTCAAAAGCTTCTTTAGACAGGATCTTATAAAGATAGTCTGTTATCTCCTCTTCATTGGTCCAGTCATTGATATGTTCCTTTATATCCTTGAACATATTGTGTACTTTAAGATTCGCGCCACCGTGTCTTGGACCTTTGAGCGAGCCTATGGATGCTGACACAGATGAATAAGTATCAGTACCGGATGAAGAAACAACATGCGTTGTAAATGTGGAATTATTACCGCCGCCATGCTCTGCGTGAAGGATAAGCGCAACATCAAGCACCTTTGCCTCAAGCTCGGAATAATTGCCGTCCGGGCGCATCATATGAAGGATGTTTTCTGCTATTGAACGATCACGGTGAGGATTTCTGATAAGAAGATTCTTGCCCATTCTGAAATGCTGATAGGACTGATATGAATAAACTGCAATAGAAGGAAGCTTACATATCAGGCTCAGAGACTGACGCAATACGTTCTCCGGTAAAATGCCGTCCGGGTCATCGTCATATGTATACAATGTGAGAACGCATCTCTGCAAAGCATTCATGATGTTAGCGTTGGATGCCTTCATAACGACATCTCTTACAAATCTGTTCTCTATATCCTGCATTTCCCATATCATTTCCAGAAACACATTCAATTCTTCAGTGTTAGGAAGCTTACCGAATAAAAGAAGGTAAATGGTTTCTTCAAACCCATATTTACGGCCATGCAGACCATCGACTAATTCGTTTACATTAACACCCTGATAGAAAAGCTGGCCGTCCTGTGGAACGCAGACTCCATCAACATCCTTAAATGCAACTACATCCGATACCTCAGTAAGTCCGGTAAGCACGCCTTTTCCGTTTGAATCCCTAAGGCCACGCTTTACATCGTATTTTGTGTATAGATCTTTATCAATCCTGTGATTCTTCAAAAGTTCTTTCTGAAAGATCCCCAAATAATCTGTCATTGCTTTTCTCCTTATTAAATGTGCAAAGGCATTCAGACAAAAATCTGAATGCCTTTATCCTCGATCATATTTTCTCTGATTTATATATGCTTGAAGGCATCCTTCTTTTAATATGTTTGGCTATACATTCTCAAAATATCTTCTTTTGTCGTGTATCTCGGATTGACCGTGATATTACCGCTCTTCATAGCATCGACTGCCATTTCTTCGAACTTGTTGTTTACTACTCCAACTTCTTTTAAAGTTGACGGAATGCCGAGAGAACTGTTGAGGAACCTTAACTCTTCAGCGAGCATTTCGGATTTGAAGCTGCTCTTAGCAACTGGAGCTACAGCTACACGGCGATAGATCTCATAGTATTTCCCAGTATCTGACAGACTGTTAAACTCCACGACTGTAGGAAGAAGCACTGCATTGGTCAAACCGTGCGGAACGTCGAAATACGCACTGACAGGATGGCTCATTGCATGTACATCTCCTAACCTTGCGTGCGAAAAAGCAATTCCTGCAAAGAGTGAACCTAAAAGCATTGACTCAGCAGCTTTGCGATCCTTTCGATCTTCGACATAAGCCTTAATGTTAGCTCCGATAAGCTCCAATGCCTGAAGCGCCATCATATCCGAGAAGGGAGATGAAGCAAGTGAGACATAAGATTCCAGAGCATGCACAAGAGCGTCTACACCACAGTAAGCGGCAGTCTTCATCGGTACAGTTGTTATAAGTTCAGGATCAAGGATCACATATTCCGGGAGGATATACTGGCTTCCTACTGTGAGCTTATAATCCCTTGAATGGTCAGTTATTACAGAGAAAGAAGTAACCTCCGAACCTGTGCCTGCAGTTGTCGGAATAGCAATCATGGGAACTACGGGACCGGGCACCTTACCAACACCCTCGTAATCGGTTATCTTCCCGCCATAACTTCCCAAAACAGCTACTGCCTTTGCTACATCAAGAGGCGATCCGCCTCCGAAAGCAAGGATCATTTGAGCTCCGCCTTCTTTAAATTGTTTAGCTGCCTTTTCAACAGTATCCGTCGACGGATTCCCCTCAGTCTCCGTGAAGGAATAACTGTCTATTCCAGCCTGCATAAGCTTCTCAGCGCACAGATCAACATAACCTGCCTTCTTAAGATGAGGACCGGATACGATAAAAGCTTTTTTCGCACCGCTCTTACCCGCTATTGATGTAAGATCATTGAGGCACCCCCATCCGAAATAAACATTTTGAGGAATTGAAAAAGAAAAATGCTTCATAGAGGAATCCTCCTTAGCCAAGAGCCTCCACTGAGGACTTGATTATCTCGTAAGCCTTGTCACAGTCTTCTTCTGTAATGATGAGCGGAGGAACCATACGGATGATATGGCCGCCAATTGCCGTAATAAGAAGATGTCTGTGGAGGCATTCATGCTTAACATCTACTGCATCGATCGAATCATCGAATTCAACACCGACGAGCAGGCCCTGACCTCTTACGTCCTTTACGTGAGGAAGATTCTTGAGCTTATCCATGAAGTAAGCACCCATCTTTGCTGCGTTGCCTGCAAGATCACGGTCCAGGAGCTCGTTGACCTGAGCAAGAGCAGCTGCGCAGCTGACCGGATGTCCGCCGAATGTCGTACCGTGAGAACCTGCAGAGAAAGCCTTTGCAACTTCTGCCTTAGCGCAGATCGCACCGATCGGCATGCCGCCGCCTAAAGCCTTTGCCATTGAGACAATATCAGGCTTTATCCCGTAATGCATGAAGCTCATTACCTTACCGGTTCTGCACCAGCCGGTCTGTACTTCATCGATCAGGAGCAGCATTCCCTTCTCATCGCAGAATTCACGAAGTCCCTTCATGAATTCCATTGTTGCGGGATGAACACCGCCTTCGCCCTGTACGGGTTCGATCATGATGGCAATCGTGTTTTCTGTACATGCATCCTTAAATGCCTCAAGATCGTTATAGGGAGCGTATGAGAATCCGTATGCCATAGGTCCGAATCCTACCTGGCAGCCGTTACCGGGCTGACCGGTTGCTGACATGGCGCCGAATGTTCTGCCGTGGAAACCCATCTTAGCCGTTACGATGTGATAGCGGTTAGGACCGTACTTCTCAATACCGTATTTTCTTGCCATCTTGATCATGGCTTCGTTAGCTTCGGTACCGGAATTCTGGTAGAAGATCTTATCCATTCCTATTGTTTCACAGACCTTTTCAGCGAGCAGCGACTGAGGGATCGTGTACGGATAATTGAATGTATGCATCAATGTCTTGGTCTGCTCTACTGCAGCAGCAACAACCTTCTCATTGCAGCTTCCTGCAGAGTTAACTGCAATACCTGCATAAAAATCCAAATATGCTTCGCCATTCTCATCGTAGATGTACTGATCCTTTGCTGTCTCTGCGAGGAAATCGAATCTCTCGTAAGTCTCGATCATATACTTCTGTACTTTGTCCTTAATGTCCTGAGCCGTAAGGCCTGTGTCTGCTAACTTCATATTTATTGCCCCCTGTTATTTCTTTTCTGTTTTAGTCTTTTTGCCGATCTCATCTTCAGTGATGTATCCCTTAAGGATCAGGAACTGTTCGATGATCTTTACGCAATCCTCAATGCCGACTTTCTCACTGTTAAGAGTCATGTCGTAATTGACGGGATTCGTCCAATAGTTACCGTGCGTGTAGTACGCGTAATAATCGGCTCTGTATTTATCTGTTTGTGTGATGGTCGCATCAGCAACTTCCGGTGTAACGCCCAAATGCTCGATTACCCTCTGTCTGCAAAATGCTCTGGGTGCCTCGATGTAGATACTCACCACGTTTTCTCTGCTCCTCAGCACGTAATCTGCGCACTTACCGACGATTACACAGGATTCCTGGTCCGCGAGATTGTTTATGATCTCACATTGGTATTCAAAAAGCTTGTCATCGGAAACGAATCTCTCATTCTTTGCGATGTAGTTCCTTGATCTCGGGAGTCCCTTCATCAAGCTCTTGAAACCACCATTGTTTCTGATCTTTTCGTTAACCTCATTAAAGAGTTTCTCGTCGAGTCCGCTAAGCTGGCTTGCAAGCGTCAGGATTCTGTTCTCATAGCAGTGAATGCCCAGATCGTGTGCCAGGGCCGAAGCGATTTCCTTACCGCCCGAACCGAATCCTCTAGCAAATGTAACTACAAATCTTTTCATTTATCTGCCTCCTTACTTATCCCGCAAGATATCTGCTTAAGAATTCTCTTGTACGCGGGTTCTTCGGATTGCTGAACAATTCCGAAGGAGGCGCGTCCTCTGCTACATAACCTCTGTCCATGAAGATCGTTCTTGTTGAAACATCTCTTGCAAAAGCCATCTCGTGAGTGACGATTATCATGGTAAGACCCGTTGTAGCCAAATCTTTCATTACATTCAGGACTTCCCCTACCATTTCAGGATCGAGAGCTGATGTAGGCTCATCGAAAAGCAGCACCTCAGGATTCATGCAAAGTGATCTCGCGATAGCAACTCTCTGCTTCTGACCACCTGACAACTGATCTGGTTTTGCGTTGATGAACGGGGCCATTCCAACCTCTTTCAAATGAGCAATTGCTCTGTCAAATGCTTCTTCCTTTGAAAGATGCAGTACCTTTCTTGTACACAGCATGCAGTTTTGCAAAACCGTCATGTTATTGAACAGATTGAATGACTGGAAAACCATTCCTACCTTTGCCCTGTATTCATTCACCTCACGCTGAACATCTCTTACCTCTTTTCCCCTGAAATATATCTCTCCGGTAGTCTGTTTTTCGAGCTTATTGATACATCGCAAGAGTGTTGATTTTCCTGAACCGGAAGAACCTACTATGCATATGATCTCCCCCTCTTTGACATCCATATCGATCTTTCTCAAGACTTCGTGTTTGCCGAATGACTTACCGAGATTTTTAATGCTGATCACAGTTTCTGCCATAACCTTTTCTCCTTACTGATTGTCCATGTACTCGACAGCCAGCGCGTAGTCCTTTTTGCCTTTGAGTTTTTTCTCCATGAAGTTGAAGATCTTGTTGAATACAAAGCACAAAACGAAATAGATAACTGCAATTACGAGATAACTCTCAAAGTACTTGTAATAGTTACCGCCTACTGTCTTTGCCGCCATGAACAATTCCTGTACCGCAATAACGTTTAAGACTGAAGTCATCTTGAGATTGGTAAGGAATGTGTTTGCCATCTCAGGAATAATATTTTTAAAGGCCTGAGGAAGAACGATGTAGATCATGGTCTTCATGGGAGACATACCCATTGCCCATGCGCCTTCTCTCTGTCCGAGATCGATCGATCCGATACCGCCTCTTACTGTCTCTGCCATGTATGCACCGGTGTTAAGCAGCGTTACAAGAATTCCTGCAAAGACCGGAGCCATATTTACACCAAGCTGCCTTATTCCGTAGTAGATGATCATCGCCTGAACGATCATAGGTGTATCACGAAAAACTTCAACATAAGCAGCAGATATCATCTTCAGGAGTCTTACAAACGATTTCTTTAAGATGTTATCTCCTGATCCAATCTTCATATCCTGAATGATACCTACAATGTATCCGAGAATAAAACCGAAGATCGTGCCCAGAACAGCGATGTAAAGCGTCAGCCATGTGCCGTCAAGGAACATCTTGAGATATTTACTTATTAAGAAGATCATCCACTCTAAGGATGTCTGAGGATCAGTTATTTCAAAATTAAAAAATCCCATAGTCATCATCCTTTTTGATAACCTGCCGGGAAGATATCCTCCCGGCAGGCAAATTAAACTTTAGTTTGTGATTCTGTTGATGCAGTAGAACTTATAATCAGCCAAGCAATTCATCTTTTCCTGTAACGGGTAATGCAATGAACAACTCTGCTTCAGCAGGAGCGCTCTTTGCAGCGGGCTGCTGTGTGATTACCTTAGCCATAAGGTCATCCATCTTTGCCTTATCATTCCAGCCGAGTGCATCCATTGCGCCCTGGATCTTATCGCGGAGAGCTGTATCGCTCTTTCTTGTTGCGATGCAGACATTTACCATCTCATCGTCGCCTACAAAACCATCGTTCTCGTCGAATGTAATGATCTTGAGATCCTTGTTTGTAAGAAGTGCAGACTGTGCTGTAGGAAGGTCTACGATACAAACATCTGCAACACCGTTGGATACTGCCATGAAGCACTCTGAAGTGGTCTCATAATTGCTTCCGGTTACTGCGCCTTCGAACTGATCGAGAAGCGGGATCCAGCCTGTTCCGAGCTGTGTTGTAACCTTACAACCTGTACCTGCGAGCTGTGAAATGCCTGTAACGTCTGCATAAGGTCCGTCAGCCTTAACTACAATGCAGTTATCTCTGTAGTAGTAAGGTGTGGTGAATGAGTAAGACATTTCTCTTTCTGCCGTACGGCCCATGCCTGCGATAATACAATCGTAATCACCAGCGTCTAATGAAATACCGATGGAAGACCACTCTACCTTATGGATCTCAACTTCCATTCCCAACTGATCTGCAATCATCTGGGATACCGCTACGTCATATCCGTAAGCATAGAATGTTGAACCATAGATCTTTTCGGCTTTGCTGCCATCGGGAGTTGTTGCCTCATCCTGTGTCCAGTTAAAAGGTGCGTAAGCGCATTCCATGCCGACTCTTAGTTTTTCTTTACCGCTTGTGCTCTCACCTGCGGTTGTTCCGGCTGTACCTGCGCTGCATCCGCTCAAAAGGAACAATCCCGTTGACGCTGCGAGTGTTGCCGCGATCACACTCTTTCCGAATACTTTTCTCTGTTTCATAGTTACTGCCTCCTTGTCACTATAAAATGCCTTTCTTTAGGAAAGGCCCCCTCGAAACTATCGTTTCTATGTGCCTTTTCTTGTGACGAATTGTAGGAAAGTAACCCGTTGTTTACAACGTGCGAACTGCACACTCTAGACTACACACTTTGCATAGTGCAAAATCACAAAAACATAAGTTTTTTAACGAGAATACAGTTTATAAGATCTAAGTATTCGACATAGTCAGATATCTCGATTTCAAGCAGTTCTTCAATCTTTTTCAGTCGGTTGATCAGCGAGTTTCTGTGGATATAAAGAGCCTCTGCTGTCTTTGCACTGTTAAAACCGTTCATATAATATGCAAGCAGCGTTTCTTCCAGAAATGTTCCGTTTGCATGATCGTATTCTTCAAGCTTATTAAGCCTGTTATTGCAGTATGTGAGAATTTCCCTCTGATCGTTACCACGGAACATATACTTGTATATTCCCATGGCACTTGCACTTAATACCTTCTTTTTTCTAGGATTCGGAAGATAGTCTTTTTTAGGAATAAGACTCTTAGCCTCCTGATAGCTCTGGCCGAACTTACTCGGATCTGTATAAGGAGTTCCCAAGATACATGTGCTGCTGATAACCCCCTTAAAATCCGGTTTATTATCCAGCCTCTTAAGCATTCTCTCTATCTCATGTTCTATCTCTTTGTTTTCTTTAGCCTCGAAAAGAAGAACGAATTTATTCAAAAACTTCATAAACATCGGTCTTCCTTCCATCTTCATGACTTCAGAATTAAGACAGTTGGCATAGTACTCGTAGAGATGTTCATCCTGTTCAAGATTGATTCCGTAGGTTCTGTCTACGGCAATAATACCTACTCTGTATGGTTTACTAAAATCAAAACCGAACTGCCCGGAAATCTTCTTAACATATCTGTCGTTAACGTTATATCCGAAAAGAAGATTGTACAGATAATCTCCCGTACGCTTATTCATGATATTTGTTTCCAGAATTAGATTACCGATGCTTTGGGAAATATCAACAAAAGAAGCTCCTTTCCATCTTACGTTAAAAAGGGGCAGGCACAGTTCATTTGCTCTTTTTATCAGTGATTTGGGTATATTTTCCTTATCGTCGACTACGGAGACAGCAAGACCTGAAATGCCGAGCTCATTCAGTTCTTCCATAGTCTTTCTGACCTCTTTGAAATCAAAACGGATAAAATCAACCACGATTAGGGCAAAATTCCCACGATTCATGTGTTCTTCATAAGGTCTGGTCTGTACAAGATATGTCCAGGAGACCATACGTTTCAGACCACTTTCTCCAGCAACCAGTTCCATACCGTCAAGCTTAAGATTATTTACGTCCATGCAGGTAACCATGATAATCCTCCCAAAATAAAGAGCCGTTCACTCTTTACTACGTCGAATTACAACCGATAATTCGGGAGTATATTATCTGTCCGATGACACGAAGTAAAATACCAATTTACGAATAAAACAATACTTTTAAAATATATATTAATAAAATTTATGATTTATGGTCACTTTTGAAATAATAACATGGCAGATGTTATTCTATATCAACAGCGCACCACGATCAGCTTACACAAAGGAAAAGATATGGCATCTGATAACAAGTACGGGAAAACTCTTATTGCCTGCTATCTGGGATTCATAACCCAGGCCATTGCCGCAAACTTTGCGCCTCTTCTTTTTCTGACTTTCCATAAGAGCATGGGAATACCGCTTGGTAAAGTTGCTCTTGTATCTTCGGCTTTTTATTTTACCCAGCTGGTCGTTGATGTTATATGCGCGAAATTCGTTGACAGTATCGGTTACCGCATATGTGCTGTCGCTTCCGGGATAGCCTCGGCAGCAGGTCTTATATTCCTTGCATTTTTACCGTCTGTTCTTCCAGATCCTTTTACCGGAATAATCATAAGCGTAATCATTTATGCTATAGGCAGCGGACTAATCGAGGTCCTGGCAAGTCCGATCGTGGAAGCCTGTCCGTTCGATCACAAAGAAGCAGTAATGAGTCTTCTTCATTCGTTTTACTGTTGGGGAAGCGTTGGTGTTATATTGCTCTCGACCGTCTTCTTCGCAGTTTTCGGAGTCGCGAACTGGAGATGGCTCTCTTGCATCTGGGCCCTTATACCGCTTTATAACGTCTACAACTTTGCTTCATGCCCTATCGAATCGCTCGTCGAAAACGGCAAAGGCATGACGATCCGAACTCTTTTCAAAACACCGATGTTCTTTCTTGGCATTATTCTCATGGTCTGTGCAGGTGCTGCGGAAATGTCTATGGCACAGTGGGCCTCTGCTTTCGTTGAATCTGCTCTCGGTTTATCAAAGACCATAGGAGACCTTGTAGGACCGTGCCTTTTTGCAGTTACGATGGGAATCAGTCGTGTAATCTACGGTAAGGCCGGCGCCAGGATCGAACTGACAAAATACATGCTCGGTTCAGGAGCATTATGTCTGGGGTGCTATTTACTGGCAGCTTTAACCCAGAACCCGATAGTATCCCTGATAGGCTGCACTTTCTGCGGATTTTCAGTCGGCATAATGTGGCCCGGTACGATCAGCATCTTATCAAAAAAACTCCCAACCGGCGGAACAGCCATGTTTGCCCTTCTTGCTATGGCAGGAGATCTCGGCGGAGCCTTCGGACCATGGCTTGTCGGATTTGCATCACAAATGAAGAATGATGACCTCAAGACAGGAATGCTTATAACATGTGTTTTCCCGATAGTACTTATCGGAACAATTGCCTGCATCAGGATAAGATCAAAGATACAGTGAACTTGATCTCAGAAGCACTTCTTATTGTGTTCCTGCTTGCACTCTGCAAGTGAAGGACACTTGTAGCACACCTCATTGACGCTGTATTCATCCTTGAAGAATTCTTCAACATTATTGAGAGTTGTATCTGCTATGTTCGACAGGGCTTCTTCCGTAAGAAATGCCTGATGTGATGTAACGATTACATTCGGCATGGAGATAAGTCTTGCCAGGATATCATCATCGACGATGTGGCCTGAATAATCGTGGAAGAATACATTTGATTCTTCTTCGTAAACATCAAGGCAGGCTGCTCCGATCTGACGGGCTTTAATTCCTTCTACAAGAGCTTCTGCATCTATCAGAGCGCCTCTTGAAGTATTAATGAGGACAACGCCCTTCTTCATCTTTCCGATAGTTTCTTCGTTGACCATATGCCTGTTCTCATCCGTCAGAGGACAGTGGAAAGATATGATATCACTTCTTCCCCAGAGTTCATCAAGAGATACATACTCGATACCGCTGTCTTTTGCGGGGAACTTATCGTATGCGATCACATTCATTCCGAAGCCCCTGCAGATATCGATAAAGATCCTTCCTATCTTACCTGTTCCCACTACACCTACGGTCTTGCCATGAAGATCAAAACCGGTCAGACCGTTGAGGCTGAAATTGAAATCCTTAGTCCTGATATATGCTTTGTGTATCCTTCTGATCGAAGTAAGGAGCAAAGCCATAGCATGTTCCGCTACTGCATAAGGAGAATATGCCGGAACACGGACGACATGGATCTTGCCATAAGCATATTCAATATCAACATTGTTATAGCCTGCGCATCTTAAAGCTATCAGCCTGATGTTCATCTTAACGAGCTCATCAATTACATCTCGGTTTACATCATCGTTGACGAATACACATACGGCATCGCTGCCCTCAGCCAGACGGCATGTGTCTTTGGTAAGACGTGTCTCGTAAAACGCTATCTCATATCTGTTATCGTTATTGGCCCTGATAAAAGAATTCTTATCGTAGTCCTTGGCATCGAAAAAAGCTATCTTCATATGACCACCCTCCGTATTCACTCCATCAATAATACACCCGGTTAACAGCTGATACTATCTCTATGTCTGAGGATGACGAATTCTCACTTCCAGCAACCTATATTATTTATAATTAACTCACCCTCCTCGCTTCCGTCTGTGCTTATCTTCACAGATACCACCCTCGAGAAATCGAATCCTGTAGACGCGAACATCGAAGGCTCAACCGTTACCTGCTGCAGCTGGTGCTTGTATTCGTATGTACCGAAAAGTGCATCCTGCCTTCCGAACTGGATCGCAAGCGAATGGTATACCAGCACCGGATTGTCTATAGTTACCGTATTTCCCGAAGCATCGGTAAGCTCAACTGTATAGTTCAGGCCTTCAGCAAGATCATCAGTATCTTCTCTCATATCCGCGATCTCAAAAGACAGACATCCGTCAGAGATATCGATTGCAGGGAATAATACTTCCAAACAAGGCGAAGACTCTTCTTCCCACTCAAGGTCAAGAACATAGTTCTCGCCTTCACCGCCGTCGCCTCTTGCATAAGGCTTTATGGTCCATGTCTCAACACCGGAACACGCTACAGCTGCGCCGATAGAACCGCCTGAAATATCAACAGTCTTATCGAAAGAACAGAGACTTACAAAATCCGAATCAGAATAGTCCGTCAGATAAACGGTTTCAGGCAGATAAGAGCGGTAAGGATCTATGTTAGACATCAGCGAGACATATGTATCATCGATACCGAGTGTCGAATCCAGGAACGAGCGGATATATGCTTTTGCAATAAGCTTCTGATCAGCCTCATCCAGGAAGTAATTGGTGTTCAGATAATTGTTACAGATATACTCTGAATCATATCTTCCCCACAGGCTGTTGAACTGCCCGTGATTCGCACCGAGGATATAGACTGAAGACTTCAAATAGAAACCGTCATCAGAACCCGTAAAAGAGATATTGTTATACTGCTTCTCACCCATCATGATCGATACATCCTGGTCATTTGCACCATGGATAAGAAGGTAGTTTACATCTTTGAGTTCAACTGAATGGCTGACAGGCATATACTGATCAACAACAGGTGCGATTGCAACGACCGATGTGATATTGAAGTGGTAATCGAATTTGATGTTACCGTCTTCCGGATAAGAATCGAGATCATTAAACAGATATGCAGTTGCAACCATCTCACCGCCCCTTGAATGGCCGCCGATCGCAAGAACATCCTCATTCATCAATCCGCAAAGAGCGCTGCCTTCTGTTTCATTGAGTGTAAATATCGTCTTCATGTTCTCGAGGAGAAGGATCGCACGCTTATCATTGCCCTCACCTGAAGCATTTATGATATTCTCGTCAACAGAGATTACAATATAACCATTGGATGCGAGGTATCTGCCCAGATATTCGTAGCCGAGATACGAAGGAACACCTGAATCGTGATTGCCGTGAACCATAAAGAACACAGGGCAATTCTTCATTCCGGACGGATACCATATTTGTCCCTTGACAGGAACCTTGTCGAATTCATAATCCATGAAAAGATCCGTAAAAGCATCAAATCCTTTTCTCTCTTTTACTGAATCGAATACAGTGAAATCCAGCGTCTCAGTTACAATGTCATTTGTTTCTTCAGGACCATATGACAAAGCGGAAACTTCATAAGATCCGTTTTCAAGATATTCATCAAATCCTTTACCTGTCCGGTTGATGCAACAGGGATCTGATTATAGAAAGCAATTCGATTTTCGCCAAAAGTATCGTTCAGAAGGAAGTAACCATAGCATCCGAAATAGATCAGGGATAAACCTGCGGCAACATAAGCAAACACCTGCTTAAACCTGCGCTTGGCGGCAAAGGCCCATACAGACCTGCCGACAGTCTCTGCGGCAACCACAAGAAGATAACTCATTACGGCTAATGCCGGAATGCAATTAGCCTGTGTTCCCATTACGTTTTCAAATACGACAATGAATACTGCAAGGAAAAAGTATGACTTGCATCTCTTACCTGCTCCGAACAGAAATTTCATTATAAAGTTTATAAGTTCTGCAGCAGTCACAAAGATAAAGGATGTAACAAGACAGCTTACGACCCACGGGATCTTATCATATGTATAATCACGGACGACCTCCGCATTCATCAGTGTTGTCAGCAATGTAACTGCGATCATTCCGCCGGGAATACCCGCACGCATGAATTCCCTGGCAGGTTCTGTCTTGCGCTTGAAAAAAGCTTTTAGTCTCGATACCTTTTTCGGCTTTTTAACTATTTCCTTACCTGATGATCCGCGCTTCACGGGCTTTTCAATGTTTACGGTCTCTTGTATCTGTTGCTTACTTTCTTCCATGGTAAATATACCCTTTCGTTTTGTTTTCAAGGGTTAGACGGATTTAAAGCAAATTCGTTACAAGAATTTTTTTAATTTTCTGTAAATGTCCTCATATCTTTTTCGATACGGTGTAACGAGTAGAACACGGTATCCATTTCACATTTTCGCTGCCTAAAGATACCCGTCTTTGGTAAAATAAAGTTATCAGCAATTCAGACAGCCAGAGGGATAGATATGTTTATTAACAAACTGAACCAGCTCTATAAACCAAGAAGGATCCTCTATTATGCGGATGCGGATGATTCTGTGATCGCTGATTTCCGGAACGGAAAGATCTGTGATAAAGTCGGCCGTTATGCAAATTCTTTCGGAACATATGACTATCCCGGAATCTTTTATATAAAGTCGCTAGGCAAAGCCGTTATCGGTATCGAATTCAGGGAAAATGATGAGAATATCGATTATCCCGATGACCTCCAATCGGTAATTATGGAAGAGGCATTTTTCTATTCAGTCGAAACAGACAACGAGAATGATATCAATATCGATTTCATATATGAACTCTTCAGTAAGATAAGAGAAGATGATGATGCGCACAGGGCGTGCAGCGACCTGTCAGTAAAAGAAGAACCCGACGTTATATGCATGTTCCTGAGCGGCAGGAAGATCAGGATCCTCTGCGATATGAGAGTTGATGAAGACCGGGCCATAAAAATCATAAGAGACGATCATGACAGTTTCGAAAAGAAGTTTCTCTTCAACAAAGCATTCATCGATCATGTGACCAACCACTATAACTGGAATCATCTCGTTCCCTTCCTGGAAATGCCGATGGACTACGGCATAAAGGATTACGCCTTCGTCCACTTCGACATAAAAGAATTCAGGGTCATCAACGAGGTCTACGGCCACATTGCAGGCAATAAAGTCCTATGTAATGTTGTTAAGGCCATGAATGAATCTGATTTTGTCTATGCGAGTGCGAGATGCCACAACGATAATTTCGCGATGATGATCAGGGACATGCCTGAAGATCAGACCATTGCGAGATTAACCGAATTCTTTGAAGGATTGTCTCATCTCGAGGAAGACCCGAACTACAGGATCTATTTCAGATGCGGTGTCGTTCCTATGCAGCGTTCGATGCTCTCCGGCAACAGAGTAGCGGATGCCGGAAAGATGGCACAGGCATTGGGCGTTAAGCATAACAAGACCGAGATCATCATTTTCACGGATAAGATGCATGACGATATCACTTGGGGCAATTACATCAAAGCTTATCTCGACACTGCCATCGAAAATGATGAATTCGTTGTATATCTTCAGCCCAAATTCGATATAAAGACCGAGAAGATAAAGGGAGCCGAAGCTTTGATAAGATGGAATTACAAGAAAAAGGAATTCCTTTATCCGGGCAAGTTCATT
Organism: Saccharofermentans sp.; assembly: GCA_045532275.1. GTDB lineage: Bacteria > Bacillota > Clostridia > Saccharofermentanales > Saccharofermentanaceae > Saccharofermentans. Next base: position 74,774 of record JAZSFQ010000008.1, on the reverse strand, counting down.
CCTTTCTTTGAAAGGGACGGTTCGATCGGAAAGATCGATGATATAGTTCTTAAGAAAGTCTGCATGACTATCGCCAAATGGCGGAAGGAAGGAAAGATCCTCTACCCTGTATCCGTAAACCTGTCGCGCGACAGGCTCTACGACAATAATCTTGTAAAACATCTGACGGACATCGTCGATTCATACGGCGTCTATCATGACCTGATAGATTTCGAGCTTACGGAAAGCGCTTCATACGATAATACTGATCAGATGATCCACGTCCTAAATGAACTGAGAGATAAAGGCTTCCGCATCTCGATGGACGATTTCGGAACCGGTTATTCATCCTTCTCTCTCCTTACACAGATGCCTCTCGACACTCTTAAGATCGATAAGAGCTTCGTGGATAAAGTCGGTGTCGATAATGAGATGAAAAAAGACTTCTTTGTTATAAGACACATCATCTCTCTCGCAAAGGAACTGGGATTCATATGTCTTGCCGAAGGCGCCGAAAACAAAAGTCAGATCGATGAACTAAGAGCACTCGGCTGCGACGTTATCCAGGGATACTATTACTCCAAACCGATATCGGTCGGGGAATACGAGAACAGATATCTGAACTGACGTACAGTACTCAAAGACCCGTGAAAAATGCCCCGGCAACTACTGCCGGGGCAATAATATTATCATGTATAACTGACAGCAGAACGGTTATCAGAACATGTCTCTTTTCTTATGGTAATGCTCACGCTCGTAATCGTCGATCAAATTAGCCGTGCGCTGTGCTCTCGGCGGAAATCGTTATCTCCAATTAATTCCCATGTCGGCAAGATCCGTATCGAGCCAGATCATGGCATTATCCATACTCGAAAGCAGAGCCTCATGGTATTCCCAGATCATATCAAGGATCTCATCCCTGTTGTAATATGTGCAGTTTTCAACTTCAGCAAAAAGCTCGGCGATCTCATCGTCTTCCATCACACCCATGACATTGGAACCGGAACCGTCTTCCATGACAAAAAGATAGACCTGTGCCGCTTCCTCAAAACTCTCTCTTGATCTGAAGATCTCACTGTACTCACCAGGATCAGCTTCTATGATGATCGAATAAATAAACTTGTAAGATACGATCCCGGTGTCAACGTAATACATTCCTTCCTCAAAAGAAAACTTGAGATAAACATCAACTTCGTCATCATAAGATCTTGAAACAGCTTTGCAGTTCAGCTCATTCCAGTTATCATCCGTATGGAGATAGAATACTTCCGCATTTTCGCTGCTGTCCGCCGAACACTGGACATAGTCGCTGTCGGAAATCATGGAAGATGAATCCTGTCCATATATGCTGTGCCATGTGTCATCCGGGGATCTGCTCAACTCTCCTACCGCATCGTAATAGTATTCATTCCAGGTCATGCCGCAGTCATTGCAGACACCGTTCTCAAATACATGTTCATTGATGATCTGAATCTCATTGCTTAACGTCTGAAACGGATCAATGTCTCTGTATTTGTCACCGAGATCGATACCGAGATCTTCAAGTCCCAGACCGATCTCAGGAAATGCGTTATCGGCCATTACGATAAGTCTGGAATACATGATCTTAATGTCGTTTTTGATGTCTTCGGAATGCCCTTCCAATGCTGAGTCATCATACATATCAAATGATCCGGGCTCAAGGGCAGAAACCTTATCCACCAAAGATTCAACGTTCGTCACATTTACTTTATTCGACTCAGTGTAGGCCACGAAAAACTCATCATCATACTGCATCTGCAAGCCGATATACGCCATTTCCGAGACAGGATCAACAGTGAGACTGATGGACATAAAGTCTAATCCGGAATAATAAAACGATATTCTGTCCATGCTGACAGTGTAACTCCCATATCCTCTTATGCCGTCCGCAAATACCGGAATGTACTTGTCCTTTTCAGGAGATTTGGAAACATAAAGTTCTTCAGCTTCCCGGAGTTTATCCTGATCAATGTGCCTTTCGACCGTAAAAGGTTCTTCAGTGGTCGCTTCAGTCTCGGTTTCAGTCACAGCAGGTTCAGTCTCTGCCGGTTCCGTGGACTTCGTCTTACTGCACCCGCCAAGCATTACAGATGACATCATTACTACGCTTAGAAAGATAGCGGCTGTTTTCTTCATCGTCTTCAATCTCCTTTTCCCCTAAGATAATGATCTCATTCTATCAAATAATCATGATTTTATCCTCATTGCGCAAGCATAAGACCGCCTCACATGAGACGGTCCTGCAGTTAATTCATTTAAATGAATGCTCAACTTTTTGCGGCTTCGATAAACTTCTTAAATATAGGATGTGCCCTGTCTGGTCTTGACTTGAACTCAGGGTGATACTGTACACCAAGATAGAACTTGTGACCGGGGATTTCCATCTCTTCGACAAGCGAATCATCGGGAGCCGTTCCTGCAAATTTTGCACCGCTCTCAACAAACTTTTGCCTGTAGTCGTTATTGACTTCATATCTGTGTCTGTGGCGTTCCTGGATCTCATCTTTGCCATAGCATTCATAAAGAAGGCTGTCTTTCGCGATCTTACAGGGATATGCGCCAAGCCTTAATGTACCGCCCTTGTCGATGTCATCGCTCTGGCCGGGCATAAAATCAATTACCTTGTTCTCGCACTGCTCATCGAATTCTCCTGAGTTTGCATCAGTAATCCCTAAAACATTTCTCGCATATTCAATAACTGCGATCTGCATACCGAGACATATTCCGAAATAAGGGATATTGTTTTCTCTTGCGTACTTTGCCGCGAGGATCATGCCGTTGATGCCTCTGTTTCCGAAACCGCCCGGAACTATAATTCCGTTGAGGCCCGAAAGCATATCTTCTACTGTAGATTCATTGATCTGCTCAGAGTCGATCCAGTCGATAACCACTTTAACGTCATTTGCATAGCCGGCACTTCTTAATGCCTCAGCAACAGAAAGATAAGCATCGTGAAGATGGACATATTTCCCGACAAGACCGATCTTTACTTCCATATCGATGTGATGGATCTTATCGACCATCTCTTTCCATTCGGTAAGGTCGGGCTCCTTAGCCTCAAGTCCCAGTTCTCTGCAAACGATTTCAGAGAAGTTAGCTTTCTCAAGCATCAGAGGTGCCTCATACAGGACAGGCAAAGTTATATTCTCTATAACGCAATCTTCCTTAACATTGCAGAAATGAGCGATCTTCTTCATTATCTCGTCTTCGAGCGGCTCATCGCATCTTAAGATAAGAACACCGGGATTAACGCCCATTCCCTGAAGTTCTTTTACGGAATGCTGTGTAGGCTTTGACTTATGCTCATCAGAACCTCTCAAAAAAGGAACGAGAGTTACATGGATAAAAAGGCTGTTCTCTCTTCCGACTTCCAGAGATATTTGTCTTACAGCTTCAATAAAAGGCTGTGACTCGATATCACCGACCGTACCTCCGATCTCGGTGATAACAACATCAGCGTTTGTCTTCTTTCCTACGCGGTAAACGAATTCCTTTATCTCGTTTGTAATATGCGGAATAACCTGAACGGTCGAGCCCAGATACTCTCCTCTTCTTTCTCTGTTGAGGACGTTCCAATAGACTCGACCGGATGTAAGGTTCGAATATTTGTTGAGGTCTTCATCAATGAATCTCTCATAGTGACCTAAGTCGAGATCCGTCTCAGCGCCGTCTTCCGTAACATAGACCTCACCATGTTGGTAAGGGCTCATCGTGCCCGGATCTACGTTTATATACGGATCGAGTTTTTGCGCGGCGACTTTAAATCCACGGGCTTTCAGAAGCCGTCCTAATGATGCGGCTGTGATCCCCTTTCCTAAACCTGAAACAACTCCTCCGGTTACAAATATATACTTAGTCATACGTCATCATCTCTTTTCTTATTAATCTCGATTTTTCTCTAAACATAATTCTAAGTAATCCCCAGAGTCCGAAGACCCCGGGGGTTACTTAGTTGGGTGGAATATGAGGATCTGTTATTTTACACTGAAGAGCAGGTCACCGTACGAAGGAAGCGGCCAGCATTCCTTGGAGACATATGTCTCTGCCTCGTCGGCAGCCTTACGGATATTGTTCATCGCAGGGATGACAGTATCCTTGATATATGCGCTTTCCGCGATAATGTCGCTTTCTGCATTTGCACCTTCAATCGCTTTCTCGAGAGAGTTAGCACCTGCATAGACCTTATCTGCAAGATCCGACAGCTTAACAATGATGTCACCTTCGTAAGCACTTGCTGCTGAAGGAGTTACTGCCTTCTTGGCTGCGACGCTGCCTGCAAGCTTATTCTCATAACACTCGATTGCAGGAAGGATCATGCGTCTGCTCATCTCGAGCATCGTGTTGGCTTCGATGAGGACTGACTTGCTGTAGTTCTCGAGCATGATATCGACTCTGGACTTGAGCTCTGCCTCTGTGAAGACCTTGTGGGATGTGAGCATCTTAACGTTCTTCTCGTCGAGCAGATGAGGCATGCAGTCAGGTGTTGTCTTATAGTTGGAGAGGCCTCTAACCTCTGTAGCTTCCTTGACCCATGCATCGTCATAACCGTTGCCGTTGAAGAGGATTCTCTTGTGATCCTTGATCGTCTTCTTGATCATGTCGTGAAGTGCTGTCTCGAAATCTTCTGCGCCTTCAAGTCTGTCTGCGTAGATCTTCAAGGATTCTGCTACAGCTGCGTTGAGCATCATGTTAGCGCAAGCGATGCTGTTGGAAGAACCAAGGCTTCTGAACTCGAACTTGTTGCCTGTGAATGCGAAAGGTGAAGTTCTGTTACGGTCTGTTGTATCACGAGCAAAGCGAGGGAGTACATCTACACCAAGCTTCATGATCTTCTTCTCTGCGCCCTCGTAAGGCTTGTCGTTTTCGATAGCATCGAGGATAGCTGAGAGCTCATCGCCCAAGAAGATAGAGATGATTGCCGGAGGTGCCTCATTAGCGCCGAGTCTGTGGTCGTTGCCTGCTGTAGCTACTGAGAGACGGAGGAGATCCTGATAATCGTCAACTGCCTTGATTACTGCGCAGAGGAAGAGCAGGAACTGGGCATTCTCATAAGGAGTAGCGCCTGGACTCAAAAGGTTAATGCCTGTATCTGTAGCCATTGACCAGTTGTTGTGCTTACCTGATCCGTTAACGCCTGCAAACGGCTTCTCGTGAAGGAGGCAAACCAAGCCGTGGCGAGCTGCAACCTTCTGCATGATCTCCATCATGAGCTGGTTCTGGTCTGTAGCGATATTCGTTGAAGAATAGATTGGAGCGAGCTCGTGCTGAGCGGGAGCAACTTCGTTGTGCTCTGTCTTGGCAAGGATACCGAGCTTCCAGAGTTCCTGGTTAAGATCGTTCATGAACTCCTGAACCTTGGGCTTGATAACACCAAAGTAATGGTCGTCCATTTCCTGTCCCTTAGGAGCCTTAGCACCGAAGAGTGTTCTTCCTGTGTACTTGATGTCAGGACGCTGATCGTACATTTCCTTTGTGATAAGGAAGTATTCCTGCTCAGGGCCTACTGATGTATGAACATACTTTGCATCTTCGTTTCCGAACAGCTTGAGGATACGGAGAGCCTGCTTATTAAGAGCTTCCATTGAACGGAGCAAAGGAGTCTTCTTATCGAGTGCTTCGCCTGTGTAAGAGCAGAAAGCTGTAGGAATGCAGAGTGTCTTATCCTTGATGAACGCATAAGATGTAGGATCCCATGCTGTATATCCTCTTGCCTCGAAAGTAGCTCTGATGCCGCCTGTCGGGAATGAAGAAGCGTCAGGCTCGCCCTGGATCAAATTCTTGCCGGAGAATGCCATGATGACGCCGCCGTCAGGAGAAGGCTCGATGAATGAATCGTGCTTCTCTGCTGTTACGCCTGTGAGAGGCTGGAACCAATGTGTGAAGTGTGTAGCACCCTTTGAAAGTGCCCAGTCACGCATTGCTGCTGCTACTTGCTCTGCTACCTCAGTATCGAGCTTAGCGCCCTCATCGATTGTCTTTCTGAGTGAATTGTAGACCTTGTCGGATAAGACCGCTCTCATCACTCTGTCGTCGAATACGTTCTCACCGAACATTTCCGGAACTGTTTTTGTTGACATATGTATATCCTCCTAAAAATTTATTAACCGTTTTACTGACCTCATACGAGCGGGCTGTAACCCATCAGGTATTTGTCTATTTCCGCTGCGCAGTGCCTGCCTTCTGCTATTGCCCACACAACGAGCGATTGTCCTCTGTGCATGTCTCCTGCCGTGAACACCTTCGGTATCGAAGTCTTGTACTGTTCAGGTTCTGTCTTAACTGTGCCCCTCTGTGTAAGCTCGACTTTGCTTTCCTTTGCAATGTAGTCTTCAGCTCCGACAAATCCTGCGGCGATAATGAGGAGATCGCACTTTATTGTCTGTTCGCTTCCCTCGACCTCGACCAGTTTTCTATCTTCGAACTTGACCTTAACTGTCTTGATCTCTTTGAGCTTTCCCTTCGAAGTAATGAGTTCCTTTACCGTTGTCTCGTATATGCGCGGGTCATGACCGAAAACCTTAATTGCTTCCTGCTGTCCATAATCAGTCTTCTCGACCTTCGGCCATTCAGGCCAGGGATTGCCCGGGAGTCTTTCCAGTGGCGGCCTTGCCATCATTTCAAGCTGCGTGATACTCTTACAGCCCTGTCTAATACATGTTCCGACACAGTCGTTACCCGTATCACCGCCTCCGACAACAACTACGTTCTTGTCCTTGGCACTTATCGTCCACTTGCCTGCCTTACCATTCAGAAGGTCCTTTGTAGCGGACTTAAGGAAATCTACTGCAAAGTACATATCCTTACATTCGTCAGTTCCCTTTGCGTTGATCGTTCTTGCTTTCTTTGAACCGCAGCAGAGAGCTACCGCATCAAATCCATTTACTATCTCATCGAAGGCAGCTCCGTTTCCGACATCAACACCTGTCTTAAAAATAATGCCTTCTTCTTCCATAAGTTTTCTTCTTCTTTCAATGACTCTCTTGTCGAGCTTCATGTTCGGAATACCGTACATCAGAAGTCCGCCGATCTGGTCTTCTCTCTCGAAAACAGTTACTTCATGGCCTCTGTGATTAAGTTGGTCTGCAACTGCGAGTCCTGCAGGGCCTGCGCCGATAACTGCAACTTTCTTGCCTGATCTGGTGCTTGGGATCCTCGGTCTCATGTAACCCAGTTCGTAACCTTTTTCGATCAGGAAGAGCTCGTTATCGTGGATCGTAACTGCTCCTGTATTTATTCCGTTGATGCATGCCTTTTCGCAAAGTGCGGGACAGACTCTTCCGGTAAATTCCGGGAAGTTCGATGTCTTCAACAGTCTCCCCAATGCGGCTTCGTAATGACCTTTGTAGATCTCGTCGTTCCATTCGGGGATAACGTTATGTAAGGGACAACCCGTTACCATGCCCTTAAGGCATATAGCCGACTGGCACATCGGTACGCCGCAATCCATGCATCTTGCCGCCTGGCAGCGTCTTTCTTCTTCATTTAAATGGTTGTGGAATTCTTCAAAGCCTGTGATTCTCTTCTCTTCTGATACCCAAGAATCTTCGTGCCTGTCGTATTCCAAAAATCCTGTAGCTTTACCCATAAGATCCTCCTGATATCAAGCACCGACTTTAGTGAATTCTTTGAATGCTTCGTAGACTGCCTGCTCACGCGCAATGCCTTGTTCTTCGTACTTGGCGATCAAGGTCAGCATGTGACGGTAATCTGTCGGAATGATCTTCTTGAAGCTTTGGACATACTGGTCGAAATCCTGAAGTATTGCCTTCGCCTTGGAAGATTCTGTTGCCTGCTCATAGTCTTGAAGGATCGACTTAAGCTCATTCTTGTCTGCGTCTTCTGTGATCTCACTCATCTCTACAAGAGCTTTATTGATCTTTGTATAGAGAGTGTGATGTTCATCTAATACGTAAGCCATGCCGCCGCTCATACCTGCTGCGAAGTTCTTTCCGACTTCGCCCAGGATTACGGCCTTGCCGCCTGTCATGTATTCCAGGCCGTGGTCACCGGTACCTTCGCATACGCCTGTCGCGCCTGAGTTTCTGATCATGAATCTCTCGCCTGCCACGCCGCAGACATATGCCGTACCGTTTGTTGCACCATAAAGGGCAACGTTTCCGATGATGACATTTTTGGAAGCTTCAAATCCGGAATTCTCGTTAGGCTTGATAATGAGCTTTCCGCCGGATAATCCTTTTCCGAATCCGTCATTCGCATCACCTGTGAGCTTTAACGTCAGTCCCTTCGGAATGAATGCGCCGAAGCTCTGGCCGCCGCCGCCCGTAAGTTCTACGATAACGCTGTCATCTGCCAACTGTGTTCCGTATTCGGCTGTAATTTCCGAACCTAAGATAGTTCCTACTGCTCTGTCGGTACTCGATACCTTAACGTTGTCGATCTTTATAGATCCATTCTTAAGGCCTTTCGCGAGTTCAGGGAGGAATACTCTCTCGTCGATCGTCTTTTCGAGCTCGAAGTCGAATACATGGTCAGGCTCGAAATGACGCACTTCGGAATCCGCATAAGACGGATCTATAATCGTTGCGAGAGAGACCATCTCGGCTCTCTTTGTTATCTGCTTATCCTTAACTTTGAGGAGATCGGATCTTCCGATCATCTCATCGACTTTCCTGAATCCGAGCTCTGCCATGATCTCTCTTAACTCTTCTGCGATGAAGAGCATGAAGTTCATTACGTGCTCCGGCTTGCCCTTGAATCTTTTTCTTAATTCTTCGTTCTGGCACGCGATACCGAACGGGCATGTATCCTTGTTGCAGACTCTCATCATCATGCATCCCATGGATACCAGCGGTGCTGTTGCAAAACCGAATTCCTCGGCGCCTAAGAGTGCTGCGATGGCTACATCTCTGCCGCTCATGAGCTTACCGTCTGTCTCGACTGCAACTCTTCCGCGAAGGCCGCTCTCGATAAGAGCGTGGTGTGTCTCAGCAAGGCCTAATTCCCAAGGAAGACCTGCGTTGTGGATGGAGCTTGCGGGTGCTGCGCCCGTACCGCCGTCGTAACCTGAGATGAGGATTACCTGTGCGCCTGCCTTTGCAACGCCGCACGCGATGGTTCCTACGCCTGCTTCAGAAACGAGCTTAACGGAGATCCTTGCTTTTCTGTTTGCATTCTTCAGGTCGTAGATGAGCTGAGCCAGGTCTTCGATCGAATAGATATCGTGATGAGGCGGAGGCGAGATAAGAGCAACACCCGGCGTAGAATATCTTCTCTCAGCGATCCAGGGATATACTTTCTTTCCGGGGAGGTGTCCGCCTTCACCGGGCTTAGCACCCTGTGCCATCTTGATCTGGATCTCTTCAGCGCTGTTTAAGTATTCGCTTGTAACGCCGAATCTGCCTGATGCGACCTGCTTGATCTTGGAGTTCTTCTCAGTACCGAATCTCTCGGGTGACTCACCGCCCTCACCTGTATTGGACTTGCCGCCCAGACGGTTCATTGCGATTGCCATGCACTCGTGTGCTTCCTTGGAGATTGAACCGTAAGACATAGCGCCGGTCTTAAATCTCTTAACGATCTCAGATGCGGGCTCTACTTCCTCGAGCGGGATAGAATTGCCTGTTTTCTTGAATGCGAGGAGGCCTCTTAATGTATGGGGCTTCTCGTTATCAACGATCGCCGTATATTCCTTGAAGAGTTCATAAGAACCTTCCCTTACTGCCTTCTGGAGGGCAACGATCGTCTTCGGGTTATACAGATGATCTTCTTTGTCGTCACCGCTTCTTAAGTTATGGAAACCTGTACTGTCCAATGTCTCGTCGTTTTCAAGGCCCATAGGATCGAATGCCTTATCGTGTCTGAAAAGGATTCCTTCGGAGATCTCTTCGAGGCCGATTCCGCCTACGCGGCTTACGATTCCCGTAAAGTATTTATCTATTACTTCTTTGCAGATTCCTACAGCTTCGAAGATCTTTGCAGACTGGTAAGACTGCAGCGTGGAGATACCCATTTTCGCAGATGTCTTAACGATACCGTGCAGGATAGCGTAGTTATAATCATCGATTGCCGTGTGGTAATCCTTATCGAGGATTCCCTTGTCGATCATCTCGGCAATACACTCATGTGCGAGGTAAGGATTGATCGCACGCGCTCCGAAACCGAGTAAAGTAGCCATCTGATGGACATCACGGGGTTCACCGCTCTCGATGATGAGAGAAACTGCCGTTCTCTTTCTTGTCTGTACCAGGTGCTGCTCAACAGCAGACACAGCGAGGAGTGAAGGAATCGCTACGTGGTTCTCATCGATGCCCCTGTCGGACAGGATGATGATATTTGCGCCTTTGCTGCATGTTCTGTCTACAGTGATCAGGAGCTGATCCAAAGCCTTCTCTAATGAAGTGTTTTTATAATAAAGAATAGATACTGTAGCAGTCTTGAAACCGGGCTGATCCAAAGACTTGATCTTGATGAGATCAACACCTGTGAGGATCGGGTTATTAACTTCCAGTACTCTGCAGTTGCCGCTCTTTTCCTCTAATAAGTTACCGTCAGAACCGATATAGACTGTCGTATCCGTAACGATCTCTTCTCTGATGGAATCGATCGGCGGGTTTGTAACCTGTGCGAAGAGTTGCTTGAAGAATGAGAACAGTAACTGATGCTTCTCGGACAAGACTGCAAGCGGGATATCGGTACCCATGGAAGCCGTTGCCTCGACCTTGTTCATAGCCATGGGAAGTATCTCATTCTTAACATCTTCGAAAGTATAACCGAATACCTTATAAAGCTTATTTCTCATCTCCTGTGTATGAACCGGGATCTTCTTGTTGGGGATCTTAAGTTCAGACAAATGCAGAAGACTCATTGCGAGCCATTCACCGTAAGGGTGCTTTTCGGAATAATACTTCTTGCACTCTTCGTCAGATACGAGCTTTCCCTTTTCAGTATCGATAAGAAGTATACGTCCGGGCTGTAATCTGGACTTTTTTACGATATGCTCAGGCTCGATATCAAGAACACCGACTTCAGATGAAAGGATCAGTCTGTTATCGTCCGTGATGTAATATCTTGAAGGTCTCAATCCGTTACGGTCGAGTGTGGCTCCTGCGATGACACCGTCTGTGAAAAGGATTGCTGCAGGGCCGTCCCAGGGTTCCATCATCGTTGCATAGTAATGATAGAAATCCTTTTTCTCCTGTTCCATATAAGGATCGTTCTTCCAGGGCTCGGGGATCATCATCATTACAGCCAAAGGAAGCGGGATACCGTTCATCATGAAGAACTCTAACGTATTGTCGAGCATTGCGGAATCCGAACCCGTCTTATGGATGATCGGGAAGATCTTATCAACATCATTCTCTATGGAAGGACTGTACAGAGTCTCTTCACGGGCAAGCATTCTGTCGAAGTTACCTCTGATCGTATTGATCTCACCGTTGTGGGCGATCATGCGGTAAGGATGAGCTCTCTCCCATGAAGGTGTTGTATTGGTTGAGAATCTTGAGTGGACCATGGCGATAGCCGTCTCGTAATCCCTGCTCTGGAGATCCTTATAGAACTTTCGAAGCTGACCTACCAGGAACATGCCCTTATAAACGATAGTTCTTGAAGACATTGAGGTGATATATGTATCATCAGTGCTCTGCTCGAACTCTCTTCTTGCAACATAGAGCATACGGTCGAAAGCAAGGCCCTTCTCACAATCTGCAGGTCTTTCGATGAAGCACTGCATTATCACAGGCATTGCATCTCTTGCGACCTTGCCGAGGATATCAGGATCGGTGGGGACTTCTCTCCAACCCATGACCTTAAGGCCGTTCTTCTCGGTGATAACCTTGAACATGCGCATTGCGAGTGTGCGCTTCTTTGTATCCTGGGGAAGGAAAAACATTCCGATACCGTAATCGCCTTCGCCATCGACTTCGATGCCTGACTCTTTTGCAGCATCTTTGAAGAACTTATGTGAGATCTGAACGAGGATACCGACACCGTCGCCTACCTCTCCGGTAGAATCCTTGCCGGCCCTGTGTTCGAGCTTCTCTACAATGGATAATGCATCATTAAGCGTACGATATTCTTTTTTACCATCGATATTAACTACTAAACCGATACCGCATGCATCATGCTCTTCCTGCATTGCTTTGTAGCATTCATTAACATACTTCTCTTCGTAAGGTCTCATATTCTCCTCCCGTAACCTGAGAACCATTTCATCCACCGCTGTCCTCAAGCCTGAAATCATACTCAAAAGATATTGATATTTATTTTCAATGCGTTTAGAATATCGTTATCTGATTTCACGTCAGATTCTATCGCTAAGGCCGAGAGAAATAAAATACAAATAGTAAACGTATAACGATACCTTTTAGGTATGATTAATTTCAGGAGGAAATCAGTATGGATCTGCGTCAAATACGTTATTTCTTAACAGTTGCGGAAGAACGTAATATCACACGTGCAGCCGAGCGTCTGCACTTATCTCAGCCGCCGCTCTCCAGAGCACTGATGGACCTGGAAGAAGAATTAGGATGCAGTCTTATTATAAGAGGTAAGAGACACGTTACTCTCACACCAGAAGGCCTTGCCCTTAAGCGCCGCGGCGAGCAGATTCTGGCTCTGGCCGATATCGCCAAGACTGAGATCGCTGACGTAAAGAACGGCTTAAGCGGTACCCTTTATCTCGGGCACGTAGACAGTAACGGTCCTTCCCTCGCCGCCGAATGGATATCAAGTTTTAAAAAAGAATATCCCCATGTTACTTATAATCTGTGGTGCGGTACCGTGGATGATCTGACTTACAGAATGAAGTCTGGACTGCTGGAACTTGCTATAACAATGACTCCTTTAAACACAGAGCAATTAGACGGCATTACCGTATACAGCGACTCATGGGCGGCTATTATTCCAGGTTCACACCCACTGGCAAAAAGCAAAAAGCAGACTGTCTCGCTCAAAGACATAGCTGACACAGATCTGATCATCTCCTCAAGACATTCAAGAGAAGAAGAGATCCGCAGCTGGTTCTCCAATACAGGCAAAGAGCCTCATTTCATCGTAAAGACCGCCCACTCATCCAATGCATCAAAACTCGTTGACCAGAATATCGGAATCGCCATCTTCCCTGCTTCCGTCGCGAAGAACATCTCAGCTGACGCCAATGTCGTAGTAAAGACTATAACGCCTGAAGTCAATGTTGATTATGTCCTTTCCTGGGATAAGGAAAAGATGCCTAGCGCTTTAGCTTCCAAGTTTATCGAACATGTAAGGAATCTGTATAGCAAATAATTCTGTACCGTCTTTAGCGGATGAGTATTCTCAATTCAGATCCTGTTTATCTGAACTGAGATCACAGGCTTTTCGCCCTTAGTACCTGTTCCGCTAATTATATAGAGCTTATATGATCCGGTCTCTAACGTTGTATTACGGCTGTACACTTTTACTGCGCCCGACGAGACAGGTCCGCCCGATACGGATCCGCCGTTATCTTTCTCAATCCTGACAGAATATTCTCCGTCAGAATTCATAACGACAACCGCCACAGAATAATCGCCTTCGTTCTCGATGTTGAACACGACCGGAGACGACTCCTCGTTCTCTGATGTGACCGTATAACTCATATTCGTCTGAACTATCACTTCCGTGTATTTGTTGTTTGACGAGATTACAGCTATTGCACTGATAAGCAAGATAAGTGATGCTAACCCTGCGAAAAGGAACCTGATCTTCTTATGAGATTTCGGATCCAGGAGCATAAGCCCGATAACGATCAGGAATGGAGCTGCGATACCGCATATAAGATATGTTCCCAGGGCGGTCTTCATAGTACCGGCCGTCATCTGAACTGAAGCAAGACTGCCTTTTCCTATAGTTCTCACAAGACTGCTCATCAGATAACTCAGAGACACTGATCCGAAGTTTATCAGGAAATGCATCAGCGAGGACAGCAGGATGTTGTTTTTCTTGACTACAATATATGTAAGGCAGACGCCCATTATCACAGTATTGATAAACCTTAATGACGACAGATGGAATATGCCGAAGAATAATCCCATGATAAGTACTGTAATCCATTCTTTCTTAAACGCTCTGAAATTAGCAAGTATCGCTCCTCTGTGTATAGCCTCCTCGCAGACTGCCGGCATTAGTGCCAATGCAAGCATCGTAAAGATATAGCCGGTTTCACCGCCAATATAAGATTTTAAAGCCAGCACATCTCCGCCTTCAAGAGACTTCGGAAATAGCATTCCGGTAAGGGCAACACTTATGAGACCTAAGAGCACTCCTCCTGTTGACAGGAATAATGATCCGAAGAAGTCTTTCGCTTTGAACTTCTTTACCGGGAAAACCTCTTTAAGCGGCAACTTTAATACGACTGCATAAGCTATGGAAAGCACAAGGAAAAACACCTCTGTAACGGCCAGACCTGCCAGCTCCCACGCTTTCTGGATATAACCGCTTACGAATACCATAAAAGCCATAACAGCCGCAAAAAGCGCGAATCCCATCCAAGGCTTAAGTTTATGTTGACATGACAATTGCTGCATTATTATCCCCTGTTTTTGAAATGCATGATTTGATTTTCTTATCCTTTCAGTTTAAAATTCCTTTCTGCTTATCTTATAAATATATAACTTAAAGGATTTAAATGGAAAAGATAAACGACAGGACATTCAGAAAAAAGCTTATCTCCCTGATACTGCCCATGACATTGCAGTACTTTGTATTTGCGCTCGTCCCGGTATCAGATGCAGTTATGCTGCTCTTCCTCTCGCAGGAAGCCATGACCTCTGTATCTCTGGCATCACAGGTCCCTTTTGTCATGTCTCTGTTTACTTATGCCGTTACCGCAGGCGGCGCTATCTTCGCTGCCCAGTATTGGGGAAAAGGCGATACAGAATCCATCGAGAAACTCTTCGGTTATATGTTCACCCTGTCGCTTCCTGTTATGGCAGTATTCTTCTGCTGCGCGATGTTCGCGCCCGAAGCTACCATGAGCGTATTCACCAATGAACCTGTTCTCATAAGCGGCGGCGTACCCTACCTGAGATTCGCGTCATTCTCATATATTTTCATGACTCTTGCCATGATATACGAGACGCTTCTTAAGAATGTCGGTTTTGTAAAACAATGTACGATCGCGAGCATCGTCATCGTCTTCCTGAACATAATCCTCAATGCAGTTTTTATATTCGGTCTTTTCGGCATGCCTGAGATGGGTATTTCAGGAGCGGCTCTTGCGACTTCTATCTCAAACTTCACCGGATTTTTACTCTGTCTGATCTTTAATCTCAAGCTTACAAAATTTAGGCTGAGATTAAGCAATGTTTTCCGCGTATCAATGGATCTCCGTAAAAGGTTCTCTAAATATTCACTTCCTTTCCTTCTGAACCAGCTTCTCTGGGGCTTCGGATTCGAGATGATCACCATTATAATGGGACACCTCGGCACTGATGCTGCTTCTGCCAACAGCATTACCGCAATAGTTAAGGACCTCGCGTCATGTCTCTGTTATGCGATCGCGAGCGGAAGCGTTATCGTCATCGGAAACGAACTCGGTGCGGGCAACCTCGAGACAGCGAAAAATTACGGCGACAGGCTCTTTAAGATAACCGTGATCTCGGGAATTATCCTGGGACTTATCTGCGCTGCCTCAGCACCTGTCATACTCCACTTCACGCACCTTACGGAAACAGCCGAGCACTACCTGTTCATCATGCTCATGATGTGCAGCTACTACATCCTCGGAAGGTCTATAAACTCTACTCTTATCGGCGGAATATTCTCAGCAGGCGGAGATACCAGATTCGGTTTCATTTGCGATACGATCACGATGTGGGCCTTTATAGTACCTGTCGGATTCATATCAGCTTTTGCACTTAACTGGCCTGTTATGGTCGTATATTTCCTGCTGAATCTCGATGAAATAATCAAAATTCCGGTAGTCATCGTACACTACAGGAAATATAAGTGGGTCAAGAATATTATCGAGGAAGAAGTATAGGATTATCTCGCGTAATCCGTATTCTCAAAAGACTCGTAAAGAAGAATGATGTCTTTTTTCAGTGAGATAAAGATACGTCCGAGATGCGGATCGAAATGATGGCCCAATTCCTGTCTGATGATCTCAAATGCCTCGTCATATGACATCGGTTCCTTATAGTAACGGCGGCTGGCCAGAGCATCAAATACATCTGCGAGAGCCATTATCCTGGCCTCGAACGGAATATTCTCGCCTCTTAATCTGTCAGGATAACCTGTTCCGTTATACTTCTCGTGATGGTAGTGGGCTACATTGGTAGCGACATTGACGAATTCCTTGTCATCAACGTCTTCAAGAACCTTGCTCATGATCTTGGCACCGTTCTCGGCATGCATCTTCATCTGTTCATACTCGTCATCAGTCAGTCCGGAAGGTTTTCTCAGGATAGCATCATCAACGGTGATCTTACCGAGATCGTGGAGAGGTGCCGCGTTGATTACGGCATCCCAGTAGCTTTCGCTCATATTATAGTCTTCCAGCTGACGGAGACGGTTTACGAAGAGAGCTACGCACTCCGATGTCCTGTTGATGTGACCGCCGGTAGAGTTATCACGTGATTCGATCATGGCAGCCATACCCAGAATGGTCGACATCTGCATTGATTTGGCTCTCTTGGCCTGCTTCTCTGCCTCACGCTTCAGGGACTCACCCTTCCAGCTCATCGTCTCGATCATATTGTGCTGTTCGGTAATATCCGTGATCTCGACAAGGTAACCGGATACATGGTTATCCAGTCCGAAATGGATGAAGCTCATCTCAGTCTCAAGGTATCTTCTCTCGCTCGGGCTCTTGTCGTTAATGGTTATCTCTCTCTTGAATTTTCCTTGAGTCTTCTTGGCAGCGGCAGATTCCGTAGCATTCTTGACTACCCATTTAAGGAGCTCCTTCAGAGCATAATCTTTCGCGATTATCTTGGAATCGATTCTTACATTCTTTATCTCTGGGAAAAACTTCTCACATACGGCATTGCTTCCGACAAATCTGAATTTCTTGTCAAATACCAGATAACCGTATGTGCTGAGCTCATCTATCTTCTCCTGAACACTCAGGTTAACGTTATAGATCGTCGACCTGGCGACAACATAGTCAAGGACGAGTGTGCAAACGAGATAGAAGAACGGGATCAGATCGTACTTCATTGAGAAGATGTGCCTTGCCAGATAGACCAGCAAAACGCCCAATAAAGATCCGGAGTAGATCATCATAATCCTGAAAGAAGCGCTCCTCTTTCCGAGATATGTGAGGATCGTAAAGAAAGCGGCCAGTCCGACTTCTACCGCCAAAACGATATACCTGATGTAATAGATAGTCCCGGGTGTCTTGATAAGGGGCGAAGGTGCTCCCTTAATAAACTCCAGGGAAGAATAAAAGACAGGGAATCTGTCCGTGACCATCGTAGACAGGAAGATCACGATATTGATCAGAAGTATGGAGATCGAGAACCACATCGGGATCTTGGAATCGGAACAGTCGATAAGAACGTAAACTATCAGGAGCGGAAGGAATACCCCGCCCAGATAAGTCAGTGAATTGGAGATCACGGCCTCCTGAAGATTCCTGGAACAGGAAAGCAGGAAATATCCGATATTGCTTAACATTACGCAAACGGAGATCAATATCTCAAGAGTATTCGAGCCGCGCCTCGAAAAGAGCACGAGCGCGAACGTAGAGAGCATACTGAGAAGCATTACTACAGCCAGAATAATCGAATAGATACCCATGGTCACCCTTACTTACCGAAAATGCATTTTACCAATAGTATTTTACCGCACATTCAAAACAAAGTGTTAATATTTTCATAATATAGACAATAAAACTTTTGCTTAAGCACGAAGAAAGGTAGAAAAATGCTAAAAGACGATGTCCTGAAGCTTATATACAGGGAAAACGGTTATATCTCCGGAGAAGCGGTAAGCCGCATTCTCGGAGTCTCAAGGGCTGCCGTTAACTCGGCAGTAAAAACCCTCAGAGATGACGGTTATGAGATAATCTCCTCTACCAACAAGGGATATCTTCTCAAAAATGATCCGGATAAGCTCTCAAAAGGTTCCGTATCAGCATTCCTTCCGGACACAAGAAGTGACGATGTGTATTTTTACGATTCGGTCGATTCGACGAATACTGTCCTTAAAACCCTCGCAGCCAAAGGCTCAGATTCCGGCACGGTCGTTATAGCTGACCATCAGACGGGCGGCAAAGGACGACGTGGAAGGAGCTTTTCATCTCCTTCCGGGGCAGGCGTATATCTCTCCTACCTCTTTAAGCCCGGAGCAGGTTTCGACAAGATATCAGATCTTACGAGCTGGACCGCCGTAGCCGTCGCGGATGCTATCAAAAACGCCTACGGACTCGATTCCAATATCAAATGGGTCAATGACCTCCTCATGAACAGGAAAAAGATCTGCGGTATCCTCACGGAAGTTTCCGTCGAAGGCGAGAGCGGCTTCATCGATACCTGCATTATCGGCATCGGAGTAAACGTCAACGAACAGGAATTCCCTCCTGAGCTTTCGGAAATAGCCACATCTGTCTCGATCGAGAACGGCGGGGAGATCTTTTTGCGGGCAAAACTTGCTTCAGAGATCATTCTTTCCATGGACAGGCTTGCTTCGGAATGGCCCGATTCATCTTACTATCTTGAGCGTTACCGCGAACTCAACATTACAGTCGGCAGCAGGATCACTGCATACCCTCTTATGGCCGAGAACGGTCAGGGACGCACCGGAACAGCAGTCTCTATAAATGACGACTTCTCTCTGAAAGTCGAGTTTTCCGACGGTTCTATAGAGAATCTCAAAAGCGGCGAAGTCAGTGTCAGAGGACTTTACGGCTATACCTGATATGAATTAGTTCTGCACTTTTAGCAGGTTTATCCGGAATAATGAGATTAATGAGGTTTGCGATAAAGTAAAAGAGTGGTGTATCTTTTTGAAGATTTTCGCCTGTGAAAAGATACAGGTATTTAATACTCAATTTCCCGGAAAGTTTCAGACGCAGATATAGTCCTTTATCCTGTTGAACTTCGAATCACCTATTCCGCTCACATTCTTAATGTCTTCTATCGCCTTGAAAGGCGTCGTCTTCCTGTAGTCGATTATCGCCTGCGCAGTTACATCCCCTATACCCGGCAGGTTTTTAAGTTCTTCTGATGAAGCAGTATTGATGTTGACCATAAGCGCCGTCCCGCCTCCGGGATCAGCTGAGTCTCCGGATGTATTTCCCCAGACATAGACACCGTCCTGCCTGATAATATCCCCGCCGGTAAAGCCACGGGTTATCTCCTCCCGCGACGGGATATAGACGGACATATTGCATGGTATCTGATACACAAGGTTGATATTGCTTACCGAGGCCTTCTCCGTAAGACCTCCGGCATCCTCGATAATGTCGTTAAGAAGAACGCCTTTAGGTGCTTCATAGATGCCCGGAACATTCACTTCACCGCATATATAGACGCTTATCATTTGAACGGAAACAGCTGACGGTTCGGATGAAGTTTCCGTTGAAGCGCTTGGAACAGTTTCAGGGACCGTGCTCTCATTAACAGAGCTTTCATTAATTAAGGCCGTTTTCCCGCTCTTATAAGCCCTGATCGAAAGGTCTCCGTTTCCTTTGAACACGAGCTTATAGACGGCACTCAGTATGATTATCAGTATGAATGCCAGAGGATAGATCAGACTCTTTATCTTATTTGCCGTGCTCTTCTTCAACATAGAAAAAAGCATATCACGCTCTTAGTATGTTATTTGCGACAAAATAAGACAAAACCGACAAGGAGGATCCCCTGCCGGCTTCTGACATTATTTTAAAATTATATCCAAATCAGGATTCGCCTTCTTTGCGCTTGGTCTCCCAGAACTTCTCGATATTGTAGTTTTCACGCTCTTCCCTGCCCATGACATGAACTACAACGTCTTTGTAATCCAGCAGGATCCACTTATCGCCGGAACGGCCTTCAATGTGATCAGGAGTAATGTCAAAGTCTTTCTTCAAAACATATTCGACTTCATCCGCCAGAGACTTGATCTGCGTCGTGGAATTACCGCTGGCCAGGACGAAATAATCTGCAAGAACGGTCTTGCCCGTCAGATCGATCGTCTCAATATCGATACCCTTTTTCGAATCAAGTATCTCGGTTATCTTAGCGGCTAATTCTTTGCTGTCCATAAATGTCTCCTTCGGATTTCTTAAGTGATTTAAGTATAGCACACTATAGGCGGGCAAAATCGAAGGATCATGATAAAAGCATGTTTGCTGATATGGATTCAATCCATGCTCATTATTCTTTGATGTAATAAAACGGCATTTTTCGAGGCATTTAAGACAGAAAAACGTTACTTTTCTGTCTCAAACACCGTAAAAAGCAGCGTTTTATTACATCAAAAATTTTTATGGTCAGGAATTGAGTCTTACATCCCAAGATCGCGCATCATCAGAAGCGTCATCGGGTGTATATCCCTGCCCTGTGAAACGAACTTATCCTTTACCGCGGCAGCAGTCATGCGCATCGCGCTCTCAAGGTCTTTCTCGGCTGCCTCCCTGATAGGTGTGAGATCGGTGTAATTTCTGGAAGGCTCTATCTTATCTGCAAGATAAACGATCTTCTCAAGGAGCGTCATATCGCCTCTTCCGGTTGTGTGATAACAGATCGCATCGAGTATCTCAGGATCTTCGATTCCGAATTGATCTTTCGCAAAAGTCGCGCCGGCAGGCGAATGAAGGAGTTTCTTCTCGGTAAACAATTCGCCGGAATATTTCTTTGCCAGTTCGAGTTGCTGATCCAAAGGCAGTTCTTTCGCGCAGTCGTGGAGTGCTCCTGCTATCAGCGCTTTGTCCTTATCGCATCCGAATACTCCGGCAAGATGCGCTGACAGATATCCTACATTGAGCGTGTGAAGGAGCCTCTTGCCGCCAAGATAGTGATACATCCATACCGCACTCTCGAAAAACTTTTTTCTCGCATCATCCGAAATGCCTGAAAGCATTGTGTTGTCAGAATATAACGCATGTCTTGCGATAAACTCACGTGCAGGGGCAGGCACCTCCGAGAAGTCTCCGCTGCCGGTTATCCCCGAAGATGAACATTCGATACCGTTAAGCCTGAAGATCCCGACCTTCCCGCCGAGATTCTTTTCAATGGAAGCCTTAGCTTTATCAACATCAGTGCCGTCACCGGGTCTTACTGCCGCGAGGAGCGTCACAAAGTTAAGGATCTCGCCGGGCTTGTACCATGTCTCGAAAGAACCGAGCGTATCAGAACCCATGATCCAGAAGAAATCATGGTGTTCCTCTGCCTTCTTGCGCTTAACACCGTTGGCAATAAGGAAATCTCTTATGTATTCTTCAGAAGTGAGCTTTGCAAGGACTACAGCCGTATAGCTGACACCCTCGATATCAAATTCGACATCGCTTACAAAGCAGTTCTTAAGGCTCAGACCTTCGACCGTCTCCTTCATCATGTAAAGACGGTACGGAGGCGGGAGTTTATTGGTATAGAGCTTAAAAGAATTACGGACCGAAGGGATAATGATCACGCAGTCAATGAACCCGCTCTTCATAGCGGACTCGATCATAGCTATGTGACCGTTATGGACAGGATCAAATGACCCTCCGAAGATACCGATCCTCATTTATTAACCGAGTGTCCTTCCTATGTCGTGACGGAAGTGCATATCTTTGAAAGAGATCTTTGCGACACCTTCGTAAGCGCCGTCGATAGCCTCGTCAAGAGTATCTGCCTCATCATATACGCAGAGAACGCGTCCGCCGCTCGTAACGAGCTTACCATCCTTAAGCGCGGTGCCTGCCTGGAAGACGAGTTTGCCGCAGGTATCGATACCTGTGATCTCGTAACCCTTAGCATAGCTCTGCGGATATCCGCCGGAAGCCATGACAACAACGCAGGAGCATTTATTCTTCCACTTGAAATCGATCTGGTCGAGTCTGCCGTCGATGATGGCATCTACTATATCAAGGAGACTGTTCTCGAGAAGGGGTAATACTGCCTGTGCTTCAGGATCTCCGAAACGCGCGTTATACTCAACGACCTTCGGTCCTTCAGGCGTAAGCATGAGTCCGAAGTATATAACACCCTTGAACGGTCTTCCCTCTTTCTTGAGAGCTTCGACAGTAGGTGTGATTATCTCGTTCTGGATACGTGCCTTAAGCTCGTCAGTCATGTCAGCACCGGGTGTAACAGCACCCATGCCGCCGGTGTTGAGGCCTTCATCGTGGTCATATGCTCTCTTATGGTCTCTGGAAGATACCATCGGAACACATGTATTACCGTCAGAGAAAGCGAGAACTGTGAGTTCGGGACCAGTCATGCATTCTTCGATTACGATCGTGGAACCTGCAGAACCGAACTTCTGGTCTTCCATCATGTCCTTTACAGCCTGCTTAGCCTCATCAAGATTCTGGGCGATGATAACGCCCTTACCGAGAGCAAGACCGTCACACTTGATAACGATAGGCATGGGCTGTGTCTCGAGATAATCAAGAGCTGCCTTTTCATCCGTGAAGATCTCATACTTTGCAGTAGGGATCGAATACTTCTTCATGAGCTGCTTGGAAAAAGCCTTGGAGCCTTCGATTATCGCAGCGTTTGCCTTCGGTCCGAAACTGCGGAGGCCGGCTTCTTCCATCCTGTCGACCATGCCCATCGCGAGCGGATCGTCAGGTGCAACGAAAACGAGGTCAAACTGCTCATTCTTTGCATATTCGACCATACCATCTATATCAGTAGCCTTAATGTTGACGCATGTAGCGATAGACGCGATTCCTCCGTTACCCGGAGCGCAGTATAGATCCGTTACCCTCGGATCCTGCTTGAGTTTCCAGCAGATAACATGTTCTCTTCCGCCACCGCCTACTACGAGTACCTTCATTTATACTTCCTCCGAAAACTTATTCGATTATTTCAAATAGTGCATCCAGGACTTAGCTTCCGCCTTGCTGACAATCGCAGCGATATCCTTATGCATAATCCCCTTTACAAGGATCGCTTCATCAGAGAGGACTTCGCAAACATATCCTTCAGCAGCATCAACGACCTTGGCGGGAACATCAGCTCTGATCACGATATCAGCAGAGATCTCCTCATAAGGCGTGATCTTAACGCTCTCTTCGGTCCATGCCCTTGCTTCGGGAGGATTACCCAGGGCTGCCTCGAGTATGTCACCGCATACAGCTGAAGCAGTAGGAAGCGTTCCTGCTCCCTGACCGTAGAACATTGCCTGTCCCAAGCTGTTGCCGTCTACCATGACAGCATTAAATACGCCGCCGACGTTAAAGAGCAGATTGCTCTTATCAACCAGAGCAGGTGCTACATAAACGACCGGAAGATCTTCTCCTGATTCATAGAGAGCGATAAGCTTGATGTCGCAGCCGATGGATGCGGCAAATTTCATATCATCCGTCGTTATTGCAGAGATACCTTCAGCATTGATTGATTCAGGTGCAATGTAGGCTCCGTCATTTGCGATCGTGGAAAGGATAGAGATCTTTCTCTGCGCGTCGATGCCGTCAATATCGGCAGAAGGATTAGCTTCTGCAAAACCGTTATCCTGAGCCTGCTTCAATGCTGTATCAAAGTCGATCCCTTCATCCTTCATCTGTGAGAGGATGTAATTTGTAGTACCGTTAACGATGCCTGCGATCCTCGTGATCTTGTTAGCCGCAAGACACTTATAAAGAGGTCTGATGATCGGGATTCCGCCGCCTACTGCAGCCTCGAACAGATAGCAGCAATTGTTCTCTGCTGCTATCTTCAGAAGCTCCGGACCCTTTGTGGATACGAGTTCCTTATTTGAAGTTACAACGCTGATACCCAAAGACAGGGCGCGCTTTGTGTATTCATAAGCGATCCTTGCCCCGCCGATCGTCTCGACTGCGATAAGAATGTCACTGTCGAAAACCTCATCGGCATTATGTGTTACGAGATCTGCGAACCTGCTCTCGGGGAAATCCCTGATATCTAGAATATACTTCAGATTGATCTCTTCACCGACACGTTTCGTGATGAGATCCCTGTTTATATCCAACGTCTCGGCCACACCCGAACCGACTGTACCGAAACCCATGATCGCAACATTGATTGCCATTTTTACTTTTCCTTGCCTTTCATTATTCCCTGCTCAGGATCATGCACTTGCGCACGCCGGCGAGCTTGGAGATATCATTTATTATGTCGTCAACAGTTCCGTACATGGATACAGTCTCGATCGAGATCGATATATCTGCCAGACCGTTGATCGGGATATTCTGATTGATGGTCAGAATATTTGCGCGTGATTCCGCGATAGTCCTTATTATCTCAGAAAGGATCCCCTGAAAGTTTTCGACAGAAAGTAACAATGTTACTTTCTTGCCGCTGGCCGCTTCATAGAACGGCAGGACGGAATCCTTATACTTGTAATAAGCACTTCTGGAAAGACCTGTCTTCCTTACGGCTTCATTTACCGAAGCGGACTCTCCGGTATTCAGCCGCTGCTTGACCTCCATCACCTTAATGAAGACTTCAGGTAAAACTCTTTTATCAACGAGGAAATATTCGGGGTTATCCTGATGCATAGATTTAAGGCCTTTCTGTGAATTTTCGCGCTGCCGCTATACTTCCTGTGGCGGACATTTGTACGCGCCTGAAAATATTATCACGATTATAGAGCCTTTTCAATAAATATTAAAAGGCTATCGGAATGCATTAAATAAGTATACTTTGCGAAAAAACACCTATTCCCTGAAATGTACACTAAACAGCCTGTTTTAGTGTAGACCGAAGTGCAAAAATGCCCTGATTTGCACTGGAAGCTACACTATTTGAAGCATTTCAGGCAATTTTCAGGAAATCAGGAAAGCCGGTCTTCTGACCCGCCTGTCAGCCGAGGTCAGCCTTAAGCATCTCGGCCATTGCCCTCAGAGCATTGCCCCTGTGGCTGATGGAATTCTTCTGCTCTTTAGTCATCTGGGCAGTAGTCATGCCGAATTCGGGCACATAAAATATAGGATCATATCCGAATCCGCCGTCACCTGCAGGCTTTTCGTGCAGGACGCCGCAAACCTCGCCTCTGACTGTGAATTCGCTGCCGTCGGGCCTTACGACTGCTATGCTGCATACAAACTTTGCGGTACGCTGCTCTTCAGGAACATCCTTAAGCATCTCGAAGATCTTCGCGAACTTCTCGGGATAAGTGGAATCCTCACCACAGAATCTTGCCGAATAGATACCGGGAGCGCCGTCCAATGCATCGATGCAAAGGCCTGAATCATCAGCCATAACGTAAGCTTTCTGAGCCAGGGCATGTACAGCTCTCGCCTTGATCAGCGCGTTCTCTTCGAAGGTCTTTCCGTCTTCAACGATATCAGGATCAAATCCTTCTTCCTTCATCGTAGTAACAACGAAGGGCGTGCCGTTCAGTATCTCTGCTATCTCTCTTGCCTTGTCCTTATTAGAAGATGCAAGGATCATTTTGAATTCATTTGTCATATTATCCTCCATGCTTTCGGATACAGATTTTTCGCCGTATTTCCGTTTATCTTGGCAAATCCCAGAGGGAAATCGCCTATACCTGCCAGGATCATTCCTGACGGTTTTAATCCGTCCTCCGGCGAGACTGAGATAGTCTCGCCTCTCAAATACTTAATGAGTCTGTCATCATCTCTTGAAAGGGCGAGATAGGAATCATCCCTGATATCTTCCCTGTCAAGAGCAAGCGCTATGCTGTTCGACGGTTCGAAAACAGTTTTCCCGGACTTCAAAAGCCTGATGTCACCGACATAAAGGCCGGTCTTAACGACTTTGAGTCCCTTGAAGATACGCTCATCAAATGTCATCTTAAAAAGCCCCGTTCCGTGGGATACGAATCTCCCCATAAGAAGATCTTCCCTGCCCTTATCAGACAACACTTCATCAAGAACGGATAAAGCTACTTCGGCGCTCTTATCCTTTTTGCCGATGACATCCTTTATCAGGAGTTCTTCGGCAGTTCTCAGATCTTTTTCCTCACCTTTGATAAGATGAACGCAGAAGTGTCCGTCTCCGTCCGACAAATGCGGCCAGATCCTCATTGAACCCGGCAATATAGAACCTTCTCCCGCATGAGTAACTCCTTTTATCTCAGGATGGGCTTTTACATGATATTCAGGGTGACGGGAAATAAAACCCGCTATCTGGTTCTCGTCTTCATCAACACAGAAAGTACAGGTGGAATATACGATAGAGCCACCTTCTTTGAGACACTTATCCGCAGCCTCAAGGATAGACTCCTGCAACGGTACACAGACCTTCGGACCGTAGTTCATATAACTTTTGCAGGCATTCTTATCACGTCTGAACATTCCCTCGCCGGAACATGGCGCATCTATAAGTATCTTGTCGAAAAACAGCGGAAGTCTTTCTGCAATATTTTCAGGTGTCTCATTAAGGATCACCAATCCTCCGATACCGGAACGCTCGATATTCCTGAGAAGCGCCTTGGATCTCTCAAAACTGATCTCGTTGGCGACCAGGATGCCTTTCCCGCGCATATCTTCTCCCAGTCTGCATGCCTTGCCTCCGGGAGCGGCACAAAGGTCTAGCACGGTCTCGCCCGGTCTTGCGGCCATTACCTGGGCCGGCAGCATTGCAGACGGTTCCTGGGGATAGTAAACACCTGCATGATAGAGCGCGTCTTTTCCGCCGGGTTCATTCCTGACATAGTAGCCTCCGTCGCACCATGCAACGGGCTCGGCTTCTTCCTGCATATCCGCAAGAAGATCTTTTTCCGTCTGCAAGGACATTATCTTGGAACGTGAAAATCTAATACCCTTTAGCGGTTCTTTATCAAAGCTCTCAAAGAATCCTTCTGAAGGCACGTCTTTCTGACGCGAGAAGAAATCATTCATCTCTTTGATAAACTCTTCGGGAAGATTCATCTTATCCTCACAGATTCAGGAATGAAGCACACTTAAATGCAAGGCGCTTTATCACATCAAGTTTAAAGGGAGATTCCAGTCCCGATCGCTTTATGAGATTCAGAAATGTATCGCTTCCTCCGAGCTGACACAGAGTGTTGTATTTTTCCAGAGCTTCCTTGATGTCAGTTCTTGATTCATCCCAAAGTTCAAGCGCGCATATCTGCGAAAGACAGTAATCGATATAGTAGAACGGAGTCGTAAAGATATGGTCTTTCTTCATCCATGCGCCTCCCAGAGCGTGGAAAGGCGTGTCGTTCTCATCGTAGTTGATGAAGGGCTGGTAAGTCTGTTCGAGCATCTTCCATATCTCATGACGCTCATCTGGAGTCATGTGGGGATTATCGTAGATTATATGCTGGAATTCATCGACCATACATCCGTATGGCAGGAACAGAAGCCCGTCTGTCATGTGAAGCTCACAGTACTGTTCAGCCTGTTTCCCGTAGAAGATATCCATAAACGGATATGACATATATTCCATGGAAGTCGAATGGATCTCGCATGTCTCAAGCGTGGGTGAAAGGCACTCGACAAAGGGAGAGGATTCAGCGCCCTGCAAAGCCGCATATGCGTGTCCTCCCTCATGAACTACCGTAGCCACATCATCAAAAGTACCGTTGCCGTTCATGAAGATAAACGGTATGCAGTAATCTTCAAGATACATACAATAACCGCCGGTCGATTTTACCGGACGTGACAGGAGGTCGGTATAACCGTGTTCTGACAGGACATCGAAAAAGCTCGGCGTCGCTCCGAACATGGTCCTGAAGAATTGACCCGCCGCTTCCTCATAAGTGTCTTTGCTTACGACAGGCGTAGGGTTTCCTTCCGCGAAGAGGCACGGAAGATCGTGGAACATAAGCCTGTCGACTCCGAGTCTTTCCTGCTGCAGTTTTCTTATCTGCTGAGTAAGAGGAACTATATATTTCTTGATATTATCCCTGAATGCGGCAACATCTTCCCTCGTATAGTCATAACGCTCCATGCGCTTATATCCGAGCTCGGTAAAGTTGTTGTATCCGAGCTTCTGGGCAGCTGCTGTCCTGACGTTTACCAGATCGTCATAGATCTTATCGTATGTTTCCTTCCTTGACATGTAATAGCGGTCCAGAGCGATATGGCTTTCTCTTCTGACATTCCTGTCGGTAGACTGGAGATACGGCTGGATAAGGCTTAAGTTAAGATTTTTCTTTTTGAAAGGTATCTCAGCTTCTGACTGTTTCTGGGAATACTCGTTCTCGAGCCTTGATTCCTCGGTCAGATCGTCTATTATCTCGCTCGATATTATCTCCTTCTGGTTCTTCGCTTTGCGGAAGATCATGGGACCGTATTTTGCTTTAAGGCTTTCCGCGCAGGGCGATGTCAGGAGACCCGACAGAAGAGCTGAAGACAATTCCTGGACTCTTGCGCTTGCCTCATCAAAAAACTCGATCTCATCGTTATAGAACTCGTTGGACGTATCCAGATCATGGAGTATCTGGCAGAGAGCATACTGGGTATCAAAAGAACTTATCGCTATCTCATATTCGCCCAATGCCTCATCGGCCGCCTCAATAGTCTTGGCGGTCATGAGCCTGAGCCTTGCGTTCTTTATGATCTCGGTAAACTTATCAAGGTCCGGTCTGGTATATTTCAGATCCCTGAAATCCGGTACCGAACTGCTTGCTGCATTCTCCATATCAGTGTCCTTTCAAGATCACATTTTCTCGACAACGCCGATGCCTAACATATCAAGTCCTGACTTGATACAGTCAGCTACCGCTTCGCAGAACTTAAGCCTTGCGTCCCTGACCTCATCATTATCGGCATTAAGTATCCTGGAATTGTTATAGAAACGGTTGAAATTCCTTGCGATAAGAGAGATCTGGCGGGAAATCATGAAAGGCTCATAACTCTCTGCTGCCTTAACGACAGAATCCTTAAAATCTGAAAGGCTCCTGATGACTGCGTATTCATCTTCTGCCGTAAGCTTATCTGCGGAACCGATATTGCCTGAGATACCCTGATCGGCAGCCTTACGGAGAATAGATCTGATCCTCGCGTATGTGTAGATAAGGTAAGG
Organism: Saccharofermentans sp.; assembly: GCA_045532275.1. GTDB lineage: Bacteria > Bacillota > Clostridia > Saccharofermentanales > Saccharofermentanaceae > Saccharofermentans. The sequence continues at coordinate 45,759 of JAZSFQ010000008.1, read as the reverse complement.
CGCGGTATCGCCTTCGAAATCAAGCATGTCCCTCCAGTCAAAGAAGATATCCTTCTCCCTTCCTGACTTAAGATATGTGTATGTGACGGCACCGAGGCCTACGGTCTCAGAGACCTGTGCGATCTGCTCGTCGGTCATGTCGCCGCCTCTTGCCTCACTGTTCTTCCTGATGATCTCGGCAGTCTTTTCAATAGCCTTATCGAGGAAATCATCAAGCTTAATGATATTACCCGAACGGGTGGAAAACGCCGTGTTATCCTTGAACTTCAGGAGTCCGAAACCGACATGAACGCAGTCATCGGCAAAATCATATCCGGCTTTCTTAAGAACAGCGAAAACCTGCTTAAAATGAAGCTGCTGGGGAAGTCCGACAACATATATATTCTTATAGAAGTTGAACTCTTCATGTCTGTAAAGAACAGCTGCAAGATCTCTTGACGCATAGATAGTGGTTCCGTCGCTCTTTACAACAAGGCACGGCGGAAGGCCTTCATCATCGAGCTTTACGACCTTGGCGCCTTCGCTCTCTTCCAGAAGTCCTTTATCCTCAAGCATCTCAACGACAGCGGGTATCCTGGGTGAATAGAAGGACTCTCCGTTGTAGTTATCGAACTTTATGCCCATCCTCTTATATGTCTTCTCGAAGACCTCAAGGCTTAAGTCCCTGAAACGCTTCCAGAGAGCGACTTCTTCTGCTTCGCCCTCTTCAAGTTTTCTGAAGTTATCTCTTGCGTTATCTTCAAGTTCTTTCTCAAGTTCGGGACTTTTCTTGCATTCGTCATGGAACTTAACGTAGATCCTGGTCAGCTCGTCGATAGGGTTATCCTGCATAGCCTGCTCATCACCCCAGAGCCTGTATGCCGTGATAAGCTTACCGAACTGTGTGCCGTAATCACCCAGGTGATTGAACCTGATAACGTTATATCCGAGTCTTGAATAGATATTGGAAAGAGAGTTTCCCAGAATAGTCGTAAACGCATGACCTACATGGAAGGGCTTGGCAATATTTGGAGAAGAAAACTCGATGATTACGTTCTTGCCCTCTCCGATATTCCTGTTGCCGTACTGATCGCCCTCTTCGATGATCTCAGTAATAACTGTTTTTGCGAGCACGCCCTTGTCTATCCTGAAATTGATATAAGGACCGGCCGTATCGACTGCAACCGCGCCGTCAAAGCCGTTAACGAGTTCGGGAGAGTCCTTAAGCTCATTTGCTATCACGGGGGGAGCCTTACGCAATGTCTTCGCCAGTACGAAGCACGGGAAAGCATAATCACCGAGCTCGAGCTTCGGCGGGATCTCAATGAGTCCTTCGATCTGCTCTTTATCAAGGCCTGTACATCTGCTCAAATTAGAAGCTATCAAATCTTTATAATCCATATCTGTTTCTCCTTATTACGAATGAATATGTTAACATATTTCGCCAATACTGACGAGCAAATCAGCCTTATTTATTGAACGAATTAATAATTTTTATCCAAATACCGTTAAGGTATAATTCATTTGTTGAAGAATCCTTATGAGCGAGGGTATTTCTAATGCTTTTTACCGTTAAGATGGCGATAGGCTGCATCGCGGCCTTTGCCATTACATATATACTTCTCAAATTCCTTCCGGGCGAAATGATCTTATTGGGTCATGACCGCGGGCGAAAGTTCGCTCAAGGCTCAGAAGTGAACATCGGCAAGCCTACAGGCGTAGGTTTTTATTTCATTCTCGTATTCCTTGCCGCTTCAGGCGTCCTTTGCTTTCTGGCTGATCCGGTTGCTTCGGATAAAGGCATCTTCGAGAGCGGAAATGTCATGACCGGTCTCGGATTCGGCCTCATCGCCGTTCTTGCCGAGATGGTGACCGGCTGGCTTGATGACAGATCGAAGAATCCCTGGAACGAATATATAAAGGGAGCGCTGGACGTTGCAGTATCCCTCTTCGGAGCATTTATCTGCGTTCATTTCTTCGGAACGCGCGTGTATATCGCCATAACAGGCACATATTTTGACATCAATCCGGTACTTTACTATATCCTTGCAGTAATACTTTTCGTTGTATCCATAAATGCAACAAATGCCACGGACGGAATCGACGGCCTGTCGGGGTCGCTGTCAGTAATCGCGGTCGTTTCAACGCTCATCATGGGAACTGTCGCAGGCTCCTGCTTTGATAACAATGCGGTACGCCTCGTCATTGCATTCGTTCCTGCTCTGGCAGCTTACCTGATCTTCAATTTCAACCCTTCGAAAATGCTCATGGGCGATGCAGGCTCCAGATCACTGGGCTTCTTTATCGCTTTCTTCCTTATCTACTGCAGGATCCCGTTCCTGTATTTCATCGTCGGTCTTCCATTCCTCTGTGACGGAGGAATATCCATTATCAAGATAACCGTAGGACGACTCACCAAAAAGAAGATCATTCTCTTTAAGAGCATCACAACGCCTCTCCATGACGAACTGCGGAAGAACAGGAAATTCAGCGTCAAAAAGGTATGGCTTACCCTCGTTCTCGCAGCCTTCATCGTAAACCTGATCTACATCTGCGCAGCAGGTCTTTTAAGATTAACCGGAATTATCTGACCCCAGGCTACATCTCCCTGACATATTTGTAAGTCCTGTCATCCAGGTATTTTATTACGTCATCCAGAGAGCGGTCGCCTGCATAGTAAGGCGCAAGTTCTTCCATAACAAATCCTACGATTGTGTAATCCTCGTAATAGTAAACTGATATCGTTGAAAGACTGTTCAGGAAACTCTCGCGCATATCGTCTGTCGCCTTCTTATCTCCATTCAACTTATCTAAGCCGGGGACAGGTATAAATGCCCCGGATTCAATTGCGACCCTGTACCGGCCGAACGTATCGTTATTTATCTCTGTAAGGGTTTCAATATTCCTGCTCATTATCTCCCTGTTGGTCACTATCTGCCTGAATTCACAATCTGAGGAACTGAAGGCTGCGCCGGAGAAAAGATAATTCAAAAACTTTTTGCAGCCTTCTTCCATATCTGTAGTTGCGGATACAGATATAGTCTCAAGCGCTTTGAATCTCGGACCTGATGCATCTGCCGAAGGTGTCCCGATAATGTTATAGCGTCCTTTAGGTCTGAAGCAGGCGTGTACATAATCAAGATAATCATCGATCTTTGCGTAATAGCATTCACCCCTGTATCTGTTCAGATCATATATGTATTCATCCGGAATACTTTTTTCATCATCATATTGAATGTTTTCTCCCGTGTATCTGACTGCGGCACGGAACTGTTCTGTTCCGAATTCTACCGTCTCACCCTCAACGGCACTCTTTGTATCTATACAGGATAATAAGAAATCCCGTTTGTTATTGAACTGCGATCCGGGATAATCATATGGTGAGAATCCGTGCATTGCATCATTTATCAGCTCATCGTATTCTTCAAAAGTGATTCCGGCAGCACCGTCTTTCAGCAGTTCTGAATTTGTAACAAGACCTTCTATTTCAAGAGTTACCGGAAGGAAGTATAACTTGCCGTTTATTCTTCCCGCCTCGAAAATATTACTGTACTGTTTATCCAGGACTTCAGGATCCAGGAACCCTGAAAGATCCATAAAGACATCATCTCTCATCGCATAATTCTTTTGTATGCCGATAGCAAGATCCGGAGCATCGTCGCCCTTAAGATCCTGGATCATACTGAAGACCTGCTGATCGTCCTCATTAACGGTTCCAAAGGCTCTTCCGATTGCAAAACCCGTCTTGTATTTGTCCCATACTCTTATGATATATTCATTGTCGGTTTTGTTAAATTCATAAATGGCTTTTGCCAGATAATCCGTAACACCTGATTTGGGAGGCAGGGCCAGTTCTATGATCTTCTTGCCGGCATTCGGATTCTTATCTGCCTTCTTAAGCACCCTGACATACTCGACAGAGATGTATTCATCGCATCCGTATGTCTTTATCTCAGAATCAAGAAATACCGTCCGGTCTTCGGAATAGCTCATTACCGCAGAACTGACAGAATGCTCATCAGAATATACCGGATAAAAATACGGGGTATACCAGTTGGTGTCGATCACTGTCTGAGAAGTCATAGTGTTAACATCGAGCTTCATTACATTTCCTAACGAATCGATCTTGCACATCTCACCGTTATCCGTAGTCTTGTATTCAGCGATATTTATTCCCTTTTCTGACAGATCCTGATAGGAGTTTTTACTCTTTAATCTCCCGTTATTCAGATCAAATTCCGTGACAACGTAATCTTCTTTTTCAAGACCGACGGCAAAAATGGATTCTTCAGACAAATTGATCGTAAACCCCTCAAAGTATCTGATGTTTAATGATGACAGATCCAATTCTGTGACAAACACCTTGTTCTTGAACAATGCGAGTTTCCATTCACTGATCATGGAAGTTAAAAACAGCTCATCATTCTGAAGTAGCGCTACAGTATAATCTCCTATGGCTGTTAGAGAAAAAGCATTAAAATTTGAATTCTTAAGTTTCTTGGCTTCCCCGCCGAATACTTCTTTTATTTCCGATACTGTTCCGGTTGCCGTATCAATGGTTGCAAATGCCTGACAGCCCGGCTTTGATCTGGAATTAATATAAACTATAGCATCTATGGTCTTTCCTTCAGGACCGGGACTAGCAGAATAGATATCGACGACATAGTAATCATCATTGCACGTTACATTCTTACGGTTAACCAGATTTCCGTCATAATCATATGTATCAAGGACTGTTCTTGCCGATGCCCACCTGTCAGTGGAATAACAGTAAAGCGAAAAGACCCTGTCATTGCCCGCACACGTAACAGAAGTGGTTCCCAGGCTCGGATGTTCCGGCATATCTTTTTTCAGTTCGAACCTGGTAGATTCATACCACGGATCATCTTCTTTGACTACACCGTTCCTTTTCTTCACAGACGAGCATGATGTAAGCGCAGTTAACAGCATAACGGCAGACATAACAACAGCAACAGGATTGATCTTTCTCATACATTGATCCCCCGCGAAAATTCATATTATCCCGTATTTATTATACATTCCTGTCACCGGTTGCATAAAAACCAACCGGGAGAAATTTAAAATACTGCTTTGTGCAATATGCAGATGCGTATTGTTCAGAACGGCTCTGCATTCTTGATATGTCTGTTGCCTGCGAAAGCAACACACATCACTTTAAAAGCACCTGCTCTGTAGAGGACTTCGGCTGCTTCATGGAGCGTGGCGCCTGATGTGGCAACATCATCTACGATCATTACCGACATACCTGTCACATCCCAGGATCCGTTTACGTCAAAAACGCCTGAAACATTAACCGCACGGTCATTATTGTTCTTTATCTCCGCCTGACGCTTTGTATCTCTGTTCCTTAAAAGAACATCATCGGCAAACCTCAGTCCGTTGATCCCGGCAACAGGATATGCGATCTCGGCCGCCTGATTAAATCCGCGCTCTGCCAGTCTTTCCGGCGACAGCGGGATCGGGACCACTATATCGGCACCGATCCTTTCACCTGCAAGGCAGGAACCCAAAAGGCATCCGAAAAACCTGGCCAGTTTTATCTTCTTCCCGAACTTGATATTCTTAACGGCTCTTTTTACAGTTCCCTGATACGCAAACGGCATATAAAGCGGCAGCCCCGGGCATGGATCATTTGCGACAGGATTCGAGAGACATAATGACCATCTTCCGGTCTCATCCAAAATACTGATCGAAGACAGACACTTTCCGCAGATATGAAGATCCGCTTCTTCTCCGTACAGTTCTTCATAGAGTCTGTCATAACTCGAGAATCTGTCCTCAGTATCAGATGCTTTCCCGCATACAGCACACCTGTACGGAAGGATAAGACCGGAAGCTTTCTTAAGGATCGCTCTTATCTCTTTCGGAACAGGATTAATATCTGTGTTCACACGGAAAGTATCCATCATTTATTTCTTCTGTAATCCACGGTCTTAAGAAGTTCTCTTAAACATGTCTCCCTGATATCGCCTTTAGGTGCTCTTATGAACCTTCCCAGAGCACCTTCGCATTCAACTATAGTGACATTCATCCTGCCTCTCGTAACAGCCGTATAGAGCAGACTGCGCTTATAAAGCAGCGCATTCATCTTACCCAGAGCGATTATTACCCTGTCGAATTCACATCCCTGAGATTTATGAACAGTAACCGCATATGCAAGATCAACGTTGTCCAGGAGCTTACCCTTATATTCGGCTGTCTTGCCTTCATCAAATGTTATGGTAACGCTTTCCTTCACTGGATCGATGTCAGTTATCACACCGAGTTCACCGTTGAATATTCCCTGAAGGACTTCACCGGTCGCAGGGTCTATCCATTCCGTACTGTAATCATTCTTATTCTGCATCACCTTATCGCCGACATGAAGGACAAGGCTCTGTCCTCTCTTCAGAACTTTCAGGTCATCTTTTACTTCCAGTGCCTGAATCATTTTGTTAAGACGAACTGTGCCCAAAGCAACATTCTCGTTCTTTGTAGGCGTAAGGCAGATAAGATCTTCATCCTTATGCTCGAGTATCAGTCTTGCTATCGTCTCCTGCGCTTCGTCTTCGCTATCGCAGCTGATGATCTCAAAATCATCGCCTTCGTCCTGCGGTTCTTTACCATCAAGAATAAGTCTCGCATTTGAAGCTATAGTGCCGTCATCCGCCTGTCTGTGAAGGGCTTCAAGTTTTATCGCCGGAACAGATCTGCATGTCAGAAGGTCGCTTAGGATATTTCCGCACCCTACCGACGGGAGCTGGTCGGGATCACCGACGAGGATTATCGAAGTCCCTTTATCCGTGGCATCGAGAAGATGTCTGAAGAGCATTGTATCGACCATGGACATCTCATCTATAACTATCACGCGGCATACTATCGGATTTTCTTTTCCGTGTACGAAAAGAAGACTGTTATACTGCCCCGCCCTGTCATCCGGAAGCAGATCCTCATCATCGGTATTTATGCTCCGTCTTACGCCAAGGAGTCTGTGAATAGTGGAAGCCTCGCTTCCGCAGGCCTCCGACAGTTTCTTGGCAGCTCTTCCGGTAGGCGCGGCAAAAACGCAGCTTATCCTGTTCCTCTTAAAGTATTCTCCCAGGATACCCATTATCGTTGTCTTTCCGGTACCGGGACCGCCCGTGATAACGCTAATAGGACTGTACATGCAAAGATACAGCGCATCAAGCTGTGATCTGTCGGGAGTTATCCCGAGATCTGATGCGACGTCTTTCATTATCCTGTCACTCTCATCTCTGGGCGGCGGGGCTATCTTCGTCTTGAGCATCTCATTGATGCGCCTTTCAATGGCAAGCTCCGAAGCAAAATAACTCATGGAGGCAAACCTGGCCTCGGAATCCTCCGCATCACAGACAGCGCATTTGCCTGAATCGTATTTATATACAGCTATCTTCTTTTCTTCTGTCGCAAGCGCAGCCCCCGCCCTGAACACTTCAGAGAACTGTTCGGACGACAATTTTGATTCGTGGATATTAACGTATTCCAATGCCCTTTTTCTGACATCCTGAGGTTTTAATGCTGTGGACTTTGTTTCCTCATGAAGATACATGCAAGCCTGGTAAAGAGCCGCAGCTATCCTTTCAGGTTCGACAGGAGACATGCCTTCACGCAGCGCTATCCTGTCTAAGAGTTCAAAGCCTGCGATACCGTGTCCCATAAGCTTATAGGGCTTATTCCTGATCTCTTCGCAATTCAGTCTGTCCAGTTTCTTAAGCATCTTGATCTGAGCCTGCGAAAAGCCCATCAGCTTGGCTTCAAGTCCCTGTCTGAAGAACTCATATTCCTGAGTTATCTGATCGCAAATCGCCATAGCCCTCGCAGAAGACAGACCGCTTACAGCTGATGAAGCAAGTTCCGGGGTCTCTGTCAGGATCTTAAGGATATCGCTGCCGAATCTCTCAGCCAGCGCCTCAGCTGTGGTCTTTCCCAGACCGCTTATGTTATCAGCGAGAAAAGAAGCTATGAGAAGAGTATCTCCCGCTTCCTCATCCGCACGGATCTTATTCAGAGTAACCTGCGGTCTGTTGTTCCACTCCGTAACTTTACCTGAGATGATGTATGTTCCGCCCTCAACGATATCGACCTTGGATTTTCCTGCCACGGTAAATCTTCCGTCGCAGAGAAATGACACAAAATTATTGGCCTTTCTCGGACAGAACACCTTGATACAGGTGACCTTTGCGTCTTCAACTTCACTGCCGATATCGGACACCGACAAAGTAAACTTCTTTTTGTCTTGCGGCTCTTTCTTCATAAACCTACCCTTATATCCGGACTTTTCATGATGCTAACAAACTACAAAAGACAAAACAATAAGCCCGGCCAAAGATGAGACTTTAACCGGGCATTTGAGACTAAATTGTCCTTATATCGGGATATCAGATACCTGCAAGCTTTTTGATCTCTTCAGCCTTATCTGTCTTTTCCCAGGGCAGATCGATATCCGTTCTTCCGAAATGGCCGTAGCTTGCCGTCTTGGCATAGATAGGTCTTCTGAGATCGAGAACCCTGATGATGGCTGCAGGTCTTAAATCGAAAACCTTGTTAACGATCTCTGTGATCTTCTCATCGCTGATCCTGCCCGTATCGAAAGTATCTACCATTACTGATACCGGCTTCGCAACACCGATAGCATAAGCGACCTGAACTTCGCATTCAGAGGCAAGTCCTGCTGCTACGATATTCTTTGCAATATAACGCATCATGTAGCATGCGGAACGGTCAACCTTAGTAGGATCCTTGCCGGAGAAGCATCCGCCGCCGTGACGGGCGAATCCGCCGTATGTATCAACGATGATCTTTCTGCCTGTAAGACCAGAGTCACCCTGAGGTCCGCCTACTACGAATCTGCCTGTAGGATTGATGTAGATCTTTGTATTCTCATCCATAAGATCTGCAGGGATAACAGCCTTGATAACGTTCTCCTTGATATATTCTTCAAGGAACTCGAGAGTTACATCTGCACTGTGCTGTGTTGAGATAACTACTGCGTCGATCCTCTTAACCTTGTCGTTCTCATACTCTACCGTAACCTGTGACTTACCGTCAGGTCTTAAGAAGTCAGCGCCGTTCTTGCGGACTTCGGTAAGACGGATCGTGAGCTTGTGTGCAAGAGCAATAGGCATAGGCATAAGTTCAGGCGTGTCATCGTTCGCGTAACCGAACATCATGCCCTGGTCACCTGCGCCTGTATCAAGTTCCTTTTCGCCGCCGTGACGTGCTTCATAAGATTCGTTAACACCCATGGCGATGTCGGGGGACTGCTCATCGATAGATGTAAGAACAGAGCATGAATGGCTGTCAAAGCCCATCTCGCTTGAGTTGTAACCGATCTCTTTTACGGTGTTTCTTACGATGGAAGGAATATCAACATAAGCAGATGTTGATATCTCGCCCATTACAAGGACCATACCTGTTGTCGTGCATGTCTCGCATGCAACGCGCGCAGTCGGATCCTGCTCTAAGATCGCATCAAGAACGCTGTCGGAGATCTGGTCGCAGATCTTGTCGGGATGTCCCTCAGTAACTGATTCGGATGTGAACAGCCAATTACCTTTCTTATTTCTCATTTTCTTTTTCCTTTCCGTTCAATGCCAGTTAAAGAAAAAACCTCCCCCGAAAGGAGAAGGCCGACGTTTATATAACGATCCTCATCTTTCAGGTCTCCCTGCCGGAATTGGCACCGCTGCTTTCCGCGGTTGCCGGACTCTGATAACGGGCCGGTCCCTCGAGTCACTCTTGATAAGCAAAGAACTTAAATTGTAGTGGCTTTGATTGTACTTATCACTTTTCTTTTTGTCAATTGCCCAGACGGTTTTCGTGACCATGCGCTAAAGAAACCTTGCGAAAACATAACTGACAACAGACTTGCTAATAATATTAATTATATTTTTATCCAAATCAAAACGCAGTTTCCGAGGTTTTCCCTTGTCAGTTTTTGTCGGATTTTGTCGCTTTAACCGGGACTTCTGCGGCTTTACAATCCGGCTAAAGAAACAAGGGGGAAACAGTTTATGGCATTCACTATTAAGATCTATGAGAAAAACGAATACATATACTCGCTTCTCAGAAAGAGGCTGAGCAGTTTCTACCCTGACGCTTATATTGTGGATCCTTATCTCGATGAACAGGATTATGAAGACAGATTCAGCGACTACACACGGGTCTTATATGATCCTGCAGATATAAATACAGAAGCCATTTCCGATGGATCATCCTCACCCATAAGGCTTACGGAAGACGGCGGTATCATAGACTGTGCCCATTTGATCTCTTTGATCAGGCCCATTGAAGACGCACAATTATTTAACCAGGCCGGTCAGATTACAGGGTCTCTCACCGCCGTCATTCCGTTCGTCTATTCCGACGTCAGGGAAAGCTTCATAAGCGATCTTCCTTTATGTGCTTCCGACTCATATTTCAATATCAGACTTGACCTTACGAGCAAGCTAAGATCTTCATGGCATGGAAAATCAGGCTGCAATATGACTTCACTTCTCGAAGCATGCAGATCCAGACGCTTTGTCCCCGAAGACATTCTCAAATACTGCAACATGGATGATAAGGGATTCCTTACTCCGGGAAGCACAACAAATAACGATGATGTATACGATGCCGGCATTACACGTTCGGTCACGCTCATGCGCCATGCCGAAAGCCTTGCGCATTCAGGTAACAGAACCATTAACATAGTCGCTGTCGCAGAAGGCTTCCGCATGGCAGATCTGCCTGAGCTCCTGGCGGGTTGTGACATGGTCCATGTCCTTCTGCCGGCCAGGAATGCCCTTGAAGATCTCGGTTCACAGGATCTTATTACCCTGCTCACGAAAACACTCGGAAGCGAAAGACTAAGGGTATATTACGCTGATGAAGCAGATAAGAACGAAAACTGCGGGAACAGTCTTATCCGCAGGAGGATAGCAGTATGAAACCCGCCGGCAACAATTTCGCAGATATAAAGGAACAGATCACATACTGCGTCCTCAATTCATTATCTGGAGAGGCCGATCCTTCAGATGACAAACTCCGCGAGATAATATCCGATGTAATATCCGAGAACACGTCATACAAGATGAATCTGGATGAGAAGCGCGAGATGGCCAAAGCGGTCTTTAATTCGCTCCGCCGTCTGGATGTTATAGAGCCTTTGATGGAAGACCCTTCTGTTACGGAGATAATGGTAAACGGTCCTTATAAGATCTTCTTTGAAAGAGGCGGAAAACTTTACAGGTCAGATCTCACTTTCAGAGATGAAGAAACACTGAAGACATGTATATCATGCTTTTTCGCGAACCAGAACAGACCGCTTAACGAAGCGAATCCTATAGCCGACCTGAGACTCCCTGACGGATCAAGGGCTAATGCGGTTCTTCCTCCGATATCAAGAGAGACAACTGTCACTATAAGAAAGTTTACGGGAATCACACATGACATCGTCACGCTCATCAGGCAGGACTTTATCAGCGAAGAAGCTGCCAGATTTCTGGCTGAGTGTGTAAGGAATAAAAGGACCATATTTATCTGCGGCGGTACAGGCTCAGGAAAGACCACTTTTTTGAACAGTTTGAGCAGCTTTATTCCCAAGAACGAACGCATTGTAACGATCGAAGATTCAGCCGAGCTTAATCTTCAGGGTATTGATAATCTAGTCCGTATGGAAGCAAGGCTCCCCGGGCCTGACGGGACAGGAGAAGTCAACATCGGCATGATGATCAGAGCATCTCTCAGGATGCGTCCTGACAGGATTATTGTCGGCGAAGTCAGAGGCAAGGAAAGCGCGGATCTTCTGTCATGTCTGACCAGCGGACACCCCGGCTCAATGAGCACCGGACACAGCAATTCGTGTCTTGAGATGATGGAAAGACTTACAGCTATGATACTTTCGGGATCAAGTCTTCCGTATGACGCGATCTTATCCCAGGTATCCATGGGAATAAATATTGTTCTTCACATAATGAGAAGCCGTGAAGGCAAAAGATATGTAGATGAGATCTGCGAGGTAATGCCTCCGTCAGATCACGGTTACCGGCTTAAAACACTATACAGGAATAAAGGAGGTGAATGTCTTGAGCGTATCGCAAGTTCTGAAGACATCCAAAACGCAATGGCGTTCCGGGCATAAGAAGAGCCACTCCTTCCCTGCCTTTCTTTTTAAAACCATTTGGGTATATCCGTTCTTTGCAGTCGCAGTATATTTCGCGGCAAGCCTTTTCATCGGTTCGGAAACGATTAAGATAATTCTGGCGGTCGTTCTGAGTGTCTTTCCATGGAAAGAAGCCATGAAAAAGATATATTCAAATAACTACAGGCATCTGAGGACACAGCTTCTTGTACTTCTTCAGGTTATGTGTACAAGTGTATCGAGCGGATACTCCATCGAGAAATCATTGCTGCTCATAAGGCCTGTGATAGAAAAGACTTTCGGAAAACGTTCGATGCTCCTTAAGCCTCTGATCAATCTTGAGAACAATCTGAAGCTTCATGTAAGTCTGGAAGAATCACTTAACATATTCGCCCAGCAGATAGGATTTCCAGAGACGATCCCGGTATTCCATGCTTTGGCGATATCAGGCGAGATTGGCAACAATACACTGTCGATATTACGGAGCTCATGTCAGATGCTTTCCGAACTCAATGCGGTCCAGGGTGAGATCGCGGCATCCAATGCAGGTAAAAATGCCGAGGCGGCGATCCTCTGTGCCATGCCGTTCGGTGTGACCTTCGCGCTTAATTACATGAGCCGCGAATACCTTGATGTTGCCAGAAACACAAGGACAGGATCAATCCTTCTTGCAGCAGCATTCTGCATTTGCACCATAGCCTGTGCAATGCTATTCAGGTTCATGTCTCACGAACAAGGAAGAAAAGCATATAAATCAGAACTCGCGGGCAATATAACATCCGGTAACAGGATATCGAAAATGCCTCTTACAAAGATCGTTAAGAAGCTATTTCCCGCAAGCTTTATAACAGCCAGGCACGAGCTGTTCAACGAACTGTCGGTCAATCCCGATCTCACGTATGAACAGTACCTGAAAAAGCAGCTGATTATCGGTTCATCTTCTTTGATCCTAAGCACGCTGATACTGGTAAGTCTTGGTAAGAATCCTCTCTTTGCGCCCCTGTTAACGGCCGCAATACTGATACTTGGCGGATATGAGATCAGATCTGATGTGGAGCGCAAAAGAGAGGAATTAATGAGTGACATACCTCTGTTCTTATGTCTTATCTCAACGCTTCTCGAATCCGGGATGCAGCTTCCGAAAGCAATCTCCGTCTGCTCGAAAGCATTCGAAGAAAATAAGAGCCTGTCATTGGAGATAAAGAACCTCAGGGCAATGATGCTTAGCGGCATTCCCGCTTCTGACGCAGTCGAGAAGTTTTCATTAAGGATACAGATACCTGAAGCGCAGGCTGCTCTCCTTCTGATAGCCCGATACGGCAGGCTCGGAACGGCAGAAGTACTTAATATGCTTAACCTTCAATCGCAGGCCTGCTGGAACTTATGCAGAAACGCTTCGAGGAAAAGGCAGGAACGCGAAGCATTGGGAATGATCATCCCCATGACACTTGATTTCATAAGTGTACTGATGGTCGCAATGACACCGGCAATTATCTCTCTCGGCATATAAAGGAGGAAAACGACTATGAGAAAGAAAGCGAAACGGAATAACAGGAAAGGAATGGGAACCGTTGAGATAGTTATCATTATCGCGGTCCTCGTCGCACTCGCCCTTGTCTTCAGAGCAGGTCTTTCCGAATACGGAGAGAAAGTCATGAATTTCTGTTTTGACGATTCAAAGATAGAATCCGCATTCTGATCTGCCTCTCAACAATAAATGAGTTTTTGAGTTGCAAGTATAAAGGAACAATTTCAATGCAGATAAAAAAGGGACCCTACGGATATTTCGCCATAAAGAAGTTTGATGATCCGGATATATTATGTACTTATGCCGAAGAGGTAATTGACGGAAACAGGTTGGACTTCTATCTCAAGCCGAACACGGAATATATTGGTTCAGGCATTATGTGCTGTTTTGAATTTTCCGGTTATATTCAGATTACCGATCCGGAGTTTTCCGTATTTTCTCCGGGTAAAAGAACCGCCTCACATAAAAAAGAAATTAAGACCCTGGGCTTAAGGCGGAGGTCTGCCGGGGACCTTTTTTATTCCTTTATCAGACTTTTGGATCACCTGATTTCACCCACGTGCATAGTACTTGATCCTGATATGGTTTTTACTGATCCCGAAGGCATTACGATCAAATTATGCTGTCTTCCCGTAAAGAGCAGACCTGAAGATCTTTGTCTTTCATCTCTTGACGCAGAAAGACTCGAAAAACTGCTAAGCTGCGATTTTTTTAGGAGCATAATAACTGCTGACGAGATCAACGCGCTTGTGTACAGCGTAAGAGAAAACAACGAGGAACTATTCTTAACTACTGCGGATAAGATCAGAGGATCTGCCACAGATGATACTGATTCTCTACAGTTAATAAATCCCGGAAAGAAAAGCATAAAGAAGGCACCTTCAGGAAAGAAGTATTCCAAAGAAGAAAAAGATCTTTTGATCGCATGTCTGTCTGCTTTTTTCTCTTTTGCATTAATGGCCGGAAAAATGCTTCTACCCTGTTTCCTTTTCTTCTTCCTCTCCGTTGTGATCCTCATAGCAGCCATTCTCAATCAGAAAAAACATGAATCGTATGAGCATAAGGAAGAATCACAGATAATAGCGAAACAAAGAAGTTCAATCCTGTTCTCAGACAGTCACTCAGCAGATACAGGCAGCAGTCCGTCCGAAATAAACGGAACCGGCAGGAACAACACTTTTCAGCCTCTTATCTCAGGACAGCTTTCGTTGATCTCGGAAAACAAAGGCGTTAACTCCCAATACTCGCTCTACTTGGATGAGACCTGTATCGGATCCGACTGTTTCCTGTCCGATATAGTAATTGATGACCCTCATGTAGCACCACTTCATGCGGTAATAAAACAGGTCAACGGAACTTTCTATCTTGAGCCTGCAAATGGCACAGGTAAAACATATCTGGAAGATTCACCCGTGGAGAACGGAAGATCATATGAGATCAAATCAGGACAGAAGATAACCGTCGGTGACATAGAATTCAGATTCGCCGCTGAAAGAATTACAAATAATACTAATCTACAAAGGAGTGTATAAAATGAAAATTGACTATAACTATTATTTAGGATATTTGAAAGATAACAAGTTTTACCCGCTTGGCCCGTTCAACAGCAACGGAAAACTAAAGCCTGTATTATCAAACAACTACAACAACCTGCAGGAACGTTGTTTATTCACGGGCATAAATGAAGCTGATGTCAGCGACGAACTTCGAAAGCATTTCGAATATGAAAGCTATGTAAACCGAAATAAGACCAAAATGGTTCTTACTCCGCTCTATAAAACTATGCTTGCAGAACTGCCTTCAGGTGATTTTATTAAACGTGGTTATTTTCATATGAGTGATGTAACAAATTACGAAACTTCAGATGGTCATGATGTTAGTTTCAGGGCTTATAAATCTCCTTCAGTATTCGCAGAAATGCTGAAAAATGAAATGCAAACTAAAAACACCCAGAGTGGTTATGATTATGACGGTGAACCGGTACATCAAAGTATCGCATCTGAATATATGTATTTTGCATATCCTGACTGTTCAAGCGTTCACTATGAAATCTTTATAATCAGGACTATCGCTGAGATATTGAGAAAAAACGAAAATATATCTGCAAATGACATAGTTATTCTTGTGACAGAAAACAAAAGAGATGATAATTCGCCGTTCGTGATTTAATTGCCTGTTACTGAAGCCTCGGAAGGACCCCGTCAGGAAATTCGCTTTTCTTATATACGGCCAGTCTTTCCCTCTGCTGATCAGAACCGTACTTCTCAACGAAACGCATTCTGGCAAGGGCACGCTTTCCTTTGGCTATACTGTCTTCCGGGAATACCTGCTGCCCTTCTGCATTATGCTGCGTCTTAAGTTCTTCTACAGCTGCCTTATATGAATCGATAATACGTCTTATTCTTATGCCTTCAGGCCATTCTGCAGAGTTGCATACGATAAGTGCAAGCATTCCGCTGATCTCGCAGTAACCTTCAGTCAGCATACAGTGCCTGATCTCCTGATTGATCCTGATCGTACAGATTCCGGGCTCAATTGCAGCAACGAAAGGAGAATGGCCGGCCATGAAGCCGAACTCACCATCTATGGTAGGGATGCTGACGCTGTTCACCAGTCCTTCGAAAAAGCTTTCGTAAGGAGTAATGATCAGAAGGTTTATCTTGTGACTAACGTTATCTGCCATATAAAAGATTAAGGTGTCTGTTCCTTATATGCGTTGATGATGTCGTCAAGTCCGCCCTTCATGAAGAAACACTGTTCGGGGATGTGATCCAAAGAACCCGAGATCAGTTCACCAAAAGCTTTAATGGTCTCTTCAACGGGTACATATCTGGGCGCGAATCCTGTGGAATCAGCAGTGACAAAGAAAGGCTGTGAGAGATATCTCTGAACCTTACGCGCGCGGGAAACCAGGACCCTGTCGGATTCTGAGAGTTCTTCCATACCAAGGATCGCAATAATGTCCTGCAGTTCCTTATATCGCTGGAGCATCTCCTGAACCTTGCGTGCAACATGGTAATGCTCGGAACCGACAACCTCTTCTGTAAGCACTCTGGATGATGACTCGAGAGGATCTACAGCAGGATAGATACCAAGTTCAACTACGGCGCGGGACAATACGATATTCGCATCAAGGTGGGCAAATGTCGTTGCAGGAGCAGGGTCTGTGATATCATCCGCAGGAACGTAGACCGCCTGGATAGACGTAATCGACCCGTTTCTTGTGGAAGTGATCCTCTCCTGGAGCTCGCCTACTTCCCCTGCCAGTGTCGGCTGGTAACCTACGGCTGAAGGAATACGTCCGAGCAGAGCGGAAACCTCCGAACCGGCCTGAACGAATCTGTATATGTTATCGATGAACAGGAGCACGTCCTTATGCTTTTCATCTCTTAAATATTCAGCCATGGTAAGACCTGTGAGAGGCGCTCTCATCCTCGCACCGGAAGTCTCATTCATCTGACCGAATACCATTATGGTCTTATCAAGAACTCCGGACTGTTTCATCTCGTTCCAGAGATCGTTACCTTCACGCGAACGCTCACCGACACCGGTAAATACCGAATAGCCGCCGTGTTCGCTTGCGATATTGCGGATAAGCTCAAGGATCAGCACCGTCTTACCTACACCGGCACCTCCGAAAAGACCGATCTTGCCGCCTTTCGAGAAAGGAACGAGAAGGTCTATGACCTTGATGCCTGTCTCGAGCATCTGCTCTGCAGGAAACTGCTCGGTAAATGAAGGAGCTGCCCTGTGGATAGGCCACATTGCGTCACTGTTTACTTCACCTTTGTTGTCGATAGGATGTCCTATAGCATCGAAAAGCCTTCCGGTGATATTCTCACCGACAGGAACCTTGATCGATGAGCCGAGGGATTCGCATATAAGACCCCTTGTAAGGCCTTCGGTAGCATTAAATGAAACGCATCTTACTACGCCGCTGCCTCTCTGCTGAAGAACTTCAACATAAACATCGCTGTCACTTTTGATAACTTCCAATTCTTCGGCTGACGGAATGCCTTCATTTACAGATGAAGGCATCTTTCTCATGATCCTGATCGCCTCGTTGATCTTCGGGATCTCACCTTTGGTAAATTCGCAGTCGATTACAGGTCCGATAATCTGTATAACTTTGCCGTATGCCATATATTTATCCTCACATCTTGTCTGCCTGCTGGGCACCGTTGACTATCTCAGTCAATTCCGTCGTGATCTTGGCCTGACGGGCACGGTTACTCAGGAGTTCAAGCTTCTTCATCATTTCATCTGCGTTATCTGTCGCATTCTCCATAGCAGCCAATCTTGCGGTCTGCTCACTCGCAAAAGCATCCACCATAGCGCCGAAAACCATTGCATTGGTGTATGAATCGATAAGGTAGTCGAATACCGCATTGGAATTCGGAAAATACTCGATGTCTGAACCGGACAACGTTGCTATTCCGGCGTCATCAAGACTTTCGGGAAGCACTCTGGAAATGGATTTGATGTCAACCGGCAGAAGCCTTAATGCGACAGGTTCCATCTTAACGGGCGAATCCATACGCGTATAGAGAAGATAAACGAGATCGAAGTCATCTTTTAAGAAACGGTTTCTCATGACCGCGCTTACCTGTCTCGCATCAAAATACGTCGGTTCGGAGATCGGGAATGAGAAGTCCGAATTGACATTATATCCGCTCTTTATGAGTTTCTCTCTTGCCAGACGCCCGAAAACATTGAGCTCATAAGTGGTTGAAACACCTTTTTGCGAGTTCTCAATGATCTTGGTTCTGAGGTGCTCTTCCGTGATCCTTACCATGTTATTGTTATAAGCGCCGGCAAGTCCCTGATCACCTGACAGAACATAATAACCGATCTTCCAGGTCTCACCCTGCTGTTTCTGCTCAAGCATGAAGAACGGGTTATCCAGATGCTCGTTCCTGCGGATCATTTCCTGCATACTCTCAACACAGAAAAGAAAGAAAGGATACATGTTATCGTGAAGGAGCTGGGAGCGGCGCATCTTCGCGCTCGAAACCAGCTTCATGGCATTAGTCATCTGACTAATGTCATTGACGCTCTTCATCCTCTTCTTGATCGTGCTGAAGCTTTCCATACGATCAGTCTTCCTCGGTGTACTCCGTGTTGTTGGCAAGGAATGTTTCCTTGTATTCCTCGTAGGCCGAATCGATCTCAGACTTTATCTCATCATTTAATTCCAATCCGTCAGTAAGCTCTTCAAGGATATTGTAATGACGGAGCTTTATGTCAGCTAAAAGAGCCGTATAGAACTCAAAGATATCTTCCGTGGCAAGGAAGTTGAACTTATCCGTGGTAGCACAGTAGAGCAGGATTACTTCGGATGCCATCGTAAGAGGAGCGAATCTCTCCTGCTTCAGAACTTCGTTAAGTACCGTACCTCTCTTGATCTGCAACTGAGTGTTCTCGTCCAGATCAGAACCGAACTGGGAGAACGAAGCCATCTCACGGGCCTGAGCCAATGAGATTCTCAGAGGTCCGGCAACCTTCTTGACTGCTTTAGTCTGGGCAGCTCCGCCTACACGGGAAACTGACAGACCGACATTAACGGCAGGCCTCTGACCTGAGAAGAAAAGCTCAGGTGACAGATATATCTGACCGTCGGTAATGGAGATAACGTTAGTCGGGATATATGCCGAGATATCGTTACCCTGTGTCTCAACGATAGGAAGAGCCGTGATAGAACCTCCGCCCAGCTCGTCAGAAAGCTTCGCGGATCTCTCAAGAAGTCTGGAATGCAGATAGAAGACATCGCCCGGATAAGCTTCTCTTCCCGGAGGTCTTCTGAGGAGAAGTGAAATGGCTCTGTATGCCTGCGCATGCTTTGAGAGGTCATCGTATACGATAAGTACGTCCTTGTGATAGTCGTACATGAACTTCTCTGCGATGGCGCATGCCGCAAAAGGAGCAATATACTGCATGGCAGCAGACTCCGAAGCTGAAGCGGCAACAATGACCGTATAGCTCATGGCTCCGTGCTTTTCCAGAAGTCCTGCCGTAGATACGATATTAGCCATCTTCTGTCCGATGGGAACATAAACGCAGATAACGTCTTCATCCTTCTGATTGATGATAGCATCAAGTGCGATCGAAGTCTTTCCTGTCTGACGGTCGCCTATTATGAGCTCTCTCTGGCCTCTTCCGATAGGCGTAAGTGCATCAATAGCAGTAATACCGGTAAATAAAGGTGTATCGACCGGCGCTCTTTCAATGATGGTCGGTGCCGGAGATTCGACAGGACGCTCTTCTACATATCTGATGATGCCCTTGCCGTCGATAGGATGACCCAAAGCATCTACTACTCTTCCCAAAAGTCCCATACCTACAGGAACGGAACATGTAGTCATGGTACGCTTACAGCTCATGCTCTCGACAACGGTATCCTCGCCGGTAAGCAGCACTACGCCAACCTTACTCTTCTCGAGGTTCATCGCGATACCGGTAGCGCCTGAAGAAAAAGATATCAGCTCATTGAGCATACAGTTACGAAGGCCTGTAACTGTTGCTACACCATCTGATATTGAAGCGACCTTACCGATCTCGTCCTTAAAATCAGTGAAAACAAAAGCATCTTCCACACGCTTATCGAACTCATCATCTTTAAGGGACATGAGTTCGACATTATCAATACTCAGGAAGTGTGATTCGGGGAACTGGTCAATGGCTTTCTCCAGATCTTCCCTGACTTTGGTAACGGGGAAATCTTCCTTTGTGAGGGCTGCAGAGGAATCTGACGTATCGATCGTACGGGTACGCTTGATAAAAGTACCCATTCTGCTGAGCTGGCCCTTGACCGAATAGTCGTAACGGCTTCCTTGATAGTAAACAATAAAACCGCCTATTAGATCGTCACGCTGTTCAATGGACAGACGGTAATCTTCTATCTCATTTACTTCGGCAAACTTGGCGGCAACCCTTATAAGCTTATCTTCCGGAATGTCACCTGCAGTCTCGATACGGAGAGAAGGTCCTTTACTCCTGCTCTTACCCTGGGACTTCTGGTCTAAACTGTCACCGGTGTTATTACTCACTCTTTGCTACCTCTTGTGCCAGGATCTCTTCAGTGTGCTTTGCAGCAGACTTCTGAAGCTGTTCCTTGGATATCGCATCACCGATTACGTGACCTGCGATCTGAATTGACAGGTCAGTGATATCGTCTTTCATGGTCTCGAAAGCGTTGCGCTTCATCCTGGCAGCGTCTTCTTCGGCTCTTTCAATAATATGCTGGGCTTCTTCATTGGCCTGACCGATGACAGCTTTGCTCTGTCTGTCGGCATTGGCTTTAGCTTCTTCCATTATCTCCGAAGCTTTTCTCTTTGCCTCATCGATCGTCTGCTTGGAAGAATCGACAACGGCCTGGGCTTCTTCCCTGGACTTCTTAGCGCTCTCAAGTTCAGTATCAAGAGCAGCCTGGCGATCATGGATCAGCTTCAATATCTTCTTATACGCAAAACATCTGATAACGATGAATACCAGCAAGACATTGAATATTGTAATTACCGCGGTTACTGCATATCCGGCAAACTGATCAGGTGAGAACAGGTTCGATTCTGCCTCTAATAGCATTATCGGTATATCTGACATACTTTTATGCTCCCTTAATTCTCGTCAATCTTCCCTATTACTGAACTGTAAAGATCAAAAGGAATGCAACAACGAGTGCATAAATACCGATTGACTCCATGAATACGATAGCAATGAGGAGCATCGTCTGAAGCTTGGAGATGATCTCCGGCTGTCTTGCGCCTGCTTCGAGAGCTGAACTGGTTGCTTTTCCCATTGCATAGGTAGAAGCGAACGCACCGCAGGAAATAGCAACGGCTGCTGCTATAGCTGCGATTCCCCTCGTCTCCAATGCGGCCAGTATAGGCAATGCTGCAAGAATAATGTTGTTCATATTTATGGCCTCCTAAATTATTATCTGTTTAATGTTTTGATCAAGCTGCAACAGTTTCGGACTTTTTTGACTTCTTCTTTTTCTTTTGGTGATCTTCCGGATGCTCGTAATATTCGGTTACCGTCTCAACATTCTCACCGATATAAGACATCGTCAGATACGAGAAAACGACCGCCTGGATCATACCGTCGATGATATCGAACCAGAGACCTGCTATGCCCGGAAGGATCAGAGGTATCGAAACGGATAAAAATTCCATGAATACGAATGCTGCGAAGACGTTACCGAAAAGTCTCAACGCAAGGGACAGGGGCTTTACCACATAGTCCAGGAGCTTAAACGGCAGCATGATAGCGATCGGCTGTGTAAGCGATAACCAGAATCCCTTAAGACCGACAAACCTGATAGTCATTACGATTACGTAGATGATCGCGGTAATAGCGCATCCGATAGGAAATGCCACGTTCTTGGCCGGCGGCGGGAGATGGAAATATGAGATGGAGTTGCATGCGATCAGTACAAGACCGAACGTCATGATCATCGGAGCTACTTCCTCTGCCTGCTTACGGTTCATTCCGAAGCCCATGGCCGTGGAAATAATGAGCTCAGTCAAAGAAATAAGTATCGTCTGCCCTTTTGTGAGCTTATGGTCATTAGAGGGTTTTCCGAGCAGAATGGCGACAACGATCAGCATTATGATAACGGCGATCCATGTTACTATAACAGCGTCAGTAATAATGACCGTGTAATCTCCGACCTTAAAATACATCTGTATCTGCATGATGGCTTCGCTGATCTCGGCGCCTATCTCTTTATGCCCGAACAGTCTATCCCTGAACTGTTCGACAAAAGCCGCCCAGAATTCCGAAAACCATGTGCAGATCACAACAAATGCCGCTACCATTTAATTTCCTCTGCCATTTTTAATATATTAGACATTTTACGCCTACGAACAGAAAAAATATATTAAAAAAATCACTTAAAATTCTCGTCTTCTACAGCCCTGATTCCGTTAACACGATCTGCATGTCTTCCGCCAAGGAACTCATCTGTAAAGAAAGCATCTACCATGCCGAGAGCAACGCCCAGACCTACGACGCGCTCGCCGAAAGCCAGGATATTGGCGTCATTATGCTGTCTGCACATCTTTGCCATGAACTCGTTGCTGCAGAGAGCGCATCTGATACCCTTGTACTTATTGCAGACAAGGGAAATGCCGATTCCCGTGCCGCAAATGGCGATTCCTCTGTCAGCTCTGCCGCTCTTAACATCTTCAGCGACCTTTTTGCCGGCGTCTACATAGGAATATGAATCCGTGCCGTTCGGAGCGCCTCCGTCAAGCACTTCAAAGCCCTTTTCCTCAAGGTGCTTTATTACCTTCTGTCTCAGCTCATAACCTGCGTGATCTGATGCAATGGATACCTTCATACTATATGCCTCTTTTCTTAATTAAATCTCGTTATGAATATGCTTGAACTTCTTTGAGCCGTAGCAGTAAGGAGCTACGATATCGCCGTTGCCTACCAGGCGGTACTTATAAGATACGAGTCCTTCGAGGCCTACAGGACCTCTGGCGTGAATCTTGGAGGTCGCAATGCCGACCTCGGCACCAAACCCGTAGCGGAAACCGTCCGCAAATCTTGTGGAGCAGTTAACGAGAACACTTCCGGAATCGACCATGGTCATGAACCGCTCGGCCGTTTCCTTATTCTCGGTGATTATCGCATCTGTATGGCCTGAACCGTAGCGGTTGATATGCGCTATGGCCTCGTCCGCATCCTTTACGGTCTTTACGGAACACTTCATGGCAAGGTACTCGTGATGCCATTCCTCTGCCTTTGTAACGCCGAAAGTCTCATAAACATAGTCATCACCAAATATCTCAACGCCGGCATCCTGCAGTATATTTATGAAATCAGGCAGGAAACTGTCTTTCAGGGCCTCATTTACAAGGAACGTCTCTGTAGCATTGCAGACTGATACATACTGCGTCTTTGCGTCAATGGCGACCTTAACAGCCTTTGCAAGGTCCGCATCCTTGTCGATATATGTGTGGCAGACACCGTCAGCATGTCCGAGAACAGCAATATTCGTGTTCTGCATGATGTACTGTACAAAGGAATTTGATCCCCTCGGGATAATAAGATCGATATACTCGTCAAGCTTCAGCATATCGGCGATTTCAGAACGCAGCGTCAGGAGATTAAGCCACCCTTCAGGGAGTCCGGCATCTGTCCCTGCCTTGCTGATAACTGCCGCCAGAGCCTTATTTGTATTGATCGCCTCAGAGCCTCCCTTAAGGAAAACGGCATTTCCGCTCTTTATACAAAGAGAAGCGATCTGGACCAGAGCGTCCGGCCTGCTCTCGAAGATAACGCCGATCACACCGATAGGGCATGTGACACGGGTAAGCTCAAGACCGTCATCAAGAGTTGTTCTCAACGTAATCTTTCCGACCGGATCATTTAGTCCGATAAGGCTCTCGATACCGGAAACAACATCATTCAGCTTATCTTCATTGAACTTAAGTCTCTTAAGGAGCGGTGTATCAAGATTATTTTTCTCTGCTTCTTCCAGATCGGTCCTGTTCGCAGCGAATATCCCGTCCTTGGACTCCTTGAGCATTTTCGCAACATTGGCAAGAGCCTTATTCTTAACTTCACTGTTAAGAGAAGCCATTACATAAGATGCTTCACGGGCATTTCTCGCAATATCGTGGAGTTCAGACATAATAATATCCCCCTGTCTTTTCCTTAAATGAAGATTATAACAAAATTTCGAACAAAGCGATGGACAATAGTACAAATCTGTCTGAAATACTGCGGGCTGGTTCTGAATTTTTATATGTCAATAAACATACTTTGCTAATCAAATCGAATTTAGATTTGCGAACAAAAATGTTCATAATGTGCATAACTTTGTTTATAACTACAAAAACAAACACTTTGATTTCGAAAGTGCCCGGAAGCCTTATAAACAGGGCATAAAACAATTTATTACGATTTGTTGACAAAACAATTACGAGATGTTAGCAAAATTCCAAGAATCAATAAATACGGGGGTTTTGAGGCTTTTGCCCACTTTTGAAGGAACAGGGTGTCCACGGGAGAAATACACTAAAAAATCGAAATTGGCACTTGACAAGGCTATTTGATACTAATCGGAAAAGGACCAAAATATTAACGTTTTACAACCTTTGCTATATGGGTTTTACGACCGCAATTTTTGTATACTTCCCCTGTGCAGAGTTTTCTTAACAGACGTTTGAAATCATAAATATAATATTCCCGCCTGTTTAAGGACAGATTCAAACTTTGACAGATATTCTTCGCACAATTCATCACTTTCAGTCTCTACAAGCACCATGAACTTACCAGGAATTTCAGAAAGTTTCAAAACGATCCTTCCCCTGTCTTCAAGTTCTTCGCCAAGGTCAAGAACTGTCTTTGCAATACGCCTGTTCTTATTGCCGTCCTCATTTTCTTTTACACGGTAATCTTTCACTATAAAATGGCCGAACCGCGGGATCTTCATGATATAGTCACTCGCTTCGGCATAAAACGGGCCGACTTCATCTATCATCATCTGACAGAATCTGATCCTGTCCGCAAAGGTCAGGCCTTCCGCTATTCCCGTATCAAAAGTCCTGTGGCTGAAATAATCATTTGCCGGCGGCGGAAAAGAAAAACCCGTAAGTCTGCAGAATGCGAACATCGCATCCATTGAGCGCGTTTTTAATGCCGTTTTCATCAGGTATTCTGTGTCATTCTCGTTTTCGAATTTTCCGAATGAGATCCAATAATCAGGATCTTCAATAAACCAATAGTCAGGGCTGCCTCCGAGCTTTTCCATAGCCATTTCATATGGCCGTCCGGAAACCATTTCTCCCACGAAGAAATTCAAGAACAATCTGCCTGAAAAATCTTCAGGGTCCGCATGGACTACGGCAGCCGACGAAACAGTCTCATAATCAGTTCTGGTTATCTTTCTCTTTTCCATATTTTGTCAGTTTTATCTCAATTTGATCCATCTTTTTTTGCATACATTCTTTATGTCGCGTTCAAAGTCATCAAAACTTCCGTCCTTGGTCTCTTCCTGAAGCTCTCTGACAATATCGTATGCTTCCTGCATATTCTCAGCGGCATCCTTCTTTTCCGGCAATGTCAGAGCATAGTTGAACAATGCTATGGCAAGTCCTTCCCTGTTATTTATTGTCGGTTCTTCACTAACAAGATTTCTTTCAATTGCCTCTGCTCTGGAGAAACAGTTTCTGGCAGGCTGCATGAGTTCTATGCTGTGCATCGGATCACTCATAGATTTCTGAATTGCATCTTCCCTCAATAAGAGTCCGAGATCGATCAATATGCCTGCAAATATCTTTCTGTACTCCTGCGCAGGAGATTCTTTGACTACCTTTGCGAGCGTATCTTTTGCTTTCTCGAAAGCATCCTGTGCTTCACTTAGTTTTCCCTTGTGAAGATAGATCTTTCCGAGATTCGCATTTGCACAACCCAATAGGGCTGCCGCTTCGTCTTTATCTTCTCCTGAATAACCCGAAAGGATATCGATCATCTCTCTTGCGCCTGCTTCAGCTTCATTTAGTCTGGCCTTAGAAGGTTTTTTCTCGAAGTATACATCAGATCTTTCATCTAAAAGCCTTGCTTTCCACAGCTTTCTCTCCTCTGCTTCTTTTTCATCCTGTGCCGGAACGCTTTCAAATAGCTGCTCAAATTCTTTTCCGATCCTCAGAGCCTCATTATTCTTTCCGATCGCTCCGAGAATCAGGATAAGCCCGTCCATACCGTATAGAAGATCATAAAGTTCTTTCACTTTTTTTTCAGACTTATAGATCTCATAAGCCTTCATATAATAATCTGATGTCTTATTCAGATCACGCTGAACACCTCTGCCCGTAAGATATAAAAAGCCCAGATAAACAAGCGCATTGACTTCAGATCCTGATGCCGCCTCCTCAAGGAAAGCGACACCTCTCCTGATATCTTTTTCGACATGAAGACCGATAAGAAATGCCATACCCAAAAGGTATGTATCGTAAGGAGAATAATCTCTATCTTTCCTGCCGCTTTGAATACTCTTCAGATTATCATTCAAAGCGTTGAGATCACTTATCGAGATCAAAGTATCAAGACCCGGAAAAGCACTTTTAAGTTCAGCAAGATCCGTCGATACAGCCTCTACGGGCAATATCTTTTTCTTGAGCTTTTCCCTGGCATCAGGGTATTCGATCCTCCTGACATAATTGCCTTCTTCCAAAACATTCGGAGTAACGGATAGGATAACAGCGTCTGCCTTTGTCAGATATTCATTGATCTGTTCCCTGTAATCCTCGCCCGGTATAAGGAAGTCATCAAACCAGATGGCGATCCTCCTGCCTTCTTCCGTATCATGGATATTCTTCATTATAGCAATAGCATTATCACGGTCCTTCTTACGATAACTTAAGAACAGATCCTTTGAAAAAGCATTATCCTCTATGGTCTTACTGAGTTCATCGTCACCTAAAAGGCGTTTAAGGTGCTTTTCGAGCATCCCGGCGGATATATTGATCCCGTGAACAGGTCCGAATAATCCGGTAAACCTGGAACCTAATCCTTTTTTCGCAAATACAGGAAGGACAGTTGTAACATTTATATTGAAATCCTGAAGAGAAAATCTGCAAAGTCCTGACGCATCAAGTCCACAGCCTCTAGCCATATTAAGATAATTATCCGTAACAAAAGGGATAACCACTGCCATCTGCCGCAGCGGTTCAAAGTTCATTTCAAAGAAAACCGTCTGCGGATTATCTGTATACCAGAGAGCATAATCAATGCCGTTCTCATAATCCAGGATGCTGTTCATGAGTCCCCAGGCATCCGATCTGTCCTGCGGTGCATAGTGAATGAAAATATGCTTCTTACCATTTACAGGCAGATCCGCTCTGGTCCTGTAACTGAGACTTATATCTTCGCAGGCGGCCTGATCTGCACTTATTCCGTTTATTCGCCTGAAAAGGTCAAGATTTCCCTCTCCGAAAACATTTATAAATCGTTCCTTATCAGTAAGGTATTCACTTCCGGCTTTGATCTCAGTGATATTGTTGCAATTCAAAAAAGCTCCGTAAGAGATCTTCGCCTTTTCGGGAATTACAACCTTACGAAGATTAGTACAATCTTTAAACGCATCAGAGCCGATCAGTTCAAGGCTGTCCGGAAATACAACCTCTTCCAACCCGGTACAACTGCAAAAAGCTTCTCTGTCGATCTTTTTAAAGCCGTCAGGAAACTTAAATTTCCTGAGATTCCTGCAGCCCCAAAAGGCATTAATGCCGATAGTTTTCAAACCGGAAGGAATATCAACTGCTTCAAGTTTTTCAGCATTAGTAAAGCAGTAGTTAGCAATATAAGATATTCCGTTAGGTGCCGACAGGATCTTAATTGTCTTATTTTGTACAAAAGCTCTTTCGCCAAAACAGGTTATTCTTTTGGGAATAACTACTTTCTCAGCGTTTCCTTTGTAACAATTCAATCGATCACCTGATGTATTAAAATCAAATAATCCCATATATCCACCTCCCGCCCCATATCAGGAAACGATAAAAAAATTTTAACATATTTGATATTTCAAAACTACAGCCGCAAATTTGGTATACTCTTCCCTATGAATATAATTATTACGACATTATTCGGACTTGAATCACCGACAAAAGCCGATCTGCTCGAAAGAGGTTATGATAAAGGCAGGATCACCGTAAGTGACGGTGTGGTCACTCTCGAAGGAGATTTCTATGACGTTGCCCGCGCCAATATGTGGGTAAAGCACGCTGAACGCATATTCTTTGAGACCGGCGAGTTCGATTGCGGCACTTCAGATGATCCGGACACGAACTTCGATTCTTTTTTTGCAGGGACCAGATCCATAAGGTGGTCTGATTATATTCCTGCGAACTGGGCATTCACGGTAAACGGTTTTTCCAGAAAATCAAAGCTCTACGGCATTCCGTCCCTTCAGAAGCTTGCTAAAAAAGCGATCGCGGAAAGCCTTGCGGTATCAAGAGGTCTCTCACCCGATACTGTTATAAGCGAGAATGATGAACTCGGCACCGTTAAGATCCAGTTCGGTATTGTCAGCGACACATGCCGTTTCATGATCGATACAACGGGCGCAGGCCTTCATAAACGCGGCTACAGGCCCCTTACGCACGAAGCACCTATAAGAGAGACATTAGCCTCGGGAATGCTCACATACGCGAAATACAGGCCGTATGGCAATGAAGCTCTCGTCGACCCGTTCTGCGGCTCCGGGACTATCGTTATCGAGGCTGCAAGGACTGCCTGCGGCATAGCGCCCGGAAGAGACCGTCACTTCGCATACGAAGAACTGCCCTACATCGGCAAAGCTCCTTATCAGAGAGCGCTCCAGGAGGCTCTTGATAATGAAGATACCGAACCGATGGATGACTGCTATTTCTATGGTTCAGACATCGATCCGAAAGCTGTCGAATCTGCCAGGCGGAACGCTGATGCGGCAGGAGTAGGCGGACTCATTAAGTTCAGGCTGGCGGATGCGGCGAAGATGACCCCCGAGTATCTTGAAAAGCTCACTTCCCTGCCCAGATCGCTCGTAATAACAAATCCTCCTTACGGCGGAAGACTCATGACACCCGAAGAGGCAGATAAGATATACAGGCTTATAGGACATAATTACCTGACCAGGGACGGTTTTTGCAAAAAAGGCATGAGACTTTCTGTAATCACCCCGGAAAACGCATTTGAAGATGCGACGGGATATAAGCCTGATAAGCGCGTCAAGCTCTATAACGGAGCTATCGTCTGCACGCTGAGCAATTATTTCAGATTGGGTGACAAGAACAATGGTAACCGTTAAGATTCCTTTCTTTGACCCGGCAAAAACCGCGGATTCCGGTCAGGCCTTCAGGATAAAGGTCATAGACTGCGGTCACACAGAACTGGTCGCCTTCGGAAGATATCTTCAGATAGCGAAGATTGGAGAAGATACTTATGCTTTGTCCTGCTCAAAGGATGACTTTGAGCATATATGGAAAGAATTTCTGGATCTCGGACGGGATTACGAAGCCATCGTCAGATCTATAGATAAGAATGACAGTTATTTGTTGGAAGCCTCAGCATTCGGAAAAGGTATAAGGATCCTTAAGCAGGACATCTTTGAGACCACGATCAGCTATATCATCTCCCAAAGACGTTCCATCCCGTCCATAACGACTTCTGTAGAACGCATCTCAAAGCTTTGCGGGAAAAAGATCAGGATGCCTGAACTGAACGGACCGTTTGTCCGGCCCCTTTTCGAAGAATACTATGCCTTCCCTACACCCGAAGAGCTTAACAGACTTCCTTTTGCAGAACTGGAAAATACCGGTGTCGGATACCGCGCGCCTTATATATCAAGAGCAGCTGAAGAATTTGCAAAAGGAAAGCTCGATCCGGAGTCTCTGGACAAACTGTCAGATGAAGATCTTTACAAAGCCCTTACAGGTATGTACGGGGTCGGAACCAAAGTGGCTAACTGCATCATGCTCTTCGCATTTGCAAGAACAGGAAGATTCCCTGTAGATGTCTGGATCAAGCGTATTGAGGACAGATATTACGGCGGACATTTTGATTATACCGCCTACCCGGATACCGCCGGGATCATGCAGCAGTTCATGTTTTATTATGAACGCAGAAGAGACTCTGCAATTAATTAAGCAATAAAACACTTTTGGCACTTGACACGAAAATCAGCAAACCTTATAATTACAAAGCTTGCTTTCAAAGCGGTATATGCGGCCGTGGCGGAACTGGCAGACGCGCACGTTTGAGGGGCGTGTGGGTAACTCCATACGAGTTCAAGTCTCGTCGGCCGCACCAAACAGAGGTTGTCTTATGACAGCCTCTTTTTTATTTTCCCCCCTGCCGACGACCATTTCTTTTTCAGTTGTGTCGTAAATTTATAAAACCCCGAATTAGAGACATTGCTGCTGGTGTGTCTCAATTGTGAGTTTTTTCGAAAAAGAGACATAATAATACTCTTGTCAAACACAATTATTTCACCTTATCCGACACCTGATAAACAGAGTGTTGCTTAGTCAACGATACGCACTTACATTGCGGATTGTTTGAACATGCTCCGGATTGTTTAATACAGGTATCAAATCTGTCACACACAAAAATCAAACCAAAATACAAAGACAGAAAGAAAAGGAGAAATTAATATGACA
This sequence comes from Saccharofermentans sp., assembly GCA_045532275.1. GTDB lineage: Bacteria > Bacillota > Clostridia > Saccharofermentanales > Saccharofermentanaceae > Saccharofermentans. The sequence continues at coordinate 14,960 of JAZSFQ010000008.1, read as the reverse complement.
AACGCAACAAGAACACTCGACTTAGACCAGCTCGCAACAGTAGCAGGCGGCACGGCAGCAGAGACAGCAGAGCTCAAGCAGGCGATCCTCGGCAATCCTGAATTGGCAAAGATCTGGCAGAGAAAATCCGACCGTTATGGTTTTGATGACGCGACAACATGCCACATGGTCCTCTTGGAGGCTTTCGAAGTGCTTTACGCTGAATGCAATGAGGCTTCTCCCAATGTTTACGCAGTAAACGCAGACGGCGAAGAGAAGTACAGACTCAGCCACTCCGATGTTATTACCCTCGTAAATAACTACAGAACTTTCTGATATAAACCGGAACCTGATAAAGAAAAACGGGGCTGTCGCAAATAGAATTGCGACGGTCCCTTTTTCTTTTAGGGTACGAATTGTTCTTATTATTTTCGAAAGAGGCTGCCCCGCCCGGGACAGCCTCTGTTTCTTTAATCTGTTTTCAGTCTCAGATTCCTGATTTCTTCTTTTGATATACCGCAAAACCGGAAATAAAAGCTGCGCACAATCCAAGGAGCATTACACCTGCGATAGCATAGTAGCTCATCTGTTCGCCGGTTGCCGGAATGGACGTGCCGGAATCATCACCACCATCATTATTATCCTTCTTATATGAAGGGTCAGCCTTATCGACCATGATGACAGGAGATCCTGCTACAGTAACCTTTCCGCCGCCTTCATCAAACGAACCGTCATCATTGAGAATGAACGTAATACTGTCTGCAGTCAGATATCCTTCAGGAGTTACAGTCTCCTTAAGCTCATAACTTCCTGCCTTAAGTCCGCTGATGATCGAAGGAGCAGTATCTACTGTAGTAAACGAGACTGACGTCTTGTCAGCAGAAAGGATGAAGCTTACAGTCTTTCCGTTCTGGGTTACAGTTACACCTGACATATCGAAACCGTCTAAGCTGGTCAGTGTAAGAACAGCATCAGCGATAAGCGAACCCAGTTCATCCTTCTTCTCGAAAGTCAGCTTGAGACCGGAATCGGGTATCGTAGGTGTAGGAGTAGGTGTCTCCGTAGGTGTAGGCGTAGGAGTATCCTCATTAGGTGATTTTGTAGGCTCCGCTGTAGGCGTAGGTGAAGGAGTTATCTTAGTGTAAGTATTGACTATCTCACATTCAGCCGTCTTGCCTGCAACAACAGTTACAGCAGCTCCGCTTCCTGTTACTTTGAGAGAATAGTTCTCGAATGCTGCACCGTCAACATCCTCGGTAACAGTGTAATCACCGGGAATAAGATCAACCAGCACTACCGAACCTTCGCCCTTGATCGTAACTACAGTTCCGTTAGGATAGCTGGGACCGGTTACAATGAACTTGAATGTCTTGGCGGCAGCACTGTCAGGATAATCACCCTTAAGTACCTTTACGATCTCCAAAGAACCCGTTACGGGAGTCGTATCCTCGTATGTGTTGAAGAAAGCAAATGTAATGATTCCGTCTGAAGAAACTGTCTTAGTATCAGATGTCTTGTTTTCTCCGTTAACAGTGGTCAAAACCAGTTCCATTGTCTGTGTCGCACCGCTTCCGGTCTCTGTTACAGTATATTCTCCGGCAGGAACATTATCTTCATGCCATCTTCCGTCTACGAAATCCGAATAAGAGATCGTCTTGATCTTTCCGCCGTTGTATGAGTCAGGTCCCTTAATTGTAAATGTCATCTCATCCACATTGAGGTCTGCAGCATAAGCACCGGACAATGTCTTGGTGATCTCGATCGTACCTGTATAAGGAGTTGCCGTATCATCATAAGTATTGATGAATGCAAATACAGCTGTTCCGTTCTTGGAAAGCGTTACAGTATCATTAACAGCATCCTTGCCGTTAACAGTAGTAGAGATCAACGGATATACGGTTGAAGCTCCGTTACCGGTCTCAGTAACTGTGTAATCACCAGTAGGTACATCATCCAGAGTCCATCTGCCGTTAACAAAATCCTCGTAAGTTACGGTCAGAGCATTGCCTCCGTTAAATTCGGCAGGTCCTTCGATCGTGAATGTGATCTTAGAACGGTCAAGATCTGCAGCATCAACTCCGGAGATCGTCTTTGTGATCTCGATAGAACCACGTTCAGGCATGGGCGGAAGAGGTATGCTCTTGCCTGAATAGTTATCAGTGATCTCAACCTTTACTGTTCCTCCGGCTACGACAGTTCCGGTTCCGGAAGTCTTACTGGAAGTATCAAGAACATATTCTGAACTGTCTCCTGTTCCGTCATATGTCTCTGTTACCTTGTATGTCTTACCTGCATCAAGATCCTCAACGGTGTATGTGTAAACGCCGTTGCCCTCATCCTTCCAGATGCCTGCCTTTACATTCTCAGTAGTAAGGTCAGGTATCTTGATAGTATCTGTGGAATCAGCAGTATTAACTACTGTGAATGTCAGCTTCTCGAAGTCTTCGAGATCTGCACCGCTGATAGTCTTGCTGATCACAAGAGAACCTGTGGTTACAGGTGTTGACTTCTTGGAATAATCGTCAGTAAGCTCAACCTTTACTTCACCGCCTGCTACGATCTTTCCTGTGCCTTCCTTTATGCTCTTTGATGTATTGAGCTCATACTCGGAAGAATCTCCTGTTCCGTCATATGTCTCTGTTACCTTGTATGTCTTGCCTGCATCAAGATCCTCAACGGTATATGTGTAAACGCCGTTGCCTTCATCCTTCCAGATGCCTGCCTTTACATTCTCAGTAGTAAGGTCAGGTATCTTTATCGTGTCTGTCGAATCAGCAGTATTAACTACTGTGAATGTCAGCTTCTCGAAGTCTTCGAGATCTGCTCCGCTGATTGTCTTGCTGATCACAAGAGAACCTGTGGTTACAGGTGTTGACTTCTTGGAATAATCGTCGGTAAGTTCAACCTTTACTTCACCGCCTGCTACGATCTTTCCTGTGCCTTCCTTTTTACTCTTTGATGTGTTGAGCTCATACTCGGAAGAATCTCCTGTTCCGTCATATGTCTCTGTTACCTTGTATGTTTTATCCGCATCAAGACCTTCAATAGTGTATGTGTATACACCGTTGCCTTCATCCTTCCAGATGCCTGCCTTAACGTTATCTGTCGTAAGATCAGGTATCTTTATCGTGTCTGTCGAATCAGCAGTATTAACTACTGTGAATGTCAGCTTCTCGAAGTCTTCGAGATCTGCACCGCTGATAGTCTTGCTGATTACAAGCGAGCCTGTCGTTACAGGTGTTGTCTTCTTCTCATAGTTATTTGTGAGTTCAACGAACACTTCGCCGCCAACCTTGATCGTTCCACTGCCGTCAGTCTTGCTGGAAGCGCTGAGAGAATATGTAGTGCTCTTTTCAGTTCCGTTATATTCCTCAGTTACAGTGTAAGTCTTCCCGCCTTCAAGTCCGGTAATGGTATAGGTATATACTCCGTTTCCTTCATCCTTCCAGATGCCTGCATTAACATTAGATAACGTAAGGGCGGGTACAGAAACTGTCTTATCGTTCTCGTCTTTTACGATAAAGCTGATAGTCTCAAGTTCATTCAACTTTGCACCGCTGATAGTCTTTCTGATTACGAGCGATCCGGTGGTCTTTGCCGTGTAAGTGTCTTTCAGTTCAACAAGTACTTCACCGCCTGCAACGATCTTGCCGGTTCCGCTCTTGTTGCTCTTTGATGTATCAAGTTCATATACAGTACTCTTTTCGGTACCGTCATAAGTCTCCGTTACCTTGTATGTCTTGCCTGCATCAAGATTTTCGACAGTGTATGTATAAACACCGTTGCCCTCATCCTTCCAGATGCCTGCATTTACATTATCAGTAGTAAGGTCAGGGATATTGATCGTGTCTGTGGAATCATCAACATTAACTACAGTGAAGGACAGTCTCTCAAACTCTGCGAGTTTAGCATCGCTGATAGTCTTGCTGATAATAAGTGATCCTGTCGTAGGAGCATTCTTATAGTTCTCGATCGTCAGAGATACCTTTCCGCCTGCTGCAGGAATAGAACCGCTCTTTTCATTAACATCCTTATATCCGGCAGGTACTTTCTCTTTGACTGTGAATTGCACGCCGGCAGGAATATCGGAAAGAGTAGCAGTCTCCCCGACTTTAAGGCTGAATACCCATGTCCTGTCCGTATAATTGACCGTACCTATTCCATTGGCTCCGGTAATATCGCCGTCGAATTCAACTTCAATTTCGAATGTCTCATTTGCACCGATAGCAGCACTTCCGGCAGCCTGTTCTTTGGTTATAGAGAGGCTTCCTACGATCGGGACTTCGTCATAAATATTCTTAAGTGTCCTTACAACCGGGTTAGCGTCTGTTACCGAAACATCGAAACCCTGTATTGAATTGATATTCAATTTATAACCGAGTGCCGCATAAGAGCCGGGCTCCTTTTCAGAGATGCTATATTCCTGAACAGGAAGACCGGTTATCGTAATGCCGGAACCGTCTGTGGGAACCATGACAAGTTTTTCAGCATCATATGCCGTGCCCATAGCATCATAATACTTGCCGTCACCTTTACCCAAGATAACAACCGGGAATTCGGTAACGCCTGAGAGGACCTTACCTTCTACTTCCTTAAACAACTGGATGCTGCCACCCGTATATGTATTCTTAAAATCAAGCTTAGCAGTCTCATTGTTACCGACACTGAAAACAGTAGTCTGAACTTCCTTGTTAACGTCATCGACTACAGGGTTTCCGTCCTTATTATTGATCTTGTATGTAACTGTAACTACTCCGGTATCCGTCGTAAGCTTCTCAACTACATAATAATTTCCGACATCAACACCAATCTCCTCGGAAGTATATACACCCTTGGAATCTACTGTGAACTTAGGAGCAGAACCTGTTGTATCGCCAAGAGATCCTGTCCATACAGGTGTTGTTGATCCTTCCTTATAGACCTCAAATACTAATCCTTCTAAATCCTTATCTGTTACAGGTCCTTCAATCGTCTTTGTCAATACGATCTTTCCTGAGCACAAAGTATAGTCGTTCTTAAATGATACGACATAAGGATTATTCGCGTTATTTGCCGAATCTACAGTAAATTCGGAAGTCTTTCCGTCTTTAGTGGCATCGGTTTCTTTGCCGTTAGGAAGAGTGTAAGTAACTACGACATCCTTGCATATCGAAAGGTCGTAATTGCACTCTTCAACATAGTATGTCTTGCCGGTTTCTGCAGCGAACTTATTCTTGAGGGCATATACACCGGGAGTGCCTGTCTCCTCAAAATCTCTGCCGAACTGGTAACTTGCAACAACCTTTGAAGTTGAAGAAGCACCACTGTTATCAACCTCGTAGATATTAAAAGTAAGATGCTCAAGATCAGCAGCAGTTACTCCGCCACCGAATGTCTTTGTAATATCAATATAAACCTGATCCTGTTCTGTTACCTTGTTATAGAATGCGCCAAGGTCAAACTGAACACCTGACATCTTAATAAAGTCTGTGTAGTCTTCCTGATATTCTCTGAAAACCATACCGTCACCGGTTACAGACTTATAATCTACAAAATATGTAAAGTGACCTGTATCATCTACTGCAACTTTCAGTCTGATATCAATGTAGCCGTCAGAATTGGAAACGGTACGAATGTCTTTTGCTGAAACAGGATGAGTAGTATTGGCACCCTTCTCGGTAATCCTGAAATAGAACATTCTTTCCTGACCCTTGGGGATATCATAATGGCTGTTGTTACCCAGACAGGTAAATGTCAGGATCGGGAATGTAACAGTTCCGTCAGTCTTTACGGAAACATCCTGATTGACACCCCACATATAAGGCGACTGGAATTCTCCGCTAAACGGACCGGGACGGCTGAATTCCTGGAAATTGAAAGTGTATGTGCTGTCGTTCGGAATATCAACAGATGTATCCTGCTTGACAGTACCGTGAGCTGCATAATTCTTAGTAAATGCCTTTGTGAGAGCGAAATGCATCTGGCCTAAACCGTCAGAACTGGAACCACCGTAAAGGAAATGGAACTCAGTAGTCATATAGACTCTGTTCTTGGCAACAATCCAACCGCTTGAATTACCATAACGAACATTAACCTGTGCAGCCTCAGGGAACAGCATAGCTCCGCCCATGCTGTCGATATCAACTGTCTTCTTTGTCATTACATTCCAAATAACAGTTTCATTAAAAACTTTCTGAACATCTGCAGCGACAACACCTTTCATGATGTCATAATGATCATTTGTCCTGTCACCGTTTTGAGCTGTAGTACCGACATATTCTTTTCCGTCACACTCAACTATCGGCTTGCTGAGTGTTAATGTGGCATTATTTGTTACTGACTCATCGATATTAAATACAATTACTGAAGATGTATTCTTTTTAATAATAAAGTGTCCATTGTTGGAAAGACATCTGTACATATCAGGGGTAATGTTTACGTACACTACTTTTCCATCATAGAACGAATCGGTGATATCGATCGTAACCTTATCGCGGCCGGGATTGAAAGTAATGCTGGCAGGAGCATCACAGGTATCACCATTCGGATTAAGAACATAACTGTCATTGTGAGCTCTCTGCTGGAGGAAATAAGCCCATCCGAGCTCAGCATCTTCAACAGGGCCGTTCTCACAAAGTCTGTTGATCAGACGTCCGACGTTAACATTGGCGTTCGGATTAACAGCCTGAATAAACGGTGCGGTTCCGTATTCACGCTCAAAATTAAAGTTTCCGTTTCTTACGTCAGATTTTGCTTCAACAGAAGGATCAAATTCATTTCCATCGGGTCCGGGACCGAATACTTTTGAAGGGGCTTCAAAATATACGGCAGAAGCTGTTGTCTTACCTAATCTGATATATGCATCGTTACCTGTACCTTTGCTGGTAAATTTCTCACCTACCAGGAAGAGTGCCGTTGTATCAATATAGTCAACATCGTTATTGCCCGATGTATGAATAAACTCATTTGTGGCAAATGTTGTCTCGGAGTGATTGTCTTGTTCAAGAACATTGGAAACGATACCGTAGTCCACGGCACCGCCAAGGATTGTGGCATAGTTTATCGCGCTTGCCGAATCATATAGCGTGGCAGCATTTACTTTGGCTTTATCTCCGAACGGATATACTGCCAATGTACCGAGTACTACTGCGCCTGCCACAACTGCTGAGGTTACTCTTTTTGCAAATTTGAACATAGACACTCCTATAAAAATAAAAATATTTTAACAGAGTAATTCTATGAACAAATTGTAAAAATTTCAATAGAATCTCACGAATTTGAACAAAACACCACAAATATGTCATCAAAAAGGCTGTCCCGAAGTGAATGTTCACATTGAAACAGCCTCTGATTGTAAAAATTTATGAATTATCTTTATCTTAAGAAAAGAAGATAGAAGATGATCAGCGCAAGGATAGCGATAGCAATAGCGATGGCAACCTTTGCAGGAGATACCGGAGCCTCTCCTCTGATCTGACCGGTCTGACCGTTAACTACGATGTTATAGACCTTATCCTTAAACTTGAAGTTTGCGATCCAGATAGGAGCAAGAACATACTTATAAGTAACCTTGGAATAAGCAGTATTAAAAGTAAGCTTTGATACGCTGTCAGCCTTTCTCTTTTTCTTCTCCATGCTGGAGATCTCGCTGTTGAGCTTAGCCTTGATCTGATCCTTAGCTATATCCCAGCCTTCATCAAGACCTACCGTGTAACGCTCAGCAAGGAAACCGGCAATGAATTCAGGAGAGTACTTGCGGAGCTTGGAGAAATCGAAGACTGATGCCTGCTTGATGAAACGGTTTGTCGTCTTCTTGCTGGCATAGACTGTCTCGTCATCGATAAAGCGCTCATAGATACCGCGGTATGTTCTGTAAGTCGTAGTCGTGTTTCCGTCCTTATCCTTGCTGTTGAATCCCAGCTTTATCTCATAAGGAGATGTTGTCTGTGAATCGTATGTCCAATAAGGAAGATATACACCATTGAAATTCTTTGCTTCACAGCTCTGCTTAGCTTCCTTGGGGGCAAAGAGCTTACCCTTCATCCAGCTCTTGAAGAGCTGTGCAGCCTTCTCCTTCGTGATCTCGAAAGGAACAACACCACCCGGAGCAACAACATCCTCATCATTATCAACAGGCATTACCTGTGTGGATCCGCAATAAGGGCAGCACTGAGCAGTATCGGCAGAATCCATGATCGTTTCCGCGCCGCAGTTCTTGCAGACTAACGATTTCTTCTCCTTACCCCAGTCAAGACTCTCACGGTTCTTGGCAGATGCAAAATCAAGTTCCTCTACATCCTGTCCGTTGTCCTCAGGCTTGGGAAGCGTTCTTGAATATCCGCAGAAAGGACAAGTCATGGAAAGAGTGTCCGGATCGTAAACTACTGTTGCTCCGCAATTCGGACACTTCTTGTCTGTTACGTCTTCGGTTTGTCCCGCAGTGATTATATCAACCTGCTCTTCTGTGTTTTCTGCCATAGTGTTCACCCCTTTATATAGTTTTTATCAGAATTCTCTTCTTCTGCCCTTGGGATTCTCGGGAGCCTGCTCGCCTTCATCCTCGCCGAAGTTCTTTCTGCCGCCGTTTCTGCCGGCAAAACCGCCTCTTCTCTCACGATTAGGTCTGCCCTCTCTTCTTCTGGGCTCTTCCTCTACGAAGCCTTCCGGCTTGGGGAGGCAGTCACGGATGGAGAGATTAAGTCTGCCCTGTGAATCGATCTCGATAAGCTTAACGTGAACCTTATCGCCCTCATGAAGGACATCTTCAACCTTCTCTACTCTGTTCCATGCCATCTTGGAGATGTGTACGAGACCTTCTTTGCCGGGCAGGAACTCAACAAATGCGCCGAAGTCCATAAGTCTTGTAACAACGCCGTCGTACTCTGTACCAACCTCGGGATCAGAGATGATTCCGTTGATGATCATCTTAGCCTTCTCAGCCTTCTCGAGATCAGGTGTGGAGATATATACCATACCGTCATCGTTGATATTGATCTCGGCACCGGTATCAGCAATGATCTTGTTGATGACCTTTCCGCCTGAACCGATGACTTCTCTGATCTTGTCAACGGGAACCTGCATGGAGATGATGCGGGGAGCCCACTTGTTGAGCTCAGCACGGGGTGCGGGAATACAAGGAAGAATGATGTCATTGATGATCTGAAGTCTTCCCTTGTGTGTCATCTCGAAAGCAGCCTTGATAATATCTAATGTAAGACCTTCAACCTTGATATCGACCTGGATTGATGTGATACCTTCTGTTGTACCTGCTACCTTGAAGTCCATATCGCCGAAGAAGTCCTCGATGCCCTGGATATCCATGAATACAAGGAAGTTATCGTCGTTATCGGGATCTGTGATAAGTCCTGATGAAATACCTGCAACAGGTCTCTTGATCGGAACGCCCGCATCCATGAGTGAGAGTGTGGAAGCGCATACGGAACCTTGTGATGTGGAGCCGTTGCTCATCGTGATCTCGGATACTGTTCTGATCGAGTAAGGGAACTCTTCCTCGGAAGGAAGTACAGGGATAAGTGATCTCTCGGCAAGAGCGCCGTGACCGATCTCTCTTCTTCCGGGCGACTTGGAAGGCTTAGCCTCGCCTGTGGAATAACCCGGGAAGTTATAGTGGTGCATATATCTCTTATATGTCTGCTCATCCAGACCTTCGAGCTTCTGGGCATCGTCAAGAGGAGCAAGAGTACAGATGTTCATTACCTGTGTCTGGCCTCTCTGGAAGAAAGAAGAACCGTGAACTCTGGGAAGTACGCCTACCGCGCAGGACAAAGGTCTGATCTCATCCAAAGCTCTGCCGTCAACTCTTATATGCTCACGGAAGAGGTAATCCCTGACTACCTTCTTCTCGAGCTTATAGATAGCATCTGCTGCCCACTTGGAAAGACCCTCTTCCTTCTCTTCGAGGAGAGCAGCAACTTCTTCCTGAAGTGCAGCAACATTGGCGTCTCTGACTTCCTTGTCCTTTGAAAGAACAGCTGCACGCATCTTGTCCCAGCCGTATTCCTTGACTGCTTCAAAGATCTCTTCGGGAACGTCTGCTGACTCGTATGTGAACTTCTCTTTACCGATCTCTGCTACGATGCCGTTGATGAACTCGCAGATCTGCTTGATGACTTCGTGTCCTTCAGCGATAGCGTTAAGCATTACTTCATCCGGAACTTCGTTAGCGCCAGCCTCTACCATGCAGATCTTATTGAGTGTACCTGCAAGTGTAACGTACATATCAGATACTTCACGCTGCTCGAGTGTAGGGTTGATGATAGTCTTGCCATCGATAAGTCCTAAGACTACGCCTCCGACAGGTCCCTTCCACGGGATATCGGAAATTGCGATCGCAATGGATGCACCGAGCATAGCTGTGATCTCGGGAGAGCAGTCAGGGTCAACTGACATAACGAGGTTATTGACACAGACATCATTTCTCAGATCCTTAGGGAACAAAGGTCTGATAGGACGGTCGATAACACGGGAAACGAGGATAGCCTTCTCGCCCGGTCTTCCCTCTCGCTTGAGGAATCCGCCCGGCATCTTGCCTACTGCGTACATCTTCTCCTCGTAATCTACTGAAAGCGGGAAGAAATCGATTCCCTCACGGGGTGTTGCGCTTGCTGTCGCAGTTGAAAGGACCGTTGTCTCGCCATATCTGACAAGAGCGGAACCATTTGCAAACTGCGCGATCTTACCGGTCTCAACAACTAAAGGTCTGCCGGCGATTTCAGTTCTGAAAATCTTTTCCATCTGAAACTCCTTTATAAAAATATTGAATTTATTTAAAGGAGGTAGTTCGTAGATTCACGGTCCGAACAAATATGAAGCTCGATGTTCGGGCAGTCAATCTACACACTACACTCCTTCTCGAACTTAATAATTATATACTAAAAGCTCAATAAGACAAATTCAGCTCAGATGAAAAATGTTACTTTTTTCGAAAACCTGTCGCGAAGACGCAAAAAACGCTTCCCGCGATAGAAAAACGGCAGAAATCTATCGCAAATCATGAGAAAACATGAATTGCGACAGAAACTTCCAATCTGAAATCAAGAGATTATGTATCCTTAAGCGCATTACATACCGCTTCAGCAAGACCCTTATGCCCTGCGGCATCAAGATGCAGACCGTCTTCTTTCGAAGGCTTGATAAAAAGTTTAGCATCCAGAAACATGCATCCGTGCTTGTCGGCGACTTTCTTATAATACTCTGCAAGACGCCTGGATTTATCGATGGATACTTCATTAAAAGAACCACAGAATGGGCCTTTCAGGACATCATCTGAAATCTCAGGCGGAGATACGACGAGTATCTTCGGGACATAGCCCTGCTTGATATTCATAACGCTTTCAGCCCTGTTAACGATCTCATTAAGGCCTGCGGATATGGCATCGAGAGAAGCGTTATAAACAGTCTTCATATCGTTTGTTCCGAGCATGATGATAAGATAATCGACCGGCCTGTGCGTGCAGAGGATTCCCTTTATGTAATCAAGCCCGTTTTTCCAGTCATCATTGGGATCGTCGAAAACGGTGGTCCTGCCGTTAAGCCCCTCTTCGATAACCTTATACCCGTCACCTAAGAGTTTCTGAAGATGGCATGTCCATCTGACCTGATCAGGGAGTCGGTCTCCTGTCGCGGGATCATGTCCGTAAGTGTTGGAATCGCCAAAACAAACTATGGATTTCATATATCATTCCTTTACAGTCATAAGATCATCGAGCCATACATTACGTGATGCGTCAGAAGGCATCCTCCAGTCGCCTCTCGGAGACAGTGATACCGTACCTACCTTAGGTCCGTCCGGTACGCACGATCTCTTGAACTGCTGGCTAAAGAAACGTCTTAAGAAAGTCTCTTCCCACTTATAGATCGTATCAGCATCGTAGGCACCTTCAAATGTCTGAAGGGCCATACGGTAGATCTTTGAAGGCTTGAATCCGAATCTGATCATGTAGTAAAGGAAGAAGTCGTGGAGTTCATAAGGTCCTACCGTCTCTTCCGTCTTCTGCGAGATCTTTCCGTCCTCTGTAGGAGGCAGGAGTTCAGGCGAAACAGGCGTTGCCACGATGTCCGCAAGCGCCTTGGAAAGTGACGGATTAACATCAGCCGTACGAGCCGACTCATAGGATACGAGATACCTTACAAGAGTCTTCGGGATAGAGCAGTTGACTCCGTACATGGACATATGGTCACCGTTATATGTAGCCCATCCGAGCGCAAGTTCGGAAAGGTCACCGGTTCCGACAACGAGTCCGCCTTCCTGGTTTGCGATATCCATGAGGATCTGGGTACGCTCTCTGGCCTGGGAGTTCTCATAAGTGATGTCATGAACATCTATATCGTGTCCGATATCCTTGAAGTGCTGGATAACGGCATCAGAGATCGATATCTCCCTTAATGTGCAGCCGTATTCCTCAGCTATATTGATCGAGTTATTCTTTGTTCTGGAAGTCGTTCCGAATCCCGGCATCGTGATACCGATGATACCCTTGCGGTCGAGCCCGAGCTTATCGAAAGCGTGGATCGTTACAATAAGCGCCAATGTCGAATCGAGACCTCCGGACAGACCGATTACCGCCTTCTTGCAGTTGATAGCCTTAAGCCTTGTATAAAGACCTGCAGCCTGCATGTTTAGAATATCTTCGCATCTTGCGGCCAGATCATCGGAATTCTTTGGAACGAAAGGTGTTTTCGAGAATTTCCTGTTAAGCGTAATATCGGGGAATTCAGCATCAAAACTGACGATCTCAACACCGCTTAATCCTGTCAGATCGTGCACAAAAGTATTTGCCTTGCGTCTGTCGGATTCTATACGCTCCAGATCGATATCGGCATAGATTATCGCTTCATCCTCGTTCTCATTCGCAAATCTCCTGCTCTCGGACAGGATCTTTCCGTTCTCCGCGATAATGTTATGTCCTGCGAAAACAAGATCCTGAGTAGACTCCCCTATACCTGCATCGCAGTATACATAACCGGCCATAAGCTTGGCGCTCTGCATCTTAACGAGATCTCTTCTGTATTTCGCTTTTCCGATGATCTCATCAGAGCACGAAAGATTGAAAATGATCTGAGCTCCGTTACTTACATACTCTTCAGAAGGGCTGGAAGATACCCAGAGGTCCTCGCAGATCTCGACCGCAAAAGTAAGATCAGCGCAGTCAAAGACCATTCTGCCGAAGCATATATCATCTTCGATAACTATATTTTCAACTTCATTAAACGGAGCAAAATGCCTGAGCTCATAAAACTCGGAGTAATTCGGGATATTCTGCTTGGGAACGATTCCGAGGATCTCTCCCTGATAGATAACTGCTGCGCAATTATATAGCTTGCCGCCTACCTGTACCGGAAGACCTGCGATAATTACTGTATTAAGGCCGCTCGTCTGTTCTGCAAGGTCGTAGAGGCCGTCAATGGCTCTATCCAGCAGAGCATTCTGAAGGAACAGATCGCCGCAGGTATATCCTGTCAGCCCGAGTTCCGGGAAAACTACCACCGCAGTATCTTTCTCTGAAGCCTTCTTAGCATAAAGAACAGTCTGGCTGACATTGAAATCAACGTCACCTACCCTGACCTTCGGACTTGCCGCCGCTACCCTGATAAAACCGTCAAGCATATAAATACCTCCCGGAAGTCATAACTTATTAATTATATCATCTTTAAAACTTGAAAGAAAAAGCGGTCCCGTAAGGAACCGCTTCGAAAAATAATCTGTCTGAAAGATTACTTTCTGATACCGAGTCTTGCAATGAGTGTTCTGTAACGCTCGATATCGATTGCTGCAAGATAGTCAAGGATGTTTCTTCTCTTACCAACCATCATGAGAAGACCTCTTCTGCTGTGGTGGGCACCCTTGTGGGTCTTGAGATGTTCTGTGAGGTGATTGATCCTGTAAGTAAGAAGAGCAACCTGAACCTCAGGTGAACCTGTGTCGCCCTCAGAGAGAGCATATTCCTTGATGATAGCCTGCTTGTCGAAAGATGCTGACATAAATCTTTCCTCCTTAATGATAAATACGCCAGAATCGAAGGTAAGGGTCGGAGTCTTCCGCAAAACTGCGATTAAGGCAACTTGGTGATAATACCATCTGTCTCTTATTTTGTAAAGCAATTATATGTAAAAGCGGCTGCCTTTATTCAAGACAGCCGCTATTATATCAGTTTTCGATCAGATTAGCCGAACAAACGGAAGTTTCTGATGATAGGAGCGATCGTATTAGCAACTGTGGACATGAGCTTGATGAAGATGTCCAAAGCAACGCCTACAACGTCCTTACGTGTGTCACCGATCGTGTCACCGGTTACTGAAGCCTTGTGCGCAGGAGATCCCTTGCCGTGGCCCTTAAGCATACCCTGCTCGATGTACTTCTTAGCGTTATCGAAAGCACCGCCGGAGTTACCCATGAAGATAGCTCTCGGAATAGCAACGATCGTAGCACCTACGAGGATACCACCTACGAACTCAACGCCGAGGATGAAACCGCCGATGATAGGAATGAGGAGCGCGAGAACTGAAGGAAGAACCATTCTGTGGATAGCTTCCTTAGCAGCCATGGCGATCATCATGTTGTAGTCAGGCTTAGCCTTGCCGTCGAGAACTTCCTGTGTCATCTGCTTGTCGCCGACGTCAGCCATGATCTTAGCAGCGTCGATCGTGTTATCTGTGAGGATAGCGCAGAAGTACTCAACGAGTGCGCCACCGAGGATACCACCGGCAACAACGAAGAATGAAGCGAAGTTAAGTGTCAAAGGCTGGCCGATCTCTGTGTAGTTACCAACGTAAGCCATGATGAGGGAAACTGTAGCGAATGCTGCAGAACCGATAGCGAACCCCTTACCGATAGCAGCGGTTGTGTTACCGACTGCGTCGAGCTTATCTGTGATCTTACGAACGTCTGCAGGAAGGTGGCAAGCTTCAGCTAGACCGCCTGCGTTGTCAGCGATAGGACCGAAAGCATCGATGGAAAAAGTCGGAGGCCAAGCGGTCTTAGG
>JAZSFQ010000005.1:0-99332 GCA_045532275.1 Saccharofermentans sp. | reverse complement strand
GTCATCGTAACGCTGCCAGTTGCGTGCACGGTTGGAGCCTTCGCCCCAATATTCCTTAACGTAAGTACCGCCGACAAGAAGCTTTCTCGTAGGTGATTCGTCGAATCTAGCGAAATATCTTCCGAGCATAAGGAAGTCAGCGCCCATGGCAAGTGCCAGAGCCATGTGATAGTCGTGAACGATACCGCCGTCAGAGCAGAGCGGGATATACCAGCCTGTCTTCTCGAAATACTCGTCACGTGCCTTTGCAACTGCGAGAACAGCCGATGCCTGGCCGCAGCCGATGCCTTTCTGCTCACGTGTGATGCAGATGGAACCGCCGCCGATACCGATCTTGATGAAGTCTGCGCCGCAGTCAGCGAGGAACTTGAAGCCTTCTGCATCTACAACGTTGCCTGCGCCGATGATGGCATCAGGATAATTCTCTTTGCACCACTTGAGCGCTCTTTCCTGCCATACGGAGAAACCGTCGGAGGAATCCAGACAGAGAACGTCAGCGCCTGCTTCGAGAAGGGCAGGGATGCGCTGTTCGTAATCTCTGGTATTGATGCCGGCGCCTACGATGAGCTTCTTCTCGGAGTCGAGGAGCTCATAGGGATTTGCCTTATGGAATTCATAGTCTTTTCTGAAAACGAGACCTACGAGTCTTCCCTCGGAATTAACGATAGGGAGCTGATTGATCTTGTTGTCCCAGATGATGTCATTTGCTTCCTTGAGGGAAGTGCCCTCGGGAGCGGTAACGAGCTTTTCGATAGGAGTCATGAACTCTTTGACCTTGGTATCGAGCGAGAGTCTGCTTACACGGTAATCACGTGTCGTTACGAGACCTAAGAGTTTACCTTCGGCAGTACCGTCTTCTGTAACGGCTGCAGTGCCGTGACCGGTCTTCTCATGAAGCTCGATAACCTTCTCAAGTGTATCTTCGGGAGAGAGGTTGGAGTCGGATTCAACGATTCCGGCCTTATACTTCTTGACTCTCCTGATCATGTCGCACTGTGATTCGATCGACTGTGACTGGAATATAAATGACAGACCGCCGCATCTTGCGAGCGCAATTGCCATACCGTCATCACTTACGGCCTGCATAACCGCAGAAACCATAGGGATATTGATCTTGAGACGTGACTCTTCCTGGCCCTTTCTGTACTTCGCGATGGGTGCGGACAGGTCTACCTGATCAGGTGTGTTCTTCTCTGTTGTAAGATTGGGTATCAAAAGATACTCAGAAAATGTTCTTGACTCTTCTTCGAAAATCTTCGCCATATTACTCCTTATTCCTCCTTGCCCTCTTCTGTTATTACATCTGCAGCTTCCTCGATAACTTCTGCTGCTTCGGGTTCAACAACGGGAGCAATCGCAGGTGCTGTCTCAACTGCCGGAGCAGAAACTGCTGCAGGCTTTGCTTCAGCGAAACGTGCAGGTGTTGCAGAGGCGTTCGGAGGAGCGATAACGTCAGCGGGAACTGCATCAGAATCGTCAAATCTTGCTCCGCACTTAAAGCAGAAAGCGTTGGAAAGGTTGTTCTCGGTGCCGCATACTGCGCACTTCTTGAGGCCCCTTTCACGGAGGATCTTAACATTCAAGTCTTCAATCTCAATGTAGAGGTTGGAGATGGATTCGCATCTTGCATTGATGTCCTTGGTCATGTCAACGTTGACATCCTTGTACTGGCCATAGTAGAGGTGGCCGATCTCATCATAATACTTGCGAATGGTATTCTTTTTCTCATCGATCATCTTCTGGAAGTTAGCGATGTTCTTTCCTTTTGCATCCTGAAATATTGGCATATTAAGTTCCTCCTTAAAATGATTTAACAAAGATTATATCTCAAATCGTTCCGAAAAGCATTATTAATAATATTTTATATAATTGCCGATTGCAGGCGTCGGGACACCTGTGTAAGCATTACGGACTTTCCGAGTTTTCGGGACCGAAAAGTCGGAGGAAAAGTCGGAATCTGAGATTTCCGACATATCCTCCGTGTTTTCAGGGTGATTTTGTCGGAAATTACGTCGGAGTATAACCGAGCTGTTTTGTCGGAAACTGCATCAGGGTATAACCGAGCAGATTTTCGTCGGAAATAGTGCCGGAACGCGGTTGTACAGTTTTCCGCCTATGTTTTTCGCGAAAAAAGCTGTACAAAAACTGTAAATCATGGGAAATACAGCTTTCTGTCCATGTTTTTCGAAGATTTTGCTGTGCAAAAAACTGTATGGTGTTTACGCACACCGCAACGCAGATAACAAAAGGCGCCCCGCGGTGGAGGCGCCTTCCGAAAAACATTTAAATTATCAGATCTTCTGCGGCTTGATCTTCCAGATACCGCTGGCGTACTCGCTGATCGTACGGTCTGAGGAGAACTTGCCGGAATTGCAGATGTTGACCCAGCACTTTCTGGCCCAATCGAGGCTGTCCTGGTAGTCCTTGTAGAGGCGGTCGCGCTGCTTTCTGTAGTCGTCGAAGTCACCCAGTACGTAGTAAGGGTCGCCCGGCTGCCAGTTGGAACCGTAGATGAGGCCGTTGAAGAGGTCGTTGAACATGCCGGTGCCCTCGTCGTTGAAGGAGCCGTCGACGAGTCTGTCGAGGCACTTCTTGAGGCCGGGGATGTTCTCATACTGCCACTTCGGATTGTAGTAAGCCTTTGTAGCAGCCATATCCTGTGAGCGGCAGCCGAAAATGTAGATGTTGTCGTCGCCGACGCACTCTGCGATCTCAACGTTAGCGCCGTCAAGAGTACCGAGAGTTACGGCACCGTTCATCATGAACTTCATGTTACCTGTACCTGATGCCTCGAGACCTGCTGTGGAGATCTGCTCGGAAACGTCTGCTGCAGGGAACATCTTCTCGCCGACGGAAACGTTGTAATTCTCGACGAATACGACCTTGAGCTTGTTCTTCATGTCAGGATCGGAGTCGATGAGCTTGGCGATCTCGTTGATGAACTTGATGATGGCCTTAGCCCTGAAGTAACCCGGAGCAGCCTTAGCAGCGAAGAGGATCGTGACCGGCGGCATGTCGAGCTTCGGATTCTCCTTGAGCCTGTCGTAGAGGTTAAGCGCATAGAGAGCATTGAGCAGCTGTCTCTTGTATTCGTGGAGACGCTTGATCTGTACGTCGAAGCAGGAATTCGGGTTAAGCTTGATACCCTTTGTCTTCTCGAGATACTCGGAGAGATTCTTCTTGTTGTTCTTCTTGATGGCGATGAACTTCTTCATGATCTTGTCATCGTCCTTATACTTCTCGAGCTGCTTTAGCTGGTCGAGATCCGTTACCCACTTATCGCTGCCGAGAAGGTCAGTGATGAGGGAAGCGAGCTCGGGATCACAGGATCTGAGCCATCTTCTGGGCGTAACGCCGTTAGTCTTGTTGGAGAACTTCTCGGGATAAATGTTGTACCAGTCCTTCAGTGTCTCGTTCTTGAGAATGTCTGTGTGGAGGGCAGCAACGCCGTTTACGGAGTGTGAACCGTAGATAGCCATCCAGGCCATGTGGATCTTGCCGTCACCTAACGGAGACATGCGGTCGATGAGCTCGGAATAGAGGCCTGCCTCGTACATCTGGGCACGGAACTGGTTGTTGATGCCTTCGATGATCTCGTAGATACGGGGGAAGAGGAAACGGAAGATGGAGATATCCCACTTCTCGAGTGCCTCTGCCATGATGGTGTGGTTGGTATATGCGAATGTCTCCTTAACGATCTCCCATGCGTCTTCCCAGCGGATACCGTTCTCGTCAACGAGGAGTCTCATGAGCTCGGGAATAGCGACAACAGGGTGTGTATCGTTGAGCTGGATCGTGTTGTACTTGGCGAAATCGTGGAGATCATCGCCGTGATATCTCTTATATCTGAAGATGATGTCCTGCAGGGAAGCGGATACGAAGAAGTACTGCTGTCTTACACGGAGGACCTTTCCGTCGTAGGAAGTGTCGTTCGGGTAGAGGACTCTCCAGATGTCCTGAACGCGGTTTCTCTCGATAACGGCATCATCGAATCTCTGTGAGTTGAAGAGGTTGAAGTTAAACTCCTGTGCAGGTTCTGCCTTCCAGAGTCTCAGGAGGTTAACGTTCTTTGTACCGTAACCTGTGATAGGAAGATCGCAGGGAACAGCCCAGACGTCGATATCTGAATAATGGACCTTAACCTTGCGGTCATATCTGGGAAGGATGAAGGGATAACCGTGCTCCATCCAGGAGTCAGGATACTCGTTCTGGAAACCGTTCTCGATAGCCTGTCTGAAAAGACCGTAACGATAGAGGATTCCGTAGCCTGTTACAGGAAGATTAAGCGTAGCACAAGAATCAAGGAAGCATGCAGCAAGTCTTCCGAGACCGCCGTTGCCGAGCGCCGGGTCAGTCTCTTCCTCGAGGATGTCCGTGATATCAAGTCCGAAAGTGGCAAGAGCCTCCTTTGCCTGATCGTAAATGCCGAGATTTACCAGATTATTGAGCATTGAACGTCCTTCGAGGAACTCGGCGGAGAAGTAATGAGCCTGACGGCCCTGATTATACTTGTGCCTTGTTGCGATCCAATTCTCCGAGATGATTTCAACGATGCTCTTGGAAAGAGCCGTCCAGTAATCACGGGGTGTAGCCTGCTCAAGGCTCATGCCTGTCTCGGCCCTTACGTGAGACTGCATCATCTGTTCAAGCGCTTTTGCTGTAATAGTTGCCATTTTTTAAGTCTTCGACGCTTCTCTTACCCTAAGAAGACGTCTACTTCCTCCAAAATAATTACGTCTGATTTTAACAATAATGGGGGGTAATCGCAATTTTTTGGGATAAGTTCGATTTTTTCGCCAAAAACGCCTCCGAAAGCATTGATTCCGCGTGTTTTTCTGTCAATGAAAAACACATAAAACTGACAAAAAAAACTGAAATTTAACTGAATTTTAACACTTGATTCATGCGTGAAAAACCGCCTGTTCCGATATGATTTACACATTTGTATTTTCCGGCGCTCTATATTAAACTTCTAATTGTTATGAATGATGTTCTTTATTATGTTTTTGCCATTGTGGCAGGTGTGCTCGCAGGCGCGCTGATTACATATCTGTTCGGGAGATTTCCCGACAAGTGGCTTCAGGATTACGGCGTAACGCCCGAAGACCCTGACTACAGGCCTTCAAAGAGGATGAGACCTTTCCCGGAGGGCCTTATTGCTTCTGCTTTCTGTGCTGCATGCTACTGCGTTACCGTTTTTTTCTGCAAAGTGCGGTATATCTATCAGTTCAGGCCGATGCATCTGGCGGTCATACTCCTTGTGATCCCTGTTCTGATGCTGGTCATGATGGCTGATAAGCTCAACAGGATAATCCCGGACCAGTTCTCGATCTTCATTGCCGGATGCGGCGTTCTGTCGGTGCTGGCTGATGTTTTCGAGGGTTCGGTATGGTTCACTCCTGATGCTAAGTGGTGGATCCCTGTACTCAATAAGGTAATCGCGTCCGTCGTTGGCGGCGGTGTCATCTGGCTCATCGGATTCCTGTCGATCACTTTCCTCGGCCGCGAGGGAATGGGCATGGGAGATATGAGACTTCTGTTCGCTACGGGTCTTATCACAGGATGTTACGGACTACTGATACTTGTATATGTGTCAATTTTCTCGGCACTTCTGTTCGCAGTCCCGCTGCTTGTCAGGAAGGTCAAGAGGATATCTGCCGAGAAGAAGAGAATAGCGGAAGCGGAAGATCCGAGGGCGGAGAAACTGAAGCTACAACGAGAGAAGGCGGCGATACATTTCGCAGAAGACCCGGATTATATGGCATTCGGACCTTTCCTCGCGCTGGGATGCGCAGTATTTGCCATTATGGAGCCATTCTTCTTCGATAAGATGTTCCAGACGATAGTTCTGTTCGGAGTTTATTTCTGATGGACGTTCTGAGGTCCATCGGTGGCCACATCGTTAATGCTTTCAGATTTCCGAAGCCTTTTAACTGGGGTTATCCCGTTTTCTATGGCTCGGTGGGATTCATGTTCTCGTTTCTCATTTTAAAGCTGATGTTCTCGGGGGCATTCTCGTTCTCATCAACATCTTTGGTTGGCTATTCGATCATTGTACTCATGACAGTCATGTTTGCGTTCATCGCGCCGTCATTCCTTATCGCGGAGCGCGGAGGTCTATATATCACCGGACGTTATACGGGAATCGGGTCGCTCATACTGTCATTACTGTCGGGAGCGCCCATTTATCTTCTGAAGACTTCTTTCCACAATCTTTCGGTTGCTTTGTGGCTCAGGAACGGCGGCTCGGTCATATTCCCAGCTGTTTTTTACCATCTGGAAGAAGTCACATGGCAGACTCTGCTCCTGGAGATCCTTATAGATACGATAATTCCGGCATTCGGCTTCTCGGTATTCTTTCTGGGCGCTGTCTGGCAGGGATTTACCGAAAAGAACAAGCGCTGGGCATTTGTGATCATTCCTTTGCTGTTCGGTCTGTTTTCAATGAATTTTATTGATCTGGCCGCCATCATAATAATCGGATGGTGGCTCTGTATCGTCAGAAATCACACCGAAAACATCTATGGTCCTATACTCGCGCTTTTAGGAGCAAGGCTGACGGGGATACTGATCGGCAGCATAGTCGGTGAATTGGATCTCACCACGATCAGGGTCTTCAGCGATATCCCGAGCACCATTTATTTCGCTTCTATTCCGGCGCTCATCGTCGCTATAATTCTTTTCGCGTTTTTCAGGAAGACGCTGGGAGAATTCCATTTCGCATACAGCGCCGATATATACGGAGATGAGAGAAAGCCTGAGGTAAAGGACGGCGGAATGGCCGGAGGTTTTTTCAAGGGCATTAACATCACGCTTGTCCTCGGTATCATGATATGTGTGATCCTGTGGATATTACTTTTTAAGGGAATTAGGTTGTAAATGGAAAAACAGAACAAGGCAATTAATGATATAGAAAGATATAACCGTGACCGTGCATCGGTCATGTCTATGCTCAAGTTCATTCTAACAGTAGTGATCATTATCGCATTCTGTTATGCGGGCAAGATCGTCGCAGTGATCCTCGTCCCGTTCCTCATAGGTTTTATACTCGCAAAGACATCCGTACTTATCGCAAAGCCGGTCTCAAAGCTCTTCGATAAGGGTGATCCCACCCGGATCAAACCGGGCAAGAAGAAGTCTACCCACACCAAGACTGCGCTCGTCGTCTATGTCATCCTTAACATATTTGTATTCATACTGATCGTTCTTACATGTATCGGTCTGGTCTATCAGGCAAACAGTCTGCTCGTTACGCTTGCGGAGTTGTCCAAGACCTTTAAACCTTCCGAGATGATCAATACCCAGCTGCTTGAGCAGTACAGCGTTGACAACGGAGGTTTCCTGACTCCCGAAATGATCGAATCGCTTCAGGATAATATCACTGACATGGGCCAGACGGTCGTAAAGAATGTGCCCCAGGTCATAAGCTCCGCATTATCTGCAGTCTGGAAACTCGTCGGCAATCTCCCTTACGGTGTCTTCTTTGTTATCAGCATCATCTTGAGCGGATTCTATTTCATCAATGACGGCCCGACCGTCATGAAGTTCTTTGTTAAGAACACTCCGAACCGCAAGTTCAGGAACCGTGTGTTCACGCTCCTCAATGACCTCTCGGTCATGGTCTTCCGGGTGCTCGGAGGATACTTTGTACTGTTCATCCTCACGGCTTTCGAATCCCTGTTCGTCTTCTGGTTCGCAGGACTTCAGGAATATGCGATCGTCCTCAGTATCATTACCGCGCTCATTGATTTCCTGCCTGTCTTAGGCGTCAGCGCAACGATGATCCCAATGATGATCTACCAGGTCGCTCACGGTCAGTATGTCTCCGCGGGCATTCTCCTCGGAGGTCTCATTATAATGTCGATCATCCGCCGTTTCGTCGAACCTGCCGTCCTTGGCAAATCTCTCAGGATGCACCCGCTCATCACGCTCATCGCAATGGCTGCAGGTGTCTATATCTGGGGCGCTCCGGGCTTCCTGCTCGGACCGGTCCTGGCGATCATCATCATTCAGGTTATCAAGATCTTCGAGATTGACAAGAAGGCCGGCCTCTATTTCTCTGGTATTCTGGACAGTCTTATGGGTGACAAGAATGATAAGAATGAGAAGGGCGGGGCGGAGTCTTCTTCTGATGAGTCCGAAGCTGAAGATTCCGGGAAGACTGTAAAGGCTCCTGCGAAAGCTCCCGCAAAAAATCCGTCAAAGAAGAAGGCACGCAGGCATTGAGCAGTCCTGAACCTGACGATTACTATATCCGGAACAAAAAGAAGTTCGTCAAACTGAGCATTGTCTCTAGTGTTTTGCTTGCAGTGTTTTTCGTTCTAGCAGTGACCTTTTCTTCATTTCCCGGAACCAGCATATTTCTTACAGCACTGTGCAGGCAGAGGTTTACAGTGTTCACAGTAAAGCTCCGCTTTCCAAGAATGACACGAACGAAGTTACCGTTATCTATGACGGCAAGACGTACAATCTGATAAACGTCAAGGATTCTGAGATTTCCCGTTACACCAGTCATTATCTTCTGAAAACGCCCGCGAACGTCTATCTCACCGGCGGAAAGATGTATTCGAACGTTGAAGGCATCAGAGGACATTCCGTCTTAGGAAACATATATTTTATCTGCCTCTTCGGAACGATGGGTCTGATCATGACCATAGCCGTTCTCATAGGCTGCGTTGTCGAGGCAAAGAAAAGAGAGAAGGGCATATACCCCGCTAAATACTTTGATAAGCACGGCCCGTTCTGAAAGGCGGATTAGGGGGGACGGCGTGTCTCAAGTGGATTGGCGTTCCAGGTGACGGCGTGTCTCAAAATGATTAAAGCTGGAATTTGAGACATTGGCGCGTTATCTTAAATTTCCGTTTTTCGAAAAAAGAGATACAAAAAACGGCTTTTTTCGAAAATTAGCGAAAAAAAACAGGGATTTGAGATAACTCTGACAATAGCAGCCGGTGTCTCAATTTCGATTTTTCGCGTATTTAAGACACAATAAGGGGTTGCCGTTTGAAGACAACCCCAATCAATGCTGAATATCCGAATAATTACAGTACTACATTCCTATCCTTGAGATCGAGCGAAGCGAACGGTCCCGGGATAATGGCTGAGCGTTTCTCGCCGAAGTAGTCAGTGTCGAAGATAATGTCGCTTCCGTCGCGGTCTTCGAATCTCTGCTGGGGCTCGAAAGCCTTTCCGAGAACATCAGTCGTTATGAGCGAAGCGGTGAAGCTGCCCATGACATCAGCGAGGTTAGTATCGAGATATACCTTGTCGCCGTCCTCTTTTACATTGACATAAACCTTGGAAGTATCGTCCATGAGGTAGTTCGTCTCCTTGCAGAAGCGGAGGGCGCCGCCGAGATAAGCGTTGCCTTCGATCCATACCGGGAGATGGTCGAAATGAGCCTTAGCGATCTTCATCATGTCAGGCGTATCGCTGTCCAGATCAAATCTCTTTATCCAGTCCTCATAGAGGGGATAGTGATCCCAAACGTGCGTGCCGACGACGCGCTCTTCCTCCCAGATCTCGCCGTCATCGAAGCGTGAGATGAGGGATTCTTTCGGGAATTTCTGGAAGAAGATATTGTTATAGAATCTGTCATCGCCGTGGAGGATCGTCATGAAGCCCATGACTTCTGTCCTGTGGGGCATGTGGTAAGGCGTGTAGCGCCAGTCGGTGCCTGCGCCTACCGAAGTGAATGCACCGCAGATGAGATTGTGGACCATGGCGACGCCCTGTGTGGCAATACGGAGGGTTGCATCTGAAAGGAGGATGTTGTTGTCGATGAGCGTCGGGCCGTGTCCTACCTCAACGAAGATATCCTCGCTGCCCATGCCGCCCTTAAGCGGAGCTGCGTAGTCAGGCCTCTGGTTATCGTGCAGAAGATTCTGCGTGATCCTTGTGCCCTGGGCTTCCCAGTCTGTCCAGATGCCCATTACGCAGTGGTGGATGTGATTACGTCTCATGAGGACATCGATAGCTGCGTGAAGCTTTATGCCTGCGACTTCGGCGCCGCCCAACTCCATCATGTTGTTGATGTGATGGATGTGGTTATCTTCGATCGTGCTGAAAACGGCGCCCATACGTCCTATGATGCCGCCCTGCTCGCAGTGGTGGATATTATTGCGTCTGATGATGTGGCTGCCGATGTTCTCCTTGAGCCAGCCGTGATACTGTCCTCTGCAGACGGCGTCGCGCTCCATCTGTGTCGGGCTCTTAAGATGCTCGTATGTGAAATAATGGTTGTTCTCGGGATCCAGATATTTGCCGAGTCCGATGCCGGAGCACTTGGAGAAATAGACTTCGCAGTCTTCGATGATCCAGCCCTTTGACCAGTGCGGACCGATCATGCCTTCCTGCCATGCTGCCGGAGGCGCCCAGTTCGTAGCGGCCTTACAAATCTTAAAGCCTCTTACAGTGATGTAATTGCGGCCTGTCTCGGCAGGGAAGAAACACATTCTTCTGGCATTGATCTCAGCCATCTCGCTGTTCGGATCCAGCCCGCCGAAATTAGCATAGATATATGTCTGGCCGTCCTTTTCTTCTGCGTACCACTTGTATTTGGATTCTTCAGGAACCCATGAGCACTTGTAGACCTGAGCCTTGATCACCTCATCGATCGAAGCTGCTTCGTAGAGGCGTCTGTCGTTGATGTAAACGCAGCCTACATGCCTGTTCTTGCCTGCGAAATACCAGTCTCCGTAGCAGAAAGTAGTATATGGATTGTAGTCGGGCGCGAACATTGAGTTATCGACCTTGCAGACATAGACGTCGCCGTCATACTGCTGCCAGCTGGTGATCTGCTCTGCGCCTGAAATGGTTGCTCCCAAAGGTTCGTCACTCACGTATGTAATGCGGGCATCTTCAGTTCCGCCGTTAACGGGCGAAACGTATTCCCTGTAGACACCGGGTGCCACGTGGACCGTGTCGCCGGGCTGCGCGATCTTTGCTGCTTCGGAGATCGTTCCGAAGGGCTTTTCCTTTGAGCCGTCACCGGGGTTGTTAAGGGCTTTAATGTCAACATAAAGTTCCATGGCAGTACCTCTTTCTATTAAGTTGCAGATTGATTTGGTACGCGTGAAAAAGCTGCGTGTATCTTAAATATAACAGACCGCGGAAGGCAGATATATCAAGTTTTGAGGAGAAGTTGTTTGACTTCTGTGGTCTAAAAAGGCACGCATAGGGTCTCGCGCGTCACAAAGATCCATTCCTTGAAATGAGACGGCAAAAACTGTTAAAGCCTTATTCGTCCGGGCTGTCCGTGCGGTACTGTGTGGGCGATCTGCCGGTTGCTTTCCTGAACGCTTTGCTGAAATAATTGGGGTCTTCGAAGCCTAACCGCCTCGCGATTTCGCTGACCGGGATGCCGGTGTCTGAGAGCCAGAGCCTGGCGAGGCTCATCCTCTGGCCGTTGATGTAATCGATGCATGTAAGACCGGTCTCTGCCCTGAAGATCCTGTTCAGGGCGTTTCTGTTGACGTTGAATTCCGACGTGAGCCTTTCGAGTGTGATCTTCTCGCTGATGTGGCTGAAGATGAATTCATGCACGCGGGAGATGAAGGCGGCGTTGCTCTCGCCCGTGGTCGAATTGTTGGCATAGCAGTACTTGAGCTTGTATAAAAGCTCGATGAAATAAGACCTTGAGCGGCACGGCCAGTAGCCATCCGTGCTGAGCTTTAATTCACGGCCCAGCTTGTCTGTTATGTCGAGCATGTCGGCAAGCGTCTCAGGCGTGAACGATGCCGTTTTCGGCGAGAACGGGTCGTCGAAAACGAAGTTCCTGATGAGCAGGTAATCCTGGAAGAGCGTGGTCCCTTCCGTATCTTCGAACTCGCCGGCATAAAGTCTCTCGTAGGTGAATGCGTCATTAACGACGGAGGGCTTGAAGAAGATTATGAATGCCTGGAATTTCCGGTCCTTGCTGAACGTAACCTTGTCCCTGTCTGAAAGATACAGCGCAGAAGGGGCTTTGAGATCTTTCCTGTTTCCGTTGACCGTGAGACTGACGATACCCTTGCTTAAGACGATGAGCTTGCATCTCTCATCGTTTCCGATTTGCGGAAGATTGTTCCTTGCGTTGATGACGGCGAGGTCCATGATCACCTCGAAGTCCATGTGTTTCTTGGCTGTAAATAACGCGTTTTCCATAGTGTGGATTATAACAAAGCAGGGCCGCTTTATGTAGTAAGCCGCCATCTGTAAGGCGGCGCCACGGGTAAAAAAGCATCCCGTGTGTGGGTTCAGATGCGTGCAGATTTTACAGGTAAAACGAACCGATTTTCCCTTGTGATGTTATGGCCATATACGGAAAATATAGACAACCGCAATTAAGGGGGACATAGGTTATGAAAAAGATAAACATCAAGAGGATGATCGCATCATCAGGAGCGGCAGCGGTATTTTGTGCAGGCGTAACGGGCTGCGGAACGGCTGTTCCTTCTGAGGTGACACCGGCAGGATCATCGCAGGAAACGGCCTCTGAGAGTGTGACTGAAACATCTGAAGAAACAGAAGCGGCAGCTGCCACAGCGGGCTCTAATTACGGCTATACCATTGAGTCTTATCCGGTCTTTGAGCTGAGCTCAGAATCTTTGACGGATGGTGTCTGGAGTGATGACGGAGCGGGATTATCAGATCACCCGGAAGGGCTGTCGCCGGAACTTTCATGGGAACCCGTGGAAGGTGCGGAATGTTACATAATCTACATGCTTGACACTTATTGTTACACCGGTATTGACAATGTTCCACCCGTAAATCTGCTTCACTGGAAAGTTCAAAATTTCACTGATACGCATCTGGACGCCGGTGCTGACAGCAATTATCTCGCCATGATGCCGCCACCGGGTGAGACACGTACTTATGACATCTATGTCATCGCGCTTAAAAATCCTGTTGAGCGTGCCAAGGGCGGAGTAAGAGGCATGTGCCCGAAGTTCAATGAATTCCTGGAGGACCTGGACACCGACGCTGAGGGAAACTCAGGGAACATAATCTCATATGGTTATCTTCAGGGAAGATATACCGGGAAGTAATCTTAATTCCGTATATCTAAATAAGTAAATACCAGAAAAGGCCTGTTTCCCGCTGTGCGGGAGGCAGGTCTTTCGGCTTGTCATCCGGGAAAAAGAACATTTCCGGAGAAATATCAAAATGGCTGTTGACACATATATGAGCCGGTGTTATAGTTACTACGACAGCCGTAGTACGACAGTCGTAACAACGACAAGCGTAGCAACGACAGTCGTAATAAGTGGAAGGAGATAGATTATGGCAGAGATCAGCAGCGATGTCATCAGAGGCTATAACGACATAATAATTCTTTATATGCTTCTTAATGACCCGTCTTACGGATATGAGATCTCTAAGCAGATCAGGCAGATGTCCGAAGACAAGTACATCATCAAAGAGACGACGCTCTACTCGGCATTCACCAGAATGGAGAAGAACGGATTCATCGAATCGTTTGTCGATGAAGATCTCGCTGGCGGAAAGAAGAGGACCTACTACCGCATAACACCGGCCGGCAAGGAGCATTACCGCGCCAAGTGTGAGGAGTGGACACTCACTAAGGAAGTTATAGAAAAGTTTATTGCAGATGAGGGGAGACTCGTATGAACGCTATAAAAAACTATTTGGACAATATGTTCCGTAATCTTCCTAATACGGAAGAAGTCAGGAGGGCTAAGGCTGAACTCCTGCAGATGATGGAAGATAAGTACGAAGAACTTATCGCCGAGGGAAAGACCGAGAATGAAGCAGTTGGTATTGTTATCTCCGAATTCGGCAATCTCGATGAACTTGCTGAATCACTCGGAATCTCGGAAGCAGTTACAGAGAATCCTGATGAAGCAAAGCCGATGCTCTCAATGGACAGAGTCAAGGAATACCTCGCTATGAACAGTCAGTGTTCGATCCTCATTCCTTTGGGTATCGCGCTTTGCATCTTCAGCGTCGCGTTCAACATTGTTGCGGAACTGATCCCGTATATCAATCTTGAAGCACTCGGTGTAAGCAGCATGTTTCTGGCGATCGGAGCTGCTGTAGGTCTGTTCATCTATTCAGGCATCAAGAGAAAGGAATTTGCCGAAGTGCGCCGCAAGGAATGTTCTCTCAGCATTGAGGGCGCAGAGTATGTCAGAAGCGAGCGCAGGAGCTTCAAATCCAGCTACGGACTTATGTCTACGTTCGGTATCTGTCTTTGCATCCTCAGCATCGTTAATCCGATCATCTTCGGAAGCATTCCTTATATCAAGAGCGATTTCGGTGCGGTTATGTTCTTCCTCTTCATCGCGCTCGGTGTATTCCTCATTACTTCAGCAAATTCCAAGATGAAGGGCTATGACAGGATCCTTGAACTAAATGAGTCAGGCAAGATGAGCGAGGAGTTCGTTCCGAAGTCTGACAGAAAAGTTAATAAGACACCCATCATAATCTGCGCTGTGGCAGCGATCTCGATCGCTTTGATCGTAGGCGGTATCAGTGCAATAAGTTCACTGGTTTCGGGTCTGTCTTTTCTTAAGGATCATGATGTAGTTGTTGAAACGATGGAGACTACATATGAAGTCGCAGCAGAAAACAATGATCCTCACGGCGAAATAGATTCGATCAAGCTGGATCTCAAGGCATGCTCCGTCAAATTCGAGGTAAAAGAAGGAAGCGGACTTATGGGTGTCGAGTACAGCGGTGATAAAGCGCTCAAGCCGGATGTTACTTTCGAGAACGGCAAGCTGGTCGCAACCCAGAAGGGCAGCAAATACAATTTCAACTGGGGAATTAATCATATAGACACACCTGAGCTTGTGATCACACTCGGAACAGATGTAAATATCAATAATCTTGAGATGAAGATCAATGCAGGTGACATAAAGATAAACGGTATCAGCGCAGATTATTTCTATGGAGATTTTAATGCGGGAAATATCGAGATCGATAACAGTACATTCCGCAAAGTCGAGATCGATGCTGATGCAGGCAATATCCAGATCGATGATTCCGGTATGAAGATCCTGAAGATAAATACTGATGCAGGCAACATCGATATCAACAGGACGGCAATTGAAGATGTTGAGATCGAAACTGACTTCGGTAATGTTATGATCGATGACATCGAAAACCTCGATTCATATGACATCGAGTGCAAAGTCGATGCAGGCGTTGTTCAGGTAGGATCCAGCTCGATCGGCAATAAATACAAGTCAGCAGGCAGCGGTACAGGTTCTATTAAGATCCATGTTGACGCAGGAAATATCGAACTGAATTAAGAGATTTCCGGGATAGATCAAGACACTTGTCTTACGGCTAAGGTATATCTGTAAAGGAGGATCTAAAGATGATCGACGATAATGTGATCCGCGGGCTCTGCCAAAAGGCGGTCGAGATGAGATCTGAAAGTTATGCTCCATATTCGGATTTTCTGGTAGGCAGCGCGATCCTGACGGCTGACGGTAAGATCTTTACCGGATGCAATATCGAGCACAGCGCATTCGGCCCCTCCATATGCGCTGAGAGGACAGCCATAGCAAAAGCTGTCAGCGAAGGATACAGGGATTTCGCAGCAATTGCGATCGCCGGAGGAAAGAGAGACGGCGGATTACAGTATTGCGCACCGTGCGGCGTCTGCCGGCAGGTGATGAGAGAATTCTGCAGATCCGACTTTAAGATATACCTGGCCAAGAGTGCCGATGACTATCAGGAATTTACTTTGGGCGGGCTCTTACCCGAGAGCTTCGGCCCGGATAATCTGGCGTAATCCGCGGAGGTGAGTGTTATGACCCCGAGCGCAGGATTCGGAAGCGTTTTCGGGGGCGCCCGCAAATTACCCCCGAGAGTTATATAAAAGGAATAAGCATAAAGGATAGAGGAAAACTGTAAGCTGTCGGGCTTTTGATTACACAAGGATCGAAGCCCGGCTTCAGTTTGAAAAGTGTATTAACAGTGTCAGATATTAGTTTACTTAACTAACACAAAATATTAAAAAAACTGCACAGATTACATTGCCCTGTTGATGATAAAATCAAAACTATAGAATAAGAGAGGAATGCTTGGAAAGTGACAGCGTATTACGAGATATTATTTGGTTTGTCAGTGGTGCTGACATTGATATATATCGCAATCTGGCATAAGCACTTTGACGTGCATATCTCGCTTATCTTTGCCTTTATTCCGATAGTCAATCTTGCCTATGCCATTATGGCGCATTCGAGAAATCTCGATACGGCGCTCACGGCTGCGAAGATCACTTATATCGGAGGATGTTTTCTGGTCCTTTTCATTACCCAGAGTATTCTTAGCCTGTGCCATATCCAGATAAAGAGATGGCAGAGCGTGTTAATGACGCTCGTATGTCTCGGAGTCTATTCTTTCGCACTTTCGATGGGTAACGCACCGTACTTCTACAAGACGGTCAGTTTTGAGATCGACAGGGGAATGGGCAAGCTTACTAAGACATACGGATTTGCCCACACGCTGACTTATGTTGTTATCGCTTTGTTCGTTGCCATAAGCATAATCGCGATGGTATACAGCCTGACTAAGAAGAAAGATGTTTCCACTAAGACGATCGCGCTTCTGTCACTTCCTATGACAGTGTCGTTCCTTAGCTATTTTGTCGGTAAGATCCTGCCTGACGGGATCGATGCGATGCCGTTCTCTTATGTTTTCGCGCAGGTGATATATCTGATAATAGTCCACAGGCTCTGCCTGTATGACATTTCAGATCTCGGTATCGATTCGCTCATAAAAAAAGGCGATACGGGATTCATATCGTTCGACTTTGATGATAAATACCTGGGCTCGAACGAGAGCGCTCAGAACGTATTTCCGATCCTGAAAGAGATACAGGTCGATACTTATCCCGGAAAACGTGAACTCATAAAGAATACTTTATTCAAGTGGCTCGACGAATTCAAAAGAGATGAGTCAAAGGACCACTTTTACTATGAAGCCGAAGATAAGATCTATCTCATTACTATCCGCTATCTTTATGACGGAAAGCACAGGAGGGGTTATCAGTTCCTGGTTACGGATGACACAGATTCGCGTAAGTACATGAAGCTCCTTACGAACTATAATGAGCAGCTGTCGGATGAGGTTGCGGAGAAGACCGAGCATATCGTTCAGATGCATAACAGGCTGATCCTCGGCATGGCGACCATGGTAGAAAGCCGCGACAACTCAACGGGCGGTCACATCAGACGTACCAGTGATGTCGTAAGGATCCTTATTGATGAGATAAAGAAGGATGAGAATAATGCAGGCGGAAGAAAGAATATCCTGCTCCTGTTCGGCAAAGGCGGTTTTACAGAAGAATTCTGCAAGAACATGATCCAGGCGGCGCCGATGCATGACCTCGGAAAGATCGCCGTTGATGATGCGGTTCTGAGAAAGCCCGGCAAGTTTACTCCGGAAGAGTATGAGAAGATGAAGGCGCATGCAGCGGAAGGCGCTCGTATCGTTGACTCTATACTGGAAGGAACGGATAACGAAGCGTTCCATAAGGTTGCAAGAAATGTTGCCCATTACCATCATGAGAGATGGGACGGCTCAGGTTATCCGGAAGGTCTTAAGGGTGAGGAGATCCCGATCGAAGCGCGCATCATGGCTATCGCAGATGTGTACGATGCCCTTGTAAGCAAACGCGTTTATAAGGATAAGTTCTCCTTTGACGATGCCGACAGGATCATGATGGAGAGCATGGGAAAGCATTTCGACAAGAGACTCGAGCGCTACTATCTGTCTGCAAAACCTGTCCTTGAAGAGTATTATAGGAGCATGGGCGACAAATAAGTCCGGGCTTAAACTTCCTGACTGATCTGCCGCCCGGAACATCAGGAGGAATATGTCCATGCCAGGTGATAAGAAATTCAGCCTTCTTTTCCCCAGAGGAACGAAGGTAGATTATAAGAGACTTGAGAATTCCGCGTTCCACGATCTGGGACTCGATCTTGTTTGCAAAGAGGTTACTTCAGAACCTAAAGAGCAGACTGTCATTGCAGAGATCCTGGCCAATCTTTCAGCTGATCCTGCGGTAACAAATTACAGGCAGGAAGTCTTTGAGGACCTGAAAAACCTGCAGGATGTGAGGGCGAAGCTCGTTGAACTTTTCGACAAGATAGAATTCAATAAACAGTACGGTGTCATCAAGAAATCCAAGGACGAGGTCGAAGGCCTCTGGTTCCTGATGCACCGCCTCAACCAGTACCGTGATTACATAACCTGTGTAGACGCGCTCAAGGACTGCCTGGGCGATGACAGGATCAAGTCGGCAGGCCTTAAGGATTACAGGAATTATATCGATGAGATCTATACGGATGCCCATTTCCACGAACTGAAAAAGGATCTGGAAAAACTCACCACGGAGACTTCTGATATCCAGAGCGTGACGATCGGCATGAACCTAAACCAGAGGCTCGAAGCCGTAAGTATGGGTATCATCTCGGTCAACAACAAGCAGTTCAAGAAGTCAGGTATCGTCGGCAATTTCGCAGACAGTCTTGGCGGGGATAAGATCAAAGAAGGCACCGAATGGAACGGTGACATGCATTACCGTCAGGTAGATGCGGCCAAGGACGGAAGCTTTGCCGCCATTATGAACAACTATGCGAAATACACGGCGGCCAATGCGAATCCTCTGATGCGCAACGCGACAGTATCTTCGATCGCCGCCGGCGACGGCCTAGCGAATACTCCCGCGCAGTTCGATACCATCCTTAACAAGATGCTCGACACCATGTCCAAGAACCTCAGAAGGACGCTCG
Organism: Saccharofermentans sp.; assembly: GCA_045532275.1. GTDB lineage: Bacteria > Bacillota > Clostridia > Saccharofermentanales > Saccharofermentanaceae > Saccharofermentans. The sequence continues at coordinate 80,580 of JAZSFQ010000005.1, read as the reverse complement.
ACAAATATTCGGATATGGCCATCGGAAACATCGCTGATGTTATTCCGGAATTCGTATATTACATCCGTTTCGCAGAGTTCATGACAGGCCTCGAGAAGAAAGGATTCAAGCTTTCCGGCGCGAAGGCTGTCGCAAGAGGCGACGGCGCTTCCGCAGATGCAAAGGGCTTCTATAACTTCAAGCTCGCGTTAAGCCTGAAGGATCCCGGCGAACTCGTCGTAAATGATCTGGTCTTTGACGATGCCCACACGATCTACATCCTTACAGGTGCCAACAGGGGCGGTAAGACAACGGCGACTCAGGGCGTCGGCCTGCTGTTCGCGCTCGCACAGGGCGGTGTATATGTCCCTGCCGATTCGTTCGTGTTCGCGCCTGTCGACTGCATCTATACGCATTTCCCGGCTGACGAGGACAAGACTCTGGATCTCGGCCGTCTGGGCGAAGAGTGCGTGCGCTTTAAAGAGATATTCACGGCTGTAACAGGTGACAGTCTCATCCTGATGAACGAGACTTTCTCGACGACTTCCTTCGAGGAAGGTTACTACATCGCCTGCGATTCGGTAAAGGCTCTGCTCACGAAGAATGTCAGGACGATCTACAACACCCATATGCATAAGCTCGGGATCGATGCCGAAGAATTCTCTAAGAACAACAAGGCTAAGGCTTCTTCGCTTATCGTTAAGAGCGACGGCGGAAAGCGTTCGTTCAAACTCGAAGTTGCTCCTCCGGAAGGCTCTTCTTACGCAGCCGATATCGCGAAAAAGTACGGCGTCACATATGAGATGCTGATGGAAAACGGCAGTTCCGCTCCGTCTGACAAAGTATGAAAATAATCGATATCAACAACGTCGATGACTCATCGATTAGCGTCTATGTATCATCTTCAGAACCTCAGCTGCGCCATTACAGGGATCCCGACGGCGGTGTCTTCATCGCAGAAAGCTGCAAAGTGATCGGGCGCGCTCTTGACGGCGGTATGAAGCCCGAATCCGTCCTGGTAGATGCGCGGGTTTTTAAGAAGGAAGAGATTGTTTCCGTGCTGTTGCGCGTCGGTGATGTGCCGGTCTATCGCGCGCCTTCCAACGTGATGGAAAGCATTACCGGATACCATCTGACAGGGGGCATATTATGCTGCATGACAAGGCCTGAACTTCCGTCGGCTGAATCTGTTTTGGCGGGAGTTGCCGATTCCCGTTCGCGCATAGCCGTACTGGAGAATATCGTCAATCCGACCAATGTCGGTGCAGTCTTCAGAAGCGCGGCAGCGTTCGATATAGATGCGGTCCTGCTGACAGAAGGCACATGCGATCCGCTGGAGAGAAGGGCAATGAGAGTAGGCATGGGCACGATGTTCCAGCTTCCATGGACATTTATTGGCCGTGACGATGTATGCGGAAATCTGCGGTCTTTGGGATATAAGACTGCGGCCCTTGCACTTGTTGAAGATTCGATCGTTCTTGATGCTCCCGAGCTTAAAGACGAGTCCCGCCTGGCCGTTCTTATCGGCAACGAAGGCAACGGTCTGACTCCTGAAACGATAAATTCTGCTGATTATAAGGTGATAATTCCGATGTCCCATGAGGTCGATTCGCTTAATGCCGCGGCCGCAAGTGCAGTGGCTTTCTGGGAATTGGCACGATAATTCTTTTCAGGTCAGATCTTCAATAAATCATCAATAGCCTGCATATAACCGCTGTCGATCAGTACGACATGCTCGCCTGCTGCCGAGAAGCCTTCAATATACCTGCGGTTCTCAGCTTTAAGTTTATCAGCAGAGCAGTCACTGTCATCAAGTCTTGACTCGATATCTGAAGCATGATGCCTGATCTCATTGAAATGCGCATCGATATAACCGTCGGTAAATGCAAGGCAGATGAACCTTATGGAAGACAGGTAATCCCCGTCAAGATCCGCGCGCCAGTCAAAGGGAATATAGCACCCTTCGACGATGAGGTTCTGGTCGTTCTCTATGGCCGTCTTGATCATCTCGCGGACGACCGGCCAGAGGTAATCTGTGAGTTCATTATCGTCTTCAGGAGTAAGAGCAGTATAGCCACTCCGTATCAGGCCCATCTTCAGATGATCGATAGAAAGATACGGGAAACGGAACGTCTCGAGCATTTTCTGAGCAAGGAGAGTCTTGCCGGTATGTGATGCGCCTGTTATCAGTATGATCATTTCAGGCTCATCCTTTCTGCTTTCCGCCGATGCCCCAGTTCTCGAGCGGCGGTTCGTCAATGACTATGAAAACATCTGACGGTTCGACCGACAGCGAGCTTTTCAGTGAGGATGTTATCTCTTCTATCAGGAGGCCTTTTTGCTCTTTTGTCCTTCCGGGGAAGAACTTTAACTCGATGATCATGAAATTGTCAGTTTTAAATGAAGGGAATTCAAAGTCCTCTTTGCCGAACTCATTTATGCGCTGGAACCGGTCCCAGTCTTCGATCCCGATCGTTTTTACGAGAGCATTGTGAATGCAGTCAAGAACGGTCTTCTTGTATGCAGCGCTTTTCCCTTTGAGCATGTTGACTTCGACTACCGGCATGATCCATTCCTGTCTTTGATTGTGATGCGCTAATTATATCAGACATTATTTTCGGGCGGCACGGAGAGCGCGAACCTATCGAAAACACCCTGTTTTGCGGCCTTTTCGATGAATTTTCTCGAAAATTTCATCGAAGTGGCCGTATATCGGGGCATTTTAGATAGGTTTTCGGGATGCAAAGGAAAGGGACTGTCTCACCGTGGTATGAGACAGCCCCTTGCCAAGTGGATTGATGAAAAGGAGAAACTCAGTAAATAGTACCCGTTACCGGCTGCAGGTAATAATCCGAGCCGGGCGTCAGAGGTTCATAACGCGAGCCGTAATAGGAATCGCTCCAGCCGTTTGTCGCATAATAGACGTCACCGGTCTCGGTATCCAGAACGCGTTCCCTTCCGAGCGTGGCGTCGCTGTATTCCTGGGATGTGATATCACTTGAATGGTTGCTGTTTTCCCAGCTGTCCATGATCATTGCACTCGTGGCATTTGCGTTGAACATGATCGTATCTGAAGTCTGGAAAGTCAGCTGCCAGGCGGTACGTCTTGCAGAATAGTATTCATCCGTGAAATACAGCGTCGAATAGATGTGGAACATTATGTCTATCCAATCGGTAAAGTCCTCGACCGGAAGGGCTATTACCATGGTGCCCGTTACGAGGTCCCAATCCATCTCCTGATAATACATCGGGGTGTCGAGCAGGGATGATGTGTAGATCCCTTCATAAGCGCGGCCGCCGTATTTAGCACGTGCCTTGAGGATGTCGCCGCCGTAACCGTTCGGGCCCATGTTCTCGATGACTTCGAAATCAGTGTATCCGAAGAAATCTTCGCTGTTTTCGAAAAGTGACTGCGGTGTGGATTCCGGACAGATGTAACCGTGTTCATAAACGGGGTAACCGTATTCGGCGCTGACGCCCATCCAGTAGTCGAAGTTTTCCTCGGAAGGATAGCCGACGAGAGATGTGGAGAAGTAGAACATCTTTTCGCCTGCGGGATCACGGGCGAATATTTCATAGCCGATCGTATCATAATTGAATGAGGTTACGATCCAGCCCGAGGGAGCTTCGATGGTGTAAAATCCATCGTTGGATGTGTATGTTACCCAGTTGATGTTTGTGTTCTCATTCGGCTTGAAATTAACTGCCTGTTCGACCGGAGCCGGTGTCGGAGTGGGGTCTTTTTTTATGTCCGTTGTGGTCCCGGTTGTTTCAGTTGTCTCAACGGATCCCTGGTTTCCTTCGGGTTTTGTGCCCTGGACTTTAACGGTATCGCGTGATGAGCGGCCCTTACTGCCGGATGAACCGGAACATGCCGTTAACGATGTTAGAGCAAGGGAAAGGACCAGAAATATAGCCAGTTTTCTCTTCATGACCGCACCCTCCTGTCAGAGATTTATAACTATAGGGTAACAGGGAGATGTAAAGGTCGTATTTAGAAGAAATAAAATAAATGTGAAACGGAAGTTAATACATATTTTCCTTATATACACCGGCAAATATTTGGAATATATATTATCTCAAATGTGCTATACTGTTTGCCGGTCAAAATGATGAGAGGTTATATATGTCCCTGCCCAAAGATTCGTTCATGCTTTTGAGCTACGTCAACACTCAGCTGAGAGATAACTTTTCGAGCCTTTCAGAGCTTTGTGCTTCAATGGGCGAAGACGAAGAACAGATCAGGAGCACCCTTGAAAAGGCGGGATTCGTTTACGACAGTGACCTCAACCGTTTTGCGGCTAAGCAGTAATTAATTACAAAGGAGATACATATATGAAACGCAGACCTGTAGTACTTATGGTCCTTGACGGATTCGGACTTTCCGACACCAAGGAATACAATGCCATCGCAATGGCAAACACACCCGTTATCGACAAACTTATGGCTGTGTGCCATTATGTTACAGGTTACGCTTCCGGCCTCGCAGTTGGACTGCCTGACGGACAGATGGGAAACTCCGAGGTAGGCCACATGAATATCGGTTCAGGCAGAGTCATCTACCAGGATCTGACGCTCATCACAAAATACATTGAGGACGGCGTTTTCTTCAAGAACGAAGATCTCCTCCGTGCGATCAACAACTGCAAAGAGAAGAATTCCGACCTTCACGTATGGGGTCTCCTCTCTGACGGCGGCGTTCACTCTCACAACACACACCTCTATGCGATTCTGGAGCTCTGCAAGAAGGAAGGCTTCGACAGAGTTTACGTTCATCCTTTCTTCGACGGCCGTGACACACCTCCGGCATCCGGTAAGGATTACCTCCAGGCACTTGTCGACAAGATGGCTGAGATCGGCGTAGGTAAGGTTGCTTCAATGTCCGGCCGTTACTATGCAATGGACAGAGACAACAACTGGGACCGTATCCAGACAGCTTACGATTCACTTGTACTTGGTGAGGGCGTTAAGGCAACTGATCCCGTTGCAGCAATGCAGGCTTCTTACGACGGCGGCGTAACAGACGAGTTCGTTCTTCCTACTGTTATCGTTGACGCTGAGGGCAAGCCCGTTTCAGTAGTTAAGCCTAATGACTCCATCATCTTCTTTAATTTCCGTCCTGACCGCGCAAGAGAGATCACAAAGGCATTCTGCTATTCCGATGAGGATATCGCAGCTCAGCCCGGCGATGCTTCAGACACGAAGTGCATCAAGTACCTGAAGAGAGCTAACGGCTTCATGCCTCTCACATATGTATGCTTCAAGGATTACGACGAGCTCATCCCCAACAAGTTCGTTGCTTTCAAGAAGGAAGAGATCAAGAACACATTGGGTGAGTACCTCGCTGCTAACGGCCTCAAGCAGCTCCGTATCGCTGAGACAGAGAAGTATGCACACGTTACATTCTTCTTCAACGGCGGTATCGAAGAGCCCAACAAGGATGAGGACCGTACACTCGTTCCTTCACCCGCAGTCGCTACTTATGACCTCAAGCCTGAGATGAGCGCTCCCGAAGTTTCCGAGAAGCTCGATGCGGCTATCTGCTCTGACAAGTATGATGTTGTGATCATCAACTTTGCTAACCCTGACATGGTCGGTCACACAGGTGTTCTCGAGGCAGCCATCAAGGCAGTTGAGAGAGTTGACGCTTGCGTAGGCGGCGCTGTCGAAGCAGTCAAGAAGATGAACGGCGTTCTCTTCATCTGCGCTGACCACGGTAATGCCGAGCAGATGATGAACCTCGAGACAATGCAGCCTCACACGGCTCACACAACAAATCCCGTTCCGTTCATTCTCTACAACTACGATCCTTCTTACACTCTCCGCGAGGGCGGCCGCCTCTGCGACATCGCTCCTACACTCCTGGAGATCATGGGACTGCCTCAGCCTGCAGAGATGACAGGTGAGTCACTGCTCATCAAGAAGTAAGATCTTTGAAGTTCTCGAAAGTATTAAGAGGCTGTCTCAAAATGAGGCAGCCTCTGTTTGTTGTTGAAGGTCGGATGATTCACCCTAAATGCCCCGATATGCGGCCACTTCGGTGAAGTTTTCGAGAAAATTCACCCTAAACATCATGATATAAGGGTATTGCGGTGAATTCTACTATCACACCTTCTTATACGGCATTGTGATCGTGTCGGAGCCCAGGAGCTTTCTGGCATCGGGATCGTTGACTGGTGCCGTGATGGTGATGACACCGAAATTGTCGATCTTACCGGTCTGGGTATCTGTAGGCGACTTGAGTGTGACCAGATTATCATTGAATGTGAAGGTGCCTGAGCTCTCCATTCCTGAGGTATCGATCGTATCTAGACTTCCCGTGACCTGGGAAAGGATCTGCTGTCTCATATCGGCATAATCGGCATATCCGGCCAGCTTGGCCATGGTATCGAGAGCTATGCTTGATGTCGTGCCGAGCGTGTTCATGATTATCTTGTCGATGTTCGTTTCAACGAAGTTCCTTATATCGGCTACGAGCGCGTCACGGTCGATAGTTACTTCATACTGTCCTTTATTGAGAACGAGAGTGGAGGAGATGTAGATCCTGCCCTCCACATCGGCCGGCAGGCTGACATTGAATTCTTTTGTTATGTAGGCTTTGAAATTATCCGTTATGTCAACTACCGCAATGTAGGTGCCGTCGATGGTCTTCATGCTGACCTTGAAATCCTTGTATTTCAGGAAGGCGGCAAATTCTTCCGATTCGAGATTTGTTGCGTACCAGACGGCGTTATTCCTTGCGAATTCACATGTGAACTTATATGTCTTCAAAGGACAGGCCTGAACGGCAGGTGCGATATCCTCGATCTTCTTGAATTCGCTGCCGGCGAGAGTCTCATAATCTGCCATGGTTATGCGGATATCGATCGACCCTGTGCGGCTGTCGATCTTGAGTGTCGATTCGTCGACTTCATAAGTCATCGTACTGATAACAGCAGCCCGGAAGGCTTTGTCTTCATCAGTGAGCTCGCTGTTAAGATCAAAGAGACTTATAAGATATGACGGCAGATCTATCATGTCAGGCGATGAGACCGAAGCCGCGTTGTTTACGGCGATGGAAGGATCGTCTTTAATGACCGAATCCGCTATCTTCTTAGCTGTCTCTATAAGCGCGCCCTTTCCGATCGCTGGCATGGGCGTTGTGAAGAATGAAAACAGATCCTGAAATCCGTCATCGTCAAAATTGGTTACATACCATTCCTTATCGCTCTCGATAAATTCGACAGTGATGTCGATAGTCCGGGTCTTTCCTTTATCGACAGCATCTGCGAGAGCATTGATATCGGCATAATCACCGCCATCCAGAGCATAATGATCGGCTATGGTAAAGCTCATATCGACTGAAGCGGTGTCCTTGCTGACCTTTACGGTACCTGCATCGATCTCTATTACCATCGAGCTCATAATATGCGCGAAATATATACATTCTTCTTCGGAATAATCATTAATGCCAAGATTTTTCTTAATAGTCTTCTTATATTCACGGTCCAGTCCGTCGGTCTTTTTTAATATCTCGGAGGCATCACCGAATCTTAGGGTGTCACCGAATTCAGCGGCAGCCGTTAAGACTTTGTTCTTCTTGAAAAAAGAGCATGAGCAGATCGCCGGGAGCAGGACCGCGACAGCCAATATAGCGAAAATGCTTTTGTTCAATGATCTTTTCATTATCCCTTATAACCTCTTAAGACCTTTATCTGATAATCCTAACAATAACGGGCGTCAGGTGTTGCGTCAAGGTAAAAATGCCGTGAAAACTGTGTGAACACTTGCTTATCAGTCCGTTGCCCTCATTGAAATTGGTTTTCTTTTTATATAAAATTTAATTTAGAATCTGCCATGCGGCTGGGACGAACCTGCTGCATTAAAACAACCATGGAGGAACATACTAATGGAAAAAAAGAGACTGATAACCAGAAGTGATTTTGACGGACTTGTATGCGCAATGCTGCTCCGTGAATTAGATATTATCGGTGAGATCAAGTTTGTTCACCCTAAGGATGTTCAGGACGGGAAAGTTGATATCACTGAAAATGACATCACAACGAATCTTCCCTTTGATCCCAGAGTAGGACTTGCGTTCGACCATCACGAGAGCGAGCTCATCAGAACTGATCACGAGGCTTTCGGCGACAAGTATATCTGCATCTGCGAAAAATCAGCTGCACGTGTTGTTTATAACTACTATGGCGGAGCCAATACTTTTAAGACGGTAACTGAAGAGATCATGGTAGCAGTAGATAAGGGTGACTCTGCTGACTTTACGGTTGATGAGATCCTTGATCCGAAAGACTGGGTACTTATGAATTTCATAATGGATGCGAGAACAGGTCTCGGACGTTTCCATGATTTCAGGATCTCCAATTACCAGCTCATGATGGAACTCATCGATTACTGTACAAACCACTCTATCCAGGATGTTTTGGAACTCCCTGATGTTAAGGAGCGTACGAAGCTCTATTTCGAACAGCAGGAACTCTTCAAGAAGCAGCTCGAAGAGAACGTCAAGATCTATGATAAGGTTGCAGTCCTTGACTTAAGACCTCTTGAGACGATCTATGCAGGTAACAGATTCATGATCTATGCTATGTGGCCTGAAGTCGAGATGAGCGTCCATGTAGCATGGGGCTTCAAGAAGCAGAACACGGCCGTCATGATCGGCAAGTCGATCGTCAACAAGGCGGGCACGACGGACATCGGTGAGCTCTGCCTCGCATACGGAGGCGGCGGGCATACCAATGCAGGTACCTGCCAGCTCGATAATGACAAAGTTGATGCAGCGCTTCCTGACATTATCGCAAGGCTTAACGAGCACGAGTAAACTTCAAAACGCCGGTTGGATCTTCCAGCCGGCGATAATATTTTTGAGCAGGTGAATCATGAAGCTTGACAGGGCAGTGACATATTTCATATGTGCCTCAATGGTCATCGGTATTACGGGCTGCGATATGTTCGGAGTCAGGAAGACGATGGGCGCTGTTAATGGTGCTCTGAAAGATTTCAATACCGCTCTGAATAACCTGGATAGCGACGGCGTCAGAAGCGTTACGGACTGGACCGAAGAAGACTTCGATTATGACAATATTGAAATACTGCTCGATGTGGATCATTACGGCGATGTAGAAGGGGAAGGCTTCGTCTCCTGCGCGGAGTATATCGCTTCTACTATCAACATAGATTATGACATCACGGCCTTGAACGTATACTCCGGCGGAGCTTCGATCGACGTGACGTATGAGCTTGTGGACTGGAAGACGGTTTATTCTGAAAAGCATAACAGTTATGACGAGGTACTGAAAGCTCTTAAGGACTCAGAAGATACCCTGACTGTCGACAGCAGGATTACTTTCGAGAACATTAACGGCGAATGGAGACTGTGCCAGATCTTTGATCTTAATGATGTTTTGAGTTTTATATGTGCTGTTCCTGATGTTAATGCAGATGCTGCAGGTGACGGCAGTTTTACAGACACTGCATATTTCAATGAAGCCGGGATATATGACTTTACGTTTGATTTGAGCTACTATAATGGGGATTATGTATTCAGACTCATCTATAAATGATTGGAGAGAGATATGAAGTTTAAGAAATTAACAGCTGTTATTCTCAGTGCGTCAATGTTATTGGGTTTCGCGGGATGCGATAAAAACAAAAAAGCCGTATCACAGATTGAAGATCTAATGGACGAATACGTGGAAGCGCTGAATGATTACGATTCTGACGGTGTTCTCGATCTTACGAACTGGGATGATGATGATAAGGAGTACGAAGCGGCGAAAGAAGTCCTGGACATTAACAAGATTGCCAAATTTGACGGTGAGGGATATGCTTCCTGTGCGAGATACATAGCCTCCACGATCTCGATCGATTACAAGAGCGGGGATATCGAGATCGACGGCGATAAAGCCTCGGTTAAGGTAAAATATGAGCTCGTTGACTGGAAGAGCGTCTATTTCGGTGAGCAAAGCATCGATTATGCGGATGTCTTAAGTCGTCTCAGGGGGACCAGAGCCACGATTACTGAGAAGGGCAAACTTTCTTTCGAACTTGAAAAGGGCGAATGGAGGATTTCCAAGATCTCCAATCTTAACCAGGTTTTCGATTTCATAAATGTTCTTCCCGAAATCGGTTCCGAACCTCTGGTGACCGAAACTCCGCCTACCGAAACTGATCCTTCAGTCGGACCTACAGGACAGGCACCTGACGGAACATATTATACAGACAGCTATGAAAAAGCTATCAATGCTTATATCAAAGTTCTGGAAGCATATAAGCCGGAAATAGAAGAATGTGAGCAGAACTATTACATTGACGGTACCTGCGGCTTCTATGATATCGACGGCAATAATATCCCGGAACTGTATTTCCTCGCATGTTCCGCCGATGCAATTTATACCTGTAATCTGTATATCTATACCTACAACGAGTTTGCAGGTGAAGCCGTTCAGATGATAATGATCCCCAATATCATGTATCTGGCCGGAGGCGGCGGTGAGTTTATTATGTTCACGACGCCGGCTGCACTGGTTATTACTTATGCGCACGGAGAAGAATCCCTGTACACGACCGAGACTCATATCTATGATCTCTCATTAAAGGAGATCGACAGCTATTATGATGAGCAGCGGTTGCAGTTTGAGAATGATGACTATTTCTATTCGCACGATTATTTCGATGCCAACAAAAACCCTTTGGATCAGGGTATGTATGAAGCCTCGGTCAAACCTTATGTAAACAGTGCTGAAATGGTACTGGCAAATGAATTCTATCTCGTGCCTGAAGAGATAACATATCCTTTGATCTCAGTGCCTTCGAACACTGTGATGTATTGTTACGAGATGATCAATCTTTTGAATACGCTGAAGTAAGGAAGTCTTTGCTAACTTGGTCTGTTCTTGATAAAATATTTCAAATGTGCTAAGTCGGAGGATACCGGTAATGGATGCATTATTATTTGCAAAAGCTGCCAGAGAAGAAAAAGATACTATGCTCGAGAATTATCTCGGCAGTACTGATAATGTTGCCGGAGAACAGATCGCAAAGCTTAAGGCTGCGGGAGCAAGTGACGAGCTCCTGAGGGAAGTCTTTGATTCTGTCCTGACAGATTGTTTTTACAATATCCTTCTGGGAATCGACGGACAGATGCCCATCGGTTCTCTGGGTGAGAGGAGCTACAGACTTCTGGCACCGGACAGCACGGTGATCGCCAACGCGAGCGGCACTCTGGCTGAAGCGGCATATGAAGCTTTCTACGGTGAAGAAGGCTAAAGCGGAATTACTATTGAATCAGTTTAAGGGCTGTCTCAGATGAGAGGCCCTTTTTCATTTCATGACGGAATATCAGGCGGGTCCCCAGACGAACCAGACGAACAGATATCCTGTGATTACTGCGGTTAAAGTGAAGGGAACGCCTATCTTCATAAAGTCGCCGAAGCTTACCTCGTGACCTTCTTTGCGCAGCATGCCTACACCGGCGATATTTGCGGAGGCGCCAATCGGAGTGAGGTTGCCTCCGAGCGTTGCGCCGACGAGCAGTCCGAAGTAAAGGAAATGAGGCTCAACGTTCATTGCCGAAGCCACGCCCGCAAGGAGAGGAAGCATAGTCGCAACATACGGAATGTTATCGATGAATGCCGAGATGAGGACTGAGCCCCAGACGACGATCGAGAAAAGAACGAATCTGTTCGAACCGCTGAAGCCGGCAATGAGGTTCGCCAGATCGTCGATGATGCCTGCCTCGCGGACAGATGCGATGACGACAAAAAGGCCTAAGAGAAGCAGCATTGTGTCGTAGTCCATGGCCTTGAGAGAGTGGACCATGCCCTTTGTGGATTTCTGCTTTATGAGTTCCCAGATGATCGTGATGATTCCGCAGACCATGCAGATGATTCCATTGGTGCAGGAAGGCGTGTTGGGGAAGAAGGAAGCGATGATGAGAAGAACGACATGACCGAGCATCGTGATCGTCGGCACATAGTCTGTAACCTTTGTATGCTCATCGCTCGTTACCGGCTGGCGGTTCTTGCGGAAGAGGATCATCATTATCGGTATCGTAAGGATAGCACCGAGTTCGACAGCGAAGAACATGCCGGGTTTGCCCTGCATATAGAAGAAGTCATTGAAGTTCATGTTATCGGCCGCCGCGAGCATGATGGAAGTCGTATCTCCGACGAGTGTTGCGGCACCCTGAAGGTTCGATGAGACAGCGATCGAGATGATCATCGGAACGGGGCTGATCTTGAGCTTTTTGCAGATGGCAAGACCTACCGGCGCGACCATCAGAACTGTAGCAACATTGTCGATGAACGCGGAGATAATGCCTGAGAATAATGACATGAAGATCGTTACCCACAGGACATTTTTTGAGGCCCTTAACAAAGCTTCCGCTATCTTGTTCGGCATCTTGGATTCGATGAAATAATCGACGATGACCATTGTGCCGAAGATCATCATCAGGACGTTCCAGTCTATTGAAGGAAGGATCTTGCCAAGCGGCAGTATCTGAGCTGCGACCATGATAGCTGCAGCTGACAGCGCAACGATCGCGCGGCGCTTGGGAAGGATGATCATCAAAAGATACATCACAAGAAAAATGGAGATGGCGATTATCTTTGTTAAGTTCATTATTATTCCTTCTGAAGATTTTTTTTCGATTTTGAGCTGAATACGAATCTTTGCTGGACTGCGTAACTTAAGAGGAACAGCAGCGTATCAACGACGACCTTTACCGGAGTTTCCGGGCAGTTCGGGATCAGGAAGACAACAAGGCTTACGAGACCTGCGCTGAGCGACATCTGGATAACGGCCAGAAGCGCATATTTGGTAAGGGAAGCTGCTCTGGAAGCACGGCTCCTGAATACGAATTTATAGTTGATGAGATAGTTATAGACTGCCGAGATGACACGCGCGCCGACCGTAGCAAATGTAATGTAGAGCGCACTGAACGTGTCCTTGAAAAGGAGCACGAACAGATGAAAGAGCAGGATATCGATTACGAAAGAACTAAGGGATGCGAAGACGAACTTGAAGAACTTCTTTCCGAGGATCCTGTAGATCCTTATTGAATCCTTTATGGGTCTGAAGTGGGTCTGGTGATTATCTTTGGATTCGTAGATGGTCTTGATCGGGACTTCGGTGAGATCATACTTTCCCGCACACTCTAACAGCATCTGCATCTCGAATTCGAATCTCTCGCCTTTGCAGTCTATAAGTTCTTTCATGAACCTGAAAGGAATTCCGCGGAGGCCTGACTGCGTGTCGCTGACCCTCATGCCTGCCACATATGAGAAGACGCTGATCGTAACGGTATTGCCGAACCAGCTCTTCCAGGGAATATCTTTCTTCTCGAATTTGCGGACACCCATTATGAGGTTATCCGGATGAGCCATAAAGGCGTCGATAATATTATTGATGCAATCCGGAGTGTGCTGTCCGTCGGAATCGGCGGTAACACAGCCCAGAGCATCCGGCATGTTCTCTGCGATATATGAGAAAGCGGTCTTGAGAGCTCTGCCTTTTCCTCTGTTGGGCCTGTATGAGATCAGTTTTCCGCCCCGCTTTTCGATTATGGAGGCTGCTTCCTTGAATATATGATCGTACTCTTCAGATGAACCGTCATTTACTATGACGACCGGTCCCATCTCTTTTTTATCGAAATCATGGAGCAGCGCTATAAGCTTCTCGTCAGGCTCATAGGAAGGGATCACTATCGGTATAAGTATCGGTCGTTGAATCTCTTTATTCTCCATAATTCTTTATATTAGCATAAAACTCAGGCTGACTTTGGCTTATAGAGGATCTTGAGAAGGACCGGTGCCAATATCGAACTGACAAGGATCATGAGGATGACGGCAGTGAAATAATCGGGAGTGATCAGTCCTGCCGCAAGGCCTTTCTGGGCTGTTATGAGCGCGACCTCGCCGCGTGTCATCATGCCTATGCCGATCTTGAGTGAGTCGTTCCAATTGAATCTGCATAGCTTTGAAACCGTGCCGCAGCCGATTATCTTCGACAGACATGCGACTATTACAAATGCGATGGAGAAGAAGAGCAGCGTCGGATTAATGCTCTCGAAGGATACTTTGAGTCCGATCCCAGCAAAGAATATCGGAGCAAATACCATATAGGAACTGACGTCGACCTTGCGTTCAACGTATTTGACATCGTGAAGGTTGCAGAGGACAACACCCGCAACATATGCGCCGGTAATATCTGCGATCCCGAAATACCGTTCGGCCACATAAGCCATTATCATGCAGTAAACGAGGGCTGCGATCGGGATCCTCCTGGTATGCTCATATCTGGCATCGAGCCACTGAAAAGCCTTATAGACGATAAATCCCGAGATTATGGCAATCGCGAAGAAAAGGACAGCCTTGAGCATGGTGATCCATACGGAGGATCCTGAACCTTTGGCACTTAAGACGAATGTGAGGACGACGATGGCTATTACGTCATCAATAATGGCAGCACTTACTATAGTCGTTCCCACCGTGCTGCTCAGTTTGCCTAATTCCTTAAGTGCGGCAACTGTAATGCTGACGGATGTTGCTGACATTATTGTTCCGATGAACAGGCTCTTAATGAACTGTTCGGATCCTATCGGACCGAAACCGTAAAAGCTCATAAAGAGAACAGCTCCGAGGCATAAAGGAATGAATACTCCCGCACAGGCGATGGCGGTAGCCTTGAGACCTGTCTGTCTGAGTTTCTTCATATCAGTCGAAAGGCCTGCCTCGAACATGAGCATGACGACGCCGATCTCAGCCATCTTATTTATGAAATCTGATGGTCCGACCAGACCTAAAACGGCAGGCCCTATGAGAAGACCTGCGATTATCTCGCCCACTACTTCAGGAGCGTGGAGCTTGCGCGCAATGATGCCGAATACCTTGGCGGTAAGCAGTATCAGGGCTATGTCAAATAAGAAAGAAAGATTATCCAAATCCGTTACTTCCGATAATTCTGATCAAAAATTGACTTCAAAGTCTGCCTTGTATTCACACCGCTACTATTTATATCACGCAAAAATCCGGACGGCAGTCTGCATATTATACAAAGTTATTCTTATATTAAAGCGATTAAGGCATAAAAATGATATTATAGAGCAGATGTAAACGCTTATATGGAGGATTTCGGATGAAACAGCTTGAATATCCATACGATCCCGACTATATCCTGCGCAAGAAAAAGGCGATCAGAAGAGAGCTTTTGGCAAGGGAAGGGATCAGGTATATTGAGAAAAGGATCGCCATTCTGGGAGGTTCCACTACAAGTGATATCAAGCAGATCCTGGAGCTGTTCCTCCTGAATTATGATATTAAGCCGGTTTTCTATGAATCCGAGTACAACATGTATTATGAGGATGCCGTCTTCGGTAATCCCGAGCTCGATGAATTCAGTCCTGATCTGGTATTCGTTCACACGACCACCAGAAATATCGCGAAATATCCGCAGATAACCGACACCCCGGAACAGATCGATGCTCTGGTTGATGAGACGATGGGAAGGTTCGAACAGATCTGGAAGGCGCTGGCCGAACGTTATAAGTGCACCGTTATCCAGAATAATTTCGAGCAGCCATATTACAGGCTTCTGGGCAACAGCGATTTCTCCAATATCCACGGAAGGCTTAACTTTATTAACAGGCTCAATGACAGGTTCTGCAGTTATGCTCAGACACATGAGAGTTTCTTTATCAATGACATAAACTATGTCTCGGCTGTTTACGGCATAAAGAAGTGGGCTGATCCGGGTGACTGGTACAGGTATAAATATGCACTCAGCGTTTCCGCGATCCCTGACTTCGCATTTAATCTCGCCCGCATCATTAAGGCGGTATACGGAAGAAATAAGAAGGCGTTCGCACTGGATATGGACAACACTTTGTGGGGCGGCATCGTAGGAGACGACGGTCCGGAGAATATCAGGATCGGCCATGAGGATGCCGAGTCAGAACTCTTCACGGAGTTCCAGCAGTATATCAGGGCTCATAAGGATCTGGGAATCCTTCTTACTGTTGCTTCGAAGAACGATGAGGAGAATGCGCTGGCAGGCCTCGCAAGGCCGGATTCAACACTCAAAAAGGATGATTTCATCATCATAAAGGCGAACTGGGACAACAAGGACCGCAATATCGCAGGTATTGCAAGTGAGCTCAATATCGGTTCAGACAGCTTCGTCTTTGTCGATGACAATCCCGTCGAAAGGGCGCTCGTAGAGGACCAGATCCCGGGCATTTCCGTGCCTGAAGTCGGCGCTCCCGAGACGTATATAGATGTTCTCGATTCTAACGGTTTCTTCGAGGTGACCGGAATATCAGAGGAAGATATAAAGCGCGGCGGAATGTATAAAGCCAACATGGAGCGCGCCAAGGCATCCGCACAGTTCGACAATTATGATGAATATCTCAGATCACTGGAAATGACGGCTGAGATCAAACCTTTCGCGCCTGTGTATATGGCGCGCATCGCTGAACTTACCAACAAGAGCAATCAGTTCAACCTCACGACTAAGCGCTGCTCGCAGGCTGATATCGAGAAGTTTGCAGCTGACCCGGAGTACATTACCCTTTACGGCAGGCTCGAGGACAAGTTCGGTGATAACGGCGTTGTGGCAGTAACTTTCGGACATGCCGAAGGCGATACATTCCACATAGACCTTTGGCTTATGAGCTGCAGAGTCTTAAAGCGCGGTATGGAATTTGCCATGATGGACGAGCTCATCGCACAGGCAAAATCACGAAATATCACAAAGATCAAAGGCTATTATTATCCGACAGCAAAGAATAAAATGGTCAGGGATTTTTACGCTCTCCAGGGCTTTGAGAAGATAAGCGAGGCTGAAGACGGTGCGTCCGAATGGCTTTTGGATCTTAATAAACCTCATGAGAGCGGCAACGTTGCGATCAAAGTAAATTGACTTTAAGCCCCTTTAAAAGGAGATCTGGATAATGACAAGAGAAGAGATTTACGACAAGCTTAACGAAGTGTTTCAGGATGTTTTCGATGATGAGGACATCACGGTCAATGATGCGACCGTAGCATCTGATGTTGACGGATGGGATTCGCTGGAACATATCAACCTTATTGTCGCAGTCGAAAGATGCTTCGGCATCAAGTTCACGATGGGTGAGACGACCGGCCTCAAGAATGTCGGCGAGATGGTAGACAGGATAATCGCCCACCTCTCATAAGGAATCTTTAATGTCGCTGGTATCCTCGCTTTTTCTGGTATTCGTCGCTGCAGTCCTTCTGCTCTATTATGTTTTGCCCAGGAGCCTGAGGCTCTGGGTAGTATTGGCGGCGAGCCTCGCGTTTGCGGGATTTCTTGGTTTCTACACGTTACTGTTTGTTCTGGTGTCAGCGGTCCTCTGTTATATCGGAGGTCTTTTAGCCGGTCCTTCGAAAAGCAACGCGGTGCGGAACGCCGGCGCGATAATCACGATAGTCATCAACATCGCTCTGCTGTGCTGTATCAAGTATTATAACGTGTTGGGTTTTGCCGCTGAGAGACTGAATCTTCTTTTTGGCGCGAACGATAATACCAACACATTCTTCCTTTACGCTGTCCCTGTCGGAATGTCTTTCTATGTTCTTCAGACGACAGGCTACATACTGGACTGCAGGTGGGAAAAGATCGTCCCTGAGAAGAATTTCTTCAAGGTGCTCCTGTTCTCGACATATTTCCCGCAGCTCATGTCCGGTCCTATGAATACTTATGCCAATCTTTCCGCCGAATTTGAGAAGGCGAAAGATGTTAAGTTTTCTTTCGAAAGGATCAGCGACGGCGCCGTAAGGATCGCGTGGGGCTTCTTTAAAAAACTCGTGATAGCTGACCGCGCGGCCATGACTGTCAACCAGATATTCGGCGACCATGTTAATTTCACCGGTTTGTATGTTCCGATCGGAGTTGTGTTCTTTGCGATCCAGCTCTACTGCGATTTCTCGGGCTGTATGGAGGTCGTCATCGGCGTATCGCATATGCTCGGCATCGAACTGCCCGAAAACTTCAACTGCCCGTTCTTCTCAAAGACCGTAAAGGAATACTGGAGAAGATGGCACATCACACTGGGCGGCTGGCTTCGTGATTACCTCATGTATCCGGTGCTTAAGTCTGAACCCATGATCAAGCTCGGCGACTGGGCAAAGGCGAAGTTCGGCAAGAAAAACGGTAAGAAGGTTCCGACTTATATCGCACTTCTTATCCTCTGGTTCGCAGTCGGATACTGGCACGGCGGACTTTGGAATTACGTTATCGGTTCGGGAATCCTGCACTTCATCTATATCGTTCTCGGTATGATCTTCGAGCCTCTTTTTAAGAAGATAAGACCTAAGATCGGAGCGGATAAACTCTACTTCAGGATATTCCAGTCAGTCCGCACGTTCATACTCATGCTCACGGGCTTTGTATTCTTCAGATCCGCGACTGTTGCTGATGCGATCGATATGTATGCTGCGATCTTCCGCAAAGGCGCCGCTCTCAACTGGGCGAACTTCTCTTCTTCGGGAATGGATCTGTCGAATCTGATCGTCCTTATCGCGGGTGTTCTGCTCCTCGCGGCAGTCGATGCATATAAATATGTCCCGGGCGAAGACGATAAGCCGAAGTCGGCGATCGCTTTCCTCAGGAGCAAGGGCGTCGTTGTCCTCTGGGCAGCATTTATGGTGCTGGTAGTTGCAACTTTAGTCTTCGGAATGTATGGTTTAGGCTATGATTCCGGTTCGTTTATATACGCAAGGATTTAATGGAGGTATTGCTTATGAATATTGTTTGTCTTGATATGGAAGGCGTTTTGGTCCCTGAGATCTGGATCGAATTCTCCAAGAAGACCGGAATCCCGGAACTTACACGTACCACAAGGGACGAACCCGATTATGATAAGCTCATGCACTGGAGACTCGGTATATTAAGAGAGCACGGTCTGGGCCTGAAAGAGATCCAGGATGTTATCGCTTCCATCGATCCCCTGCCCGGTGCAAAGGAATTCCTCGACGAGCTCCGCAAAGATATGCAGGTATTAATCATCAGCGATACTTTCACGCAGTTCGCCATGCCGCTTATGAAGAAACTCGGATATCCGGCTTTGTTCTGCAATTCACTGATCGTCGGTGAAGACGGCATGATCGATGACTTTAAAATGAGAATCGCCGATTCGAAGCTCTCGACGGTACGAGCTCTGCAGTCCATCGGTTTCGAGACGATCGCTGCAGGTGATTCCTACAATGACCTGGCCATGATAAAGGCATCAAAGGCGGGATTCCTTTTCAAGAGCACGGAGAAGATCATTGCGGATAATCCGGATGTTCCCGCGTTCGAGGAATTCTCTGAACTTTTGGCTGCTATCAAGGCTGTGCCGGATTCGAACTGAGATAGTAGATTTATAAGATTAATGATAGGGATGTCTCATATGAGGCCCCCCTCGGCACACGTTTTCGAGAACCCAGAAAAATTACTTATATGCCTTGGGAAGATTCCAGCCGTAGTGTGCTGCACAGTAACGGATGATGCAGATGAAGAAGAAGCCGGTGAGCATCGCGATCTCGGCCGATCCTGTTACGGCGTGAACTATGTAAACGGCAGCTGCGCCGATGATAGATGCGCATGCATAGATGTGTTTTACGAAAATGACCGGCATCTCCAAAGACAGCACATCTCTTAAGACACCGCCGCCGACACCGGTTACGACTCCGAGAAAGATGACGAGGAACGCGTTGTCAGCATGCGCGCCCAGAAGGCCTGTATGGACACCGTCAGCTGTAAAAGCTGCGAGACCGACCGTGTCGAACCAGAAGAAGAGCTTGTCGTAGACAGACTTGGTCTTCTCGGAGAAGTCCTTCTTGCTCTTGTGTTTCCAATAGACAAAGATGAATGTGATGTTGGCTGCTATGGCCGCGATGATAACGAAGAACGGGTTCTTGAAGGCGGCAGGGGGCGTGGAACCGGTGATGAGGTCCCTGATGATGCCGCCGCCCGTGGCGGTCAGGAGCGCCAGGATGTTTACACCAAATATGTCCATCTTTTTGCGGATACCTGCAATCGCACCTGACACTGCGAAAGCCACAGTGCCTATTATGTCGGTGATCAATATGAAGAGTTCGGTATCCATAGGAGACATTATATATGTTTTCCTGCGCAAATGATGGTTTATATTACGTGCTGTGATAAAAGTTTGTTTGATTTGTCGCTCGAAAACCTCCCGAAAACAGCTGCAAAAATGCATACTCTGCCAAAATTGTTATATTTTGCAGCTGAGAAACAACCTGAAAATGAAGACAAAACTGATACATCATTATCCTCATCTCCGACAGTTCATTTATTTGACAGTTACCCCCTCTCTAAATAAAATAAAATAATCTATTTAGACGGAGGCATTTTCGCATGGCAGCGATTACCGATTGCGAGCATCTCGTACAGTACTATGAGACTGATCAGATGGGTGTGACCCATCATTCGAATTACATAAGATGGTTCGAAGAAGCCAGAACGAAGTTATTTGAAGAGATCGGTCTTGGTTATAAGGGTATGGAAGAGATGGGGATAATGAGCCCTGTCGTAGGTCTTACCGCCAAATATAAGACGATGGCTAAGTATTGCGATACGGTCGTTATCCGCGCCGAGATCACGAGATATACCGGTGTAAGATTTGATATCAAATATACGGTTTTCGATAAGGTGACGGAGCAGGTAAGATGCACGGGAACGAGCGAGCACTGCTTTATCAGCAGGGAAGGAAAGGTACTCTCTTTGCAGAGAACGAACCCTGAGGCACACGCAAGATTTGACGAACTCGTCAACGGAAAGGAAGGTTGATCTATGGCAGACATCATTATCGTAGGCGCAGGTCCGGCAGGACTGTCAGCAGCTATCTACGCAAGACGTGCGGGAATGAACACGACTATCTATGAAGCCGAGATGTACGGCGGCCAGATCATCAACACTCCCGAGATCGAGAACTATCCTGCGATCGCCAAGATCTCCGGATTTGATTTTGCGAACGATCTCTATAACCAGGCAACAAACCTCGGCGCAACGCTCGAGTTCGATAAGGTTACGGCCGTCTCGAAAACAGATGCAGGCTTCGAAGTAACCCTCGGCTCAGGCAAGACGGATGCCGCCAAGGCAGTTATCCTCGCAGTCGGCGCATCGAACCGCCACATGGGTATCGCAAGGGAAGAAGAGCTTCTCGGAAAAGGTATCTCCTATTGCGCCACATGCGACGGCGCATTCTATAAGGGCAAGACGGTTGCGGTCACAGGCGGCGGAAATACTGCAGTTGAAGATGCCATTTATCTTGCAGGTATTGCAAGCAAGGTATATCTTATACACCGCAGAAATGAATTCAGGGCCGACGAGGTTCTCGTCAATGCGGCCAAGGCTCTTGAGAACCTTGAGATCGTAACACCCTATGTCGTTGAGGCACTCACGGGTGAGCCCAAGCTCTCAGGGCTGGAACTTACCAACAGGGAAGACGGCAGCAAAAAGAATATTGATGTTGACGGTTTGTTCGTTGCCATCGGCCAGGAGCCGAAGACAGCTGACTTCAAGGACCTGATCACGCTGACAGGCGGATATATCGAAGCAGGCGAGAACTGCAGGACAAATATCGAAGGAATCTTTGCCGCAGGCGATGCAAGGACCAAGAAGGTAAGACAGCTGACGACTGCATGCGCTGACGGCGCCGTTGCGGCACTTGCTGCGATCGA
The DNA here is from genome assembly GCA_045532275.1 of Saccharofermentans sp. GTDB lineage: Bacteria > Bacillota > Clostridia > Saccharofermentanales > Saccharofermentanaceae > Saccharofermentans. The sequence goes on along the minus strand of JAZSFQ010000005.1, from coordinate 58,900 downwards.
CTATATCAAGCTCGGTGTATGAGCGTTAAAAGAGTAAACAATTAGTTTGGAGGAATATATGTACAGAAATGTTTTTGATGTGCTTGAAGAAAGAGGTTACTTCTCACAGGCTACACACAGAGATGAGATCTATGAATTGCTGAGCAAGCCGGGTGTTTCTTTCTACATCGGATTTGACCCTACTGCAGACTCGCTTCACGTCGGACACTTCGTTCAGATGATGGTTATGAGCCACATGCAGAAGGCAGGTCACAGACCTATCGCTCTCATGGGCGGCGGTACCGGTATGATCGGCGATCCTTCCGGACGTACCGACATGCGTCAGATGATGACTATCGAGACCATCGACCACAACGTTGAGTGCTTCAAGAAGCAGATGGGCAAGGTCGTTGATTTTTCTGAGGGCAAGGCTCTCATCGTCAACAACGCAGACTGGCTCAGAGATCTCAACTACATCGAGTTCTTAAGAGAAGTCGGAACACACTTCTCAGTAAATAAGATGCTTACGGCTGAGTGCTACAAGCAGCGCCTTGAGAAGGGCCTTTCCTTCCTCGAATTCAACTACATGCTCATGCAGGCTTACGATTTTTACTATCTCCACGAGAAGTACGGCTGCAACCTCGAGTTCGGCGGTGACGACCAGTGGTCAAATATCCTCGCAGGCATGGAGCTTGTACGCCGTAAGAAGGGAGATTCCGTTTACGGCCTGACATTCACCCTTCTTACAAACAGTGAAGGAAAGAAAATGGGTAAGACAGCTAAGGGCGCTGTTTGGCTTGATGCTGAGAAATTCCCTGTTTACGATTTCTATCAGTATTGGAGAAACGTTGACGACGCTGACGTCATCAAGTGCATGAAGCTCCTCACGTTCATCGAAATGGATGAGATCAACGAGTATGCAAAGCTTACCGATGCAGCTATCAACGAGGCAAAGAAGAGACTCGCTTACGAAGTTACAAAGATCATTCATGGTGAAGAGGCTGCTGAGATCGCAAAGAAGACAGCAGAGGATATCTTCGAGAACGCAGGAAGATCCGAGGACATGAAGACGACTGAGATCACCAAGGAAGAGCTTGGCGCAGGAATGCAGATTGCTGACGCTCTCGTCAAGGCAGGTCTCATGAAGTCCAAGGGTGAGGCTAGAAGAATGATCCAGCAGAAGGGTGTATACCTCAATGACGCAGTCGTTGAAGACCAGTTCTATACTCTCGCAGAATCAGATTTCGACGCTAACGGCGAAGCAATCGTCCGTAAGGGCAAGAAGACATATCACAGATTTAAGATCGTGTGACGGGCATCAGTGCACAGGCACATTCTGTTTTGCCCGGGAGAGTATGGTCATGAAGAGATTAAAAGCAATTGCAGCATCATTTCTGGCATGCGCAACGATGATTTCTGCTACAGCCTGCGGAGGCTTTAAGGTCATTGACGATGAGGATGTTTTCTTTGATGCTCTGGATAACGCCGTAAGCATTGATGAGGATGAGACATATCACCAGAAGAGCACTACGCTTAACGGAGACAAAGTCGAATATATCATCTATACCGGCGACGGTGACAATTTCTATACATACATCAGGTTCAAGAAGGAAAATGATGCTATGGATATGTTCGATGACTTCTATCAGGACTTCGAAGAAACAAAAGAAGACGAAGATTATCAGGGTTCTCACACGATGAGCATGACCAAGACACGCGGTTATGTCATATTCAACGGTGAGATCGAGAAGGATTCGTCGCTTAATTTCTTTCACGTTAACCAGTACTTCTTTGAAGATTCGGAGATCTTCGGCGGTGTCTATGTAAACGGCAATGTTTATATCGAGGCATATTCGGTCAACGGCAGCAAGCGTGACAAGGAGAAGATCACGAATTTCCTCAAGGAACTCGGATTTCCCAAGCCATAATGATCTTTCTCATCGCAGGGCTTCCGCGCTTCGCTTGTGCAGAAGCGATTCGAAATGATCATTATGTCTTTTCGATAAGAGGAATTTTTAAGGTCGGTTTTTCTACCGGCCTTTTTATTTGTGAACCATTAATCGTACACACGCGAAAACCGGTGTTTACAAACATATGTTCAGGGTGATAGAATGACGGCACCATTAAAGCAAAGGAGGCGGCGTTAAGATGTCAGACCGGGGTATCAGATATACATATGATGGTACTTTTGAAGGCTGCCTGTGTGCGGTTTTGGCAGCATTAAGATCAGGTAAGGTCCCTGCGTCGATAACGGACCGGAGAAGGTGCGGTACTGACACGGATACAGTTAATATCGCGACTGATTTTAAGGATGCGCAGTATCTTTATTCCATGATCTCAGTTAAGAGCAGCGCTGAAGTCCAGCAGATGACGACAGATTATTTCCTGACAGACAGCAGTGGTCTCGAGATAAATCTTTATAAGATGATCTTCTGCGCGCTTAAGTATGGCGCAAAGGTCGCGGAAGACTATAAGAGCGAGATGATGAACGGGATCCAGATGGCGATCAGGGATCTTTACCGTGAGGCGCAGTCGGTCCTGTCCGGACTGGATTTTTATATCGGAGAAGAGGCTTCATGCTCTTTGATCGATCCGAGGAATTCCGTCCTTCCGGTCATAAGGAATACTGTCCTTAAACGGCGTGATATCGACGGTTTTCTGATCTATGACAAGCGGCATCATCTGCTTCTCGAGCGGTATTCCGGTCAGGATATGTTATTGGATATATCTGATTTTCCTATGCCGGAATTCAAAGATCCGGCAGGAGTCTATTCCTATCTGTGGCCTTTTGTAAGAGAGCGCCGTTTTGATGTGAGAGTCATACCCGGGCAAAAGAAAAGCGGCTCCGTGATAGAGCCGCTGTGGTTAAAAGCTTCGTAGTCCGTGAGGATCACTTCTGGGCTTCGGATGAAGATCTGATAGCCTTTCTCATGATCTTGCCGTTGAATGTCTTAGGAAGTTCATCGACGAACTCAACGATACGGGGATACTTGTAAGGAGCTGTCTTCTCCTTGACGTAATGCTGGATCTCTTTCTTGAGTTCCTCAGTACCCTCAGTTCCCTTAACGAGTGTGATGGTAGCCTTTACGACGATACCTCTGACACCCTGCGGGTCGGGAGCACCTGTAACGGCACACTCGAGGACATAAGGAAGTTCCATGATGACGTTCTCGATCTCGAAGGGTCCGATTCTGTAGCCGGAAGACTTAATGACATCGTCCGTACGGCCGACATAAGAGATGTATCCGTCTTCATCCATCCATGCAGTATCACCTGTGTGATACCAGCCGTCGTGCCAAGCATCATTTGTGAGCTCGGGTGCGAGGTAGTACTGGAGGAAGAGTCCCTTAGGATGATAGTTCTGTGTATTGATGCAGATCTCACCTGTCTCACCGGGCTTGCAGACGTTTCCGTCAGGATCAAGGATCTTAACGTCATAGAGCGGGTTGGGCTTGCCCATGGATCCGAGCTTGATCTTTGAGCCGACGAGGTTTGCGATTACGAGAGTGGTCTCAGTCTGGCCGAAGCCTTCCATGAGTCTGATTCCCGTAGCTTCCATAAACTTGTTGAAGACCTCAGGGTTCAGAGCCTCACCTGCGGTAACCGCATACTTGAGGGAAGAGAGGTCGTATTTTGACAGGTCTTCCTTGATGAAGAACCTGAACATAGTCGGAGGTGCGCAGAATGTTGTGATGTTGTACTTCTTGAACATCGGGAGGATCTCTTCAGCCTTGAAGCGGTCGAAGTCGAATGTGAAGACAGGAGCTTCGCAGAGCCACTGACCATAGAGCTTGCCCCAGAGTGCCTTACCCCAGCCTGTATCGGAGATGGAGAAGTGGAGACCGTTAGGGTCTACGTTCTGCCAGTACTTAGCAGTAGGGATGTGGCCGATAGCATACATGTAAGAATGCAGAGCCATCTTAGGATAGCCTGATGTTCCTGATGTGAAGAACATTACCATCGGATCGTAGCCGCATGCATAGTCAGCGGGACGTTCGAAAACATCAGAGCAGTTCTTGAACTCTTCATTGAAGTCATGCCATCCGGGTCTTGAACCGTTGCAGAGGACGAGTGTCTCGACTCCGCAGGATTTAGCTGCCTTCTCAGCTTCATCGGCTGCGTCGTCGTCTGCAGTACAGAAGACTGCCTTAACGCCTGCGGCATTGAAGCGGTATTCGTAGTCATGGTCACGGAGGAGGTGTGTAGCAGGGATAGCAACAGCACCGAGCTTCTCGAGACCCATCATGGCGAACCAGAACTGATAGTGTCTCTTAAGTACGAGAACGACTTTGTCGCCCTTGCCGATGCCAAGAGACTTGAAATAGTTTGCTGTCATGTTGGAATACTTCTTGATGTCAGCAAATGTGAATCTCTTCTCGGTTACGCAGTCTTTAGCGACCCAGAGCATAGCGAGCTTGTTGGGGTTCTTGTCTGCGATAGCGTCAACACAGTCGAATGCGAAGTAGAACTTCTTGCACTCGGGAACGTTTACGTCAACATCTACCAGTGTGCCGTTCTCATCAAGAACACCGTTGAGATAACGTGCATAGACAGGGTTCTCGAGATTGGCTGCATCAACGTTTGTAACGTTATCGGTGCGGAGCTCTTCCGAGTTGTAAGGTGTGGTATAGTTCTCACCCTTGCCCCATGCTTCAGGGTTGAGGATGATCGCATAGAAGACGCAGTCCTCGCCGCCAAGTGCGAACTCGCCGTGGGGCTGTGTAGAGTCGAAATAGATGGAATCGCCTTCGTGAAGGACCTCGGAGGAATCGCCGATGATTACCTTGAGAGTACCCTTAACGACGATATTCATCTCCTGATAGTTATGTGAAACGAGGTGATACGGAGGATTAAGAGCTTCCTCGGAATAAGGAACTACAACACGGAAAGGCTCGCAGAGCTTATTCTTGAATCTTGAAGCAAGACGCTGGTACTTATATCCGGTGCGTCTAGTGATCGGGCTGCCCTGACCGTTTCTTGTTACTGCATATTCCTTGAGGGAAGGGGAAGAACCTTCCATGATATCTGAGATCTCAACGCCCGCGAGATTGGCAAACTTATAAATGAACGTGAAGTTGAAGTCCTGGGTTCCTTCTTCAAACTTAAGATATTCTTCTGTCGAAATATCAAGCTTGGAAGCTACTTCCTCAGGTGAAAGACCCATATCGAGTCTTAAGCCGTGAACTCTGTCTGCAACTTCTGCGAGTCTTAACTCAACGTTGCTGTTTTGTGCTGTTGACATAACCTTTTCTCCTTTTCTGTCAATCTGTCTTGTCTGTCTTTGTCAGGGCAAAAAAAAGCCCCAACATCCTACTTGGACATTGAGACGAATAAAAATCCGCGGTACCACTCAACTTGCAAACACGTCTGTTTGCCACTTACGAAGTCTAACAACTCCTTTGCATTAACGCAGCATCACGGGCACTGTCTACTTGGATCACTCTGTTCGGGGTGCCGGCTCAGAAGGGATAGCCTGGTGCAAATATCGTCACGTGCCTCTCAGCAAACAGCACTTCTCTGTATTGAACGAATCTCTGCGGCCTTCTTCGTCACAGCCTTTAGAGGTATTCAATTGTATGCATTTCCTGACGGAAATGTGACATAAGAATATACTTGCGTAACACGAATGTCAACATCATTTCATATATTTTTTTGCACTCGAGAATTTGAAAGTGTAAAATAAGCATAACTATTTTTATAATCCGATTATATGCACTGAGGTGCATTTTCCGGGTGAGGAAAATAACGCACACAATAGACCTTGCAATAAGCAGCAACCAGTTTGCCAAGGAGAGAAAACATGGCGGTTAAGTATCTTGTATCGGGTGGCGAAGGCGCATTAGGAAAAACGGTAATCAGTATGCTTCTCCAGAGGGGAGAAAAAGTCAGGATACTCATGAGTGAGCTTTCTGATACCAGGATCTACAGAAACAATCCTAATATTGAGATCTGTTATGGTATTTCCACGGACAAGGATTCGATGAGGGAATTCTTTGAACTCGATGATCCCAGATCCGCAGTCCTTTTCCATACTGACGAATATGTATCGCTTACCGATGCGACCAATCTTACGATGAGAAGAGTCAATGTCATCGGCGCCGAGAATATCGTCGACATGTGTCTCAAGCGCAAGGTCGGCAAACTTGTTTATCTGAGTTCTGCTTATGCATTGAATCCTGAAGTGTCAGGTGACAGTATTACGATCCATTTCGACCGCAACAAGGTCGAAGGCGAATATGCAAAGTCCAAAGCAGAAGCTGCCGCTTATGTCATGGAGAAGGTTGCTCTTAACAGACTTAACGCGGTTATGGTACTGCCTACTTTCATCATCGGTCCCGGTTATTCCCAGGATTATGAGATCAACAAAGTCCTTAACAGTTATCTTAACAACGGAACTATCCCTCCGAAGGGCGGCGGCCGTGCTTTCGTAGATGTAAGAGACGTTGCAAATGCCATGCTTACTCTTGCCGACAAGGGTGAACCGGGTGCCGGCTACATAGTCAGCGGCGATTATAAGACATCCGATGAATTCTTTAAGGATGTTAATGATATACAGGGTATCGAAGCGCCTGTAAAGACTGCTTCAAAGCTTGTTATGAGCAAGTCATTGGCTAAGCTCGTTGACTTCTATTACAAGATTACTCATAAGGAGAATCCGAGAGAGGCCTATACCTTATTCAGTGAGAATCCGGACGCGCGTTTCGAAGACAACAGCAAAGGCATCCTGCCTGAAACAACGATCAGCTTCAAGGAATCACTTAACGATACTATCAAGGGCGCACAGCAGGGCGGAATCCAGGCTGCGGCAGCCGTTGTGCCCAAGCAGGATAAAAAGTCTTCCGATATGCCTCAGGGCAGGTCGGATAAGAAGACATCCGCAGAAGCGATGGAAGCAAGACTTAAGCAGACACAGGCTGTTACTTCCAAGTCCGGTGCCACTACTCAGGTACCTGCAAGATCGGCTTTCGCAAGACCTGCTGCAGCTGCAGCAGAAGCAAAGGCAGCAGCTTCCGGTAAAGAAGAGGAAGTCAAATCCATTATCCCTCAGTCAACTCTTAAGGATCCGGAAACGGAACCGAAGGCTGAACCTAAATCTAACAGTGAGGCATCTTTCAGATTCGGAGGAACTCCTACAAAGTTTACCAAAGCTGAGGTCCCTCTTAAGTCTGAACCCGACAAGCCGGTTACCTCTTCGGCAGCTCCGAAGAGTGAACCCGTAAAATCAATAATCCCGCCGTTAACTCCGGATGCAGGAGCTCCTAAGTCATCTTCTGCACCTTCATCAGGATTCCCGAGAGCAGCGGCTACACCTTCATCTGCACCTGCAGCTCCTAAGGCAGCTGAACCTAAGGCTGCCGAAGCACCTAAGACAGAAAGACCTGCTTCTACGGGTTTCCCGAGAGCAGCAGCTACACCTTCATCAGGCTTCCCGAGAGCGGCAACAACGCCTTCATCAGGCTTCCCGAGAGCGGCAGCTACACCTTCATCTTCACCCGCAGCTCCGAAGACAGCAGAACCTAAGCCTGCAGAATCTAAGGCTGCTGAAGCACCGAAGGCTGAAGAGGGGCCCAGGACAGGAAGACCAGGTTCAACTGGTTTCCCGAGAGCGGCAGCTACTCCTTCATCTGCCCCCGCAGCTCCTAAGGCGGCTGAACCTAAGCCTGCAGAACCCAAGGCTGCTGAAGCACCTAAGACAGAAAGACCCGCTTCCACGGGTTTCCCCAGAGCAGCAGCTACGCCCTCATCAGGATTCCCGAGGGCAGCGGCAACGCCTTCTTCAGGATTCCCGAGAGCGGCAGCTACTCCTTCATCAGCACCTGTAGCTCCTAAGGCGGCTGAGCCTAAGGCTGCTGAACCTAAGGCTGCTGAAACACCTAAGACAGAAAGATCTGCTTCTACAGGTTTCCCGAGAGCAACTGCAACACCTTCTTCCGGATTCACGAAACCTGCAGCTACGCTTTCATCTTCTCCTGCTGCTAAAAAGGAACCAACATTGGGCAGCGGCCCGTTTTTGGGCGACGAAACTAAATTAGGCGGATCATCATTCGGCGGAGGCTCTTTAGGCGGTTCAACGCTGGGCGGCGGATCTTTAGGCGGAGGTTCTTTAGGTGGCGGATCTTTAGGCGGATCTACACTCGGAGGATCCTTAGGCGGTGATCCTGCTTTGGAAGGCGGAGAGACGCTGGGCGGCGGAGAGACACTACACTCTGACAGTTCAAAACAGTCGATCAATTATGCATTTATGTCGGCACAGGCTGAGCATAATCCTTTCAAACCTGCGACATCGTCAGAACCGAGTCCTTTTAAGGCTGCTCAGCCGGCACAGTCTGCAGCACCTTCAGGTCCGTTCAAGCCCGCGCAGTCCTCTGAACCGAGTCCTTTTAAACCGGCACAGGCTGCGGCTCCTGCTTCTGCTCCGAAGTCAGCTCCGGCAAGCGGTCCCATCAATTCTGCATTTAAGCCCGCGGAATCCTCTACACCTGCACCGAGACCCGAACCCGCTTTTTCCAGAGAGCCGGCAATCAGTTCTTTCTCTGAGGCCGATCTTTCGGAACTTGAAGACGAGATCGATAAGTTCGGAATTCCCACGGGACCTGTAGTTCCGCCCGGAATCTTCGCGCCCCCGCCGAAGTCCGGAAGAGACTGATATCAGAAACGTTGAATTAAAGTGGAATCAGTTAAATTATATAAGAAGATTGTTTTAGCAAGCGCGTCTCCCCGGAGGCGCGAATTGCTGTCTTTGGTCACGGATGATTTTGAGATCATTACTGCTGATATCGATGAACGTGCGGCCGAGATACAGATGGAGAAGGAAGGCATACCCCCGCTGAAGGTCAGTGAGCGTCTGGCGGAGATAAAGGCGAAAGCCGTTTTCGACACACTTTCTGATTTCGAGAAAGCTAATTCAGTAGTCATCGGCGCGGATACATCTGTCATTCTGAATGATGTGATCTACGGCAAACCGGAGAACAGAGATGACGCGGTGAGGATGCTCTCATCGATGTCAGGAAGAGTCCATGTCGTGGCGACCGGAGTTGCGCTTTTCTCCGGGAATGAGAATAGGTGTTTTACTGAAGAAACACGTGTGGAATTCAATGCGCTTGATGACTATCAGATGGCACTGATCTCGGATTATTGCGACAGCAGATCGCCTTTCGATAAAGCCGGAGCATACGGCATTCAGGACAAGGGCGCTCTTCTCATAAAAGGGATAGACGGAGACTACTCGAACGTTGTCGGATTGCCCGTGGCAAGACTGGCGCGGGAGCTTGCAAACATGGTAAAATATCCTTTGGAATAAGCTTGGGTTCCAAGGAGGAATTCTAATGTTTGGGATAGGTTTAAACAATTTGATAAAGATAGGCTTCAGGGTGAGCGATCATATCCTGAAGCAGCAGGAGATAGAGCGTTCGAGGACAGCTTCCGAGAAAGCTCGTCTTCAGGCTGAAGCTTCACGTGAAAAGGCAATCGAAGAGAGCAACAGATACAGAAGGACGCAGCTGGAGGATGAGATCGCACGTGCCAGCGTTGCCGTAGAGTGCCCGAACTGCGGTTCGACAGGCAACCGTATCAGAAGAAACTCTACCGGATTCTGCCAGTTCTGCGGAACCGCGATCCAGATCAAATCTGACGGAACGATTCATATAGCCGATATGTTCGAGGCTGAAAGAGCTTTGGCTGAGGAAGAGCGCAAGAGAAACAGCGGGGTATCCTGAATTGTCTAAGATCGGTAAAGGCAACAGTACATTGGGAAGTGTTCTTGCTCTGACCGGTATCTATATACTGATCTTTTTAGTTTGTACGGCGCTGTTTATAGGTTTATTCCATACGGGCATCCTTAAGAACATGGAAGTCCTTATGTACAGGGGCGTTGCATTTATCCTGATCACCGGAGTCATTTCTGCGGTGATAATGGCAGTTGTAAGGAAGCTCTGGGGATTTGTTACTGTAAGGGACGTTATCTTGATGTTCTTTATCTTTTGCTGCGTTAATATGGTATTCCTGACGATCGTTCCCGTAACCGTTGAGCGTTCGGTATCTGTATTTATGCTCAGTTACATGGATGAGAATTCCGGCCAGACGTTTACGGAAGAATCAGTCAGCGAAGTGTTCACGAAAAAGTATGTGGAAGATTACGGTGCGTTCGAAAAGCGTTTTGACGAGCAGGTCGTAACGGGCACGATCGAACAGAATCCTGACGGAACATATTCGATTACCGACAGGGGAAGATTTGTAGTAAAGATGTTCAGACTGATCGCCGAGTGGTTCGATACCGACAGGCGTTTGGTCTATCCGAATGAGAATTAGTCTTATCATCTGAAAGCAGGGTAGGGACATGTCAACCGGCGATTTTCATGGCGGCGATACCCATATCGGAAGTTATCACGATTCCGGCGGCGGAGATTTTTCCGGTGGCGGCGGTTTCTTTGACGTTAGCGGCGGCAGTGATTTTTATGATGCTCCTTACGACGGCTCCGGCAGTGCAGGCGGGAAGATCGCATCCGCCGTTCCGGTTGCAATAATAGGAACTCTTGTTATCTCATGGATCTCTTTTGAGATATTTGCTTCATCATTTACTGGCATCAATGTCATTAACATGTGCCTGTTCTGTGCAGGATTTGTCCTGCTCGGTCTGGGAATGAAGGACTATGCAAGGACTTCCGCGTTAGGAAGCATCAGAAGAGGAAAGATCCCGAAATACACAGGAGACGTCCGGCACGGAAAGCCTTCAGATGATGCCCTGTGTGACGGAAGAAGCTGGGCTGTGGAGAATAAGAACCTCTACCTGATCTCCTTTTTTGACAGTGATTTCGGAACGGATAACGCGGAGAAGGTATATGACACCATGAAGCGTACTCCGGGCATTATCTGGATGAATCTTTTTGTGTGGGCCGGCGCTGTTATCGCATTTACTATTTCCCATATATTCTGTTATGAGTTGATAATCCCTTATTTTGAGAGGGCTATCATGAGCGATCAGGCGTTTGCGTTTATTGATGCGCTGACGTTCTATCTTCCTTCGATCCTGGTCCTTTTATGCGGAGCAGCCTGCTTCTTTATCGTCAGGGTCAGGGATAACATCCTTCACAAGTGTGCAGTACGCATAGTCAAAGACAATGAAGCGGTGGAAGAAAGGAAGGAAACTGAAGATTATATTGCGGGACAGCTCGGCAAAAAGTGGTACTACAACACCTGTCCGAACTGCGGTGCGCCTGCCAAGGATACCCAGTCGGCCTGCACAGTTTGCGGTTCTTCTTTGGAAGTACTTTCATTTGAGGATTCTTATCCGGGTGCCGTCCACCGTCTGGCAGCCGAGCCTGCCATGGATCTTCCCGAAGATCTCACCAACATCACGCTGAAATAAAAAGAGCTGTATCAGATCTGATACAGCCCTTTGTTATTAATTTGATTATAAAGCTCAGACTCTTCCGAATCCTACTGCACGGCGTACAAGCTCGTACTTTTCTCTTGCGATCTCGTTGGTGTAGTCGCGTCCGGCATCGAGTATGTCGTTTATGATGCCGCTGTTCATTACTTCGTTGTATTTATCCTGGAACGGTACGACCTTGCAGACGACAGCTTCTGCGACAGCTTTTTTAAGATCTCCGTATCCGCCGCCTTCGAACTTGGCGACTGCATCTTCGATCGTGCAGCCTGTGAAAACAGAGAAGATGGTAAGAAGATTGGATACGCCGGGCTTCTCATCCTCGTCGAACTTGATGATGCCGTCTGAGTCTGTGACTGCAGACATGATCTTTTTGCGGATCGTTTTCTCGGGATCTGAAAGGAAGACGGAAGCCTTCGGGTTATCCGTGGACTTACTCATCTTCTGTGCGGGATTCTGAAGATCGCGGATCTTTGCACCGATCGTAGGGATAAGAGGCTCCGGGATCTTAAAGAGTTCGCCGTAACGGTTGTTGAACCTGATGGCGAGATTTCTTGCGAGCTCCACATGCTGTTTCTGGTCTATGCCGGTAGGAACATATTTCGGATCATAAAGAAGGATGTCAGCTGCCATTAAGTCAGGATAGGTTACGAGGCCTTCGGTGAAAGCTTCGTGAAGCGCTGACTTAGCCTTGAACTGATGCATTCTTGTAAGGTCGCCGTGAGGTGTGTGGCATTCGAAGATCCAGGACAGATTTGCGTGATAGAGATTCTCGGATTGAATGTAGATGTGCATGTTGGGAAGATCGGGATCGACTCCGCATGCGATGTACATTGCTATAGCGTTAATAATATTCCTGTGAAGCGCATCAGGATCCTGGGGAACCGTAATGGCATGCATATCAGGAACAAAAAGGAATGTCTCGTAATCCTTTTGATAGTTAACGATCTGCGAGATGCCTCCCGCATAATTGCCGATAGTGAGCGAGCCGCTGGGCTGAAGGCCTGTAAGTAATCTGTCCATAAGTAACCTCCGTTGTCATCAAGACGACTAATATTAACACTTTATAATATAATTATCAAAAAGAATGAAGGGGTGTCACGTGCTCTATATCCTTTGCGCTCTGAAATGCGAGGCTTCCGCACTTACCGGCCTGCCCGGTGAAGTCATTGTCACGGGTGTCGGAGATCGCGTCATCCAACGCATCTCGCAGCTGGATCTTAAGCCTGATGATCATGTGCTCAATGTCGGAGTATGCGCGGGCACCGTTAAGGGAGAGGGCTATCTGATCAATCAGGTCATATCTTCCGTGACCGGACGCCGCTTTTATCCGGATATCCTTTTTGAATCCGGCACGAAAGAGATGAGCCTCACATATTCTGAAGAGGTCGTGACTTCGGTAGAAGAGGGTATGCTCTACGATATGGAATCTGCCCTGATCTGTGACGCTGTTCTGAAGATCATTCCGCCTTCAAATCTTGCGATCTATAAAGTGGTTTCCGACAGCGGCGATGATTTCCCGACCGCTAACGAAGTATCACAACTGATAAGGGCGCACTCAGATGAGATCGGTAAGATCGCATCACTTCTTACCGGAAATGAGTCCTCCGCGGAATATGAATTCATTCCTGAGGATATGAAAGAAAAGCTCCGTCTTACCCAGTATATGCGGAATGAATTAAAAGATCTGGAGCATTACTGTGTTGTCTCGGGCAGACAGGATGAACTTTTGAGACTGCTGTCGGAAATGGAAAACGAGGGAAGTATCCCGGTTGCAGACAAGAAAAAGAGCAGGGAGGTTCTCGATGAGATTTACGCATATCTACGTTGAGGAGAGAGCCTTAAGCTACCCTCTGACCGGAGAGATCCTGAACAGGCTTCCCGATGCGGAGGTTATAAAGATCAGGCACTATAAGGATGTGTTTGACCGCAAAAGACAGAATGCCGCTCTCCAGAAGAAACATCAGGCGCTGATCATTGCCGTCCGTGACGGCAACAGAATCTTCAGGGGAGCGCCGGTATGCCAGTCGTTCGGAAATAAGAATTTCTATTACGCGAGTTCGATGATGAACTGTCCGTTCGATTGCGAGTACTGCTACCTGAAGGGAATGTACCCGTCGTCTGACATGGTGGTGTTCGTGAATCTCGATGATTACCGCGCGGATGTTGAGGAGAAACTTAAGGACGGACCGATGTATGTGTGCGCGTCTTACGATACCGATCTGATCGCAATGAACGGTCTGACGGGACATGCTGATTTCTGGAAAGAAATGGCGAAGGCTCATCCTGACCTCATTGTAGAGCTCAGGACCAAGGCTGCGCCTGAGATCACTGATGACATATCGAACGTCATCTATGCGTTTACGTTGTCACCGGAAGAGGCGGTGTCACGATATGAAAGATCAACTGCTTCTGTTTCTACACGGATCAGGGCTGCTGCCAAGGCTCTTGATAACGGAGCTAAAGTGAGGCTTTGTTTCGACCCGATAATAAAGTTTCCGGATCATGAAACTGCATATAAGGAACTGGTTGATGAAGTTTCAGACGTTATCGATCTTGAAAGACTTACTGACGTAAGCGTCGGCACGTTCAGGATATCCGCAGATTATCTGAATAAGATGAGGAAGGCTTATCCTGATTCCGCGGTCGCATGGTATCCTTATGTTATTCAGGATGGTGTCGCGCAATATGATCCGGAGACGGACCGTGCGATGCAGGAGCATGTCATAGGATTGCTCGAAAAACATATCGGAAGGGAGAAGATCTTCACATGGAATTAAAGAATGCGGTCGTAACGGGAGCATCTTCGGGAATAGGACTTGCTATAGCAAAGATGCTCGACAGTGAAGGATACAGGGTTTACGGTATTGGCAGGATCTTTCCGGACGGTTGTAAATTCTTTGAGAAGAGAATGTCTCTGGATCTAAGGGACACTGATATTCTTTTGGAGAAGATATCAGCGATAAAGCAGGTTGACATCCTGATCAACGCGGCTGGCAGTGCATATTACGGCCTTGCGGAATTCAACACACCGGCGCAGATCCAGGAGATGTGCAGGGTCGATCTGGAAGCACCTATGATACTGACATCCGCGCTGCTTCCAAAGCTGAAGGATTCCAAAGGCATGATCATAAACATCGCGTCGGTTACTTCAACGCGGATCAACACCCACGGCGCGGCATACGGCGCGCTGAAGGCCGGACTTCGGAGTTACGGCAGAAGTCTCTATGAAGAGGTCCGCAAATCGGGTGTCAGGGTCATTACGGTCTGTCCCGATCTGACAGCAGGAACAAAGCTATACAGAAATGCGGATTTCAAGCCGTCAGAAGAGGACGGATGCTTTCTTACTCCCGAGGATACTGCCGAATGCGTCAGGGATATAATCAACATGCGTGAAGGTGCTGTCGTGACTGAAGTCGAAGTAAGACCCCAGTTCAACAGGATCGAAAAGAAAAAATCCTGACTGAGACCCGAATTGAAATGAGTATTTAATTATTTTATTATTTTTTTATGGGCTCTTCAGTTAAGCAAAACAGAATATATTCCTTCTTCAAAGCTGTGATAACAGTATTATGTTTTGCTGTCTGCTTTTATCTGTTTATTGTCAGTTTTGCAGGCACGTTCAGGGTGATCTCGGATATCGGAACCAACAGGGTTTTATTCCTGAATCCTGTTCTTATCCTGCTGATCGCTTCAGCTTTGGTTGTGACCGCCGGAGTGTATCTGGTCCGGTCGCAAAAGTTCAACGGATCTATCTCCAAACTTGACGATGAGAGAACTTACAGGCGCTTAATGACTGCCCTTAAGACAGCTGTATTTATTGAGTGTCTTATCTTATCGGCAGTTGTTTTCGGAATGCGGCAGAGAGTGGATCAGTACAGCGTTCAGTATTCTGCTTACGGCCTTTCGTGGGACGTTACGGAAGTCCTGACTCCACCGAGACATCTCGGCGTCTACCCGAACAACGTGGGCATTGTCTTCGCAATATATCTTTTGAGTTTTATTACCGGTCATTACAATAACGCGGTGATCATGCTGATCTTTTCTTTCATGGTGCCTTTTATCTATTCTGATCTCGCAGAGATCGGAGGAAAGTTCGGAATGTCCCGCAAGTCTCAGATCCTGGTGATGATCTGCGGCCTGTTATTCATTCCGTTTCAGCTGAAGTCCACCTTTATCTATGGCGATGTCCCGGGACTGTTCTTCGCGGTAAAAGCCGTGAAGAACGCTTCTGATATTACCGCCGGAAAGAGCACCGTCAGGAATGTTGTGTCCGTTATAGCTTTTACGGCTGCCGCTTATGTGTTCAAGAACAATTATCTGATCTTTGCGATCGCGATCTTAATATGTCTTACCGCGGAACTCTTAAGGCAGCGCAGATATAAGGAGTTGTATATTCCGTTAGCTGTTATCGCGGCGATGCTGCTATTAAACACAGGCATTAAGCTCGCAGTCGGCGCGGTCCTGGGCGGCACTGTATCCTCAGGCGCATCCAAGTATTCCTGGATCGCAATGGGTATGCAGGAGAATGCGGGAACATTTAACGGCTATAATGACGCAACATATTATGAGACCGGTTTTGATGTAAATGCCCAGTCAGAACTCGCGAAAAATGAAATAGCCGTCAGGCTCAACGAGTTCCTTTCAGAACCTAATCAGGCGATCGGGTTCTATATAAGAAAGGTTATGGTCCAGTGGTCTGATCCTACATATAATACCTTTGAATTCTCAAGCAGGAATGTATACCTGGATGACAATGCATCTCCTTTGTTGTGGTTTGCTTCAAGTCCGAAGGTCATCAGAGTGATTGCTTCATTTCTTAAGGTGTTCCAGATCCTGGTGTTTGCCGGATGCGGTGTGTTCTCCGTAAAGGAAATGCGGAGGAAGACCGGAACACCTGCTTTGTTCCTGATCACAACTGTTATCGGCGGATTCTTTTTCCATCTGATATGGGAGGCGGCTCCTTCATATGCTATGCCTTATGTCGTATGCATGATACCTTTAGGCGTAGCGGGCATGACCGTACTTGTTAAAAAGCTCGCATCTGTTAACCCTAAAGAGTTGATGAAGGCCAGGATACAGGTCAGCGCTTCAGCACTGATTCTCTTTATTTCCGGAGCTGCCGCATTCCTTCTGGCGGCTGCGGGTATCGGAACCATAAGACAGATCCTTGCTGACGGCCGAAATGAATACAAGACATATTTCAGTGAGACGCTTCCGTATTCGAGAGATGCTGTTGCCGAAGGAAGATATTATCTCAAGCCGGCAGCTGAAGGATATGAAGGTGACGGAATTGAGATCGAGCTTGTCAGATATGCCGGGAAATACAGAATGAAAGTAGATGTCGAAGGCGTTGATGAGGAGATTTACCTGACGAATGTCCGCGGAAGGGTCAAGGCTGACTGGTGTACTTATGATGAGAACCAGGTCTTTGTCATCCTTAAGAACCGCAACGGTACATATTCGATATGCCGGGGCTTGTCCGGGGCTTTGGCCATGGATCCGGATAACGGGATCAGCGTAGGGGAATTTATAGATTATTCTTCTTCATTTGATGATTCTGAGTATCGTGAGTTTATCTCAGAGCATCCTGAAATGACATGGTATCTTGTTCCTGTTTAAGGGACAGTTTTCGAAAAAGAAATATTACATTTTTACGCCCACGCGAGTACGAAAATAGATAAAAAAGTCTTGAAACCCTATTGTTTGTCAAGTTTTTCTGCTTTTATTACAATCGTGTTACAGGCACAATATATTGGGTTTTGCAGTTGACACAACCACAACATATAGGTAATCTTTAAGAGCGTTTCGAGTGAAACGGAACGTATTCGCACCTATTTTCAATTCAAGAGCGAGGTATTGGGGCATGATCATCGGCGGACTTCAGAAGTTGACTCTTTTGGACTTCCCCGGGACTGTGGCCTGTACGGTATTTACCGTCGGCTGCAATCTGAGATGCCCCTTCTGCCACAATCCGGCTTTGGTGAATAACCCTCCGGAAGATATGAGAATAAGCGAGGATGAGTTCTTCGCATTTCTCAAAAAGCGCCAGGGGATACTCGACGGAGTCGCGATCACGGGCGGCGAACCGCTTCTGCATGCTGACATCGGTGAGTTTATCGCGAAGATAAAGTCGATGGGATACAAGGTAAAGCTTGATACCAACGGCACGTTCCCGGACAGACTGGAGAAGATCCTGTCCGAAGGCAACGTCGATTATGTGGCGATGGACCTGAAGAATACCTTTGACAGGTATGCGGAGACTGTCGGTATCAAAAACTTCGATGTCTCACTCATAAAGAGGAGCATCAGGGTGATACAGGACAGCGGAGTGGCTCACGAGTTCCGTACCACAGTGGTAGCGCCTCTGCACAGAGCCGAAGATTTCGGGCAGATTGCGAAGCAGGTGGAAGGATCTGAGAATTACTTCCTCCAGAATTTCGTCAATCCCGGAGAACTCTTAAACGGGGAAGGCTTAAGTGAGCTGCCGCGCGAAGAACTTGAAAAAGCTTTGGAAAATGCGAAAAAAATAATACCGCAGGCAAAGATACGCGGAGAGAGTTAAGGAGAGGAACATGTTTCAGATCATCAAGAGAGACGGCAAGGTCGTAGATTTCGACTTAAGCAAGATTTCGGGAGCTATCGAGAAGGCTTTCGTTGCACAGAAGAGAGAGTATAACAATCAGATCATTGATATGCTCGCGTTAAATGCTGTATCCGATTGCGAGAAGAAAGCGGTCGACGGCAAGGTTGACGTCGAGTCTATCCAGGACAGCGTCGAGGCTACACTCCAGAGAATGGGATATGAGGACGTTGCTAAGGCTTACATCCTTTACCGTAATCAGCGCGAAAAGATCCGTAACATGAACTCAGCTCTCCTGAACTACAAGAATCTTGTAGACAGCTATGTTAAGGTCGAAGACTGGCGTGTTAAAGAGAACTCAACAGTCACATATTCAGTAGGCGGTCTCATCCTCTCCAACTCCGGCGCCATCACGGCTAACTACTGGCTCTCTGAGATCTATGACAAAGAGATCGCAGACGCTCACAGAAATGCCGATATCCATATTCACGATCTCTCCATGCTCACAGGTTACTGCGCAGGCTGGTCTTTGAAGCAGCTCATCCAGGAAGGTCTGGGCGGCATCACAGGCAAGATCACATCTGCTCCCGCAAAGCACCTCTCCACGCTCTGCAACCAGATGGTAAACTTCCTCGGCATCATGCAGAACGAGTGGGCAGGCGCTCAGGCCTTCTCCTCTTTCGATACATATCTCGCACCTTTCGTTAAGATAGACAACCTCAATTACAAGCAGGTCAAGCAGGACATCCAGTCCTTTATCTACGGCGTCAACACACCTTCAAGATGGGGTACGCAGAGCCCGTTCACAAACATCACTCTCGACTGGACAGTTCCGAACGACCTGGCTGAGCAGAACTGTATTGTCGGCGGCAAGGAAGTCGACTTCAAGTACAAGGATTGTAAGGCTGAGATGGACATGGTCAACAAGGCTTTCATCGAGATCATGATCGAAGGCGATGCCAACGGCCGCGGTTTCCAGTATCCTATTCCTACATATTCCATCACAAGAGATTTCGACTGGTCAGAGACAGAGAACAACAAGCTTCTCTTCGAGATGGCTGCAAAGTACGGCATTCCTTATTTCTCCAACTATATCAATTCCGATATGGAGCCTTCCGATGTCCGTTCAATGTGCTGCCGTCTGCGTCTTGACCTTCGTGAACTCCGTAAGAAGTCCGGCGGTTTCTTCGGTTCAGGTGAGTCCACTGGCTCCGTAGGTGTTGTCACTATCAACATCCCCCGTATCGCTTACCTTGCGACAGATGAGGCAGACTTCTACAAGAGACTCGACCACCTTATGGATGTTTCCGCAAGATCACTTAAGATCAAGAGGAACACGATCACTAAGCTCCTCGAGGAAGGTCTCTATCCTTATACAAAGCACTACCTCGGAACATTCAACAACCACTTCTCCACGATCGGTCTTGTCGGCATGAATGAAGCAGGTCTCAACGCAAAATGGCTCAGAAAGGATCTTACTCACGAAGAGACCCAGAAGTTCGCAGCTGACGTTCTGAACCATATGAGAGAGAAGCTCTCCGAATACCAGGAGAAGTACGGCGATCTCTATAACCTCGAGGCTACACCTGCCGAGTCAACAGCCTTCCGTCTCGCTAAGCATGATAAGGCTAAGTACCCCGACATCATTACGGCAGATGATGCTTCCGGCGTATTCTATTACACCAACAGTTCACACCTTCCTGTCGGCTACACCGCAGACATCTTCGATGCGCTCGACGTTCAGGATAACCTCCAGACGCTCTACACATCCGGTACTGTTTTCCACGCTTTCTTAGGCGAGCGTCTTCCTGACTGGAAGGCTGCAGCTTCCCTTGTAAGGAAGATTGCCGAGAACTACAGACTGCCTTACTACACGATGTCTCCTACATATTCCATCTGCTCCGCTCACGGATATCTCCCCGGCGAAGTAAAGGCATGCCCTATGTGCGGCGGCCCGACAGAGACATACAGCCGTATCACAGGTTATTACCGTCCGGTCAAGAACTGGAACGACGGTAAGCTCCAGGAGTTCAAGGACAGAAAGACTTATGACATCTGCAACTCCACACTGAAGCCCAGAACGGCTACCGTTACGATCAGCAAGTCAGAAGACAGGGATCTTCCTGACCTCCTTCCCACAGACGGAGCAGCCCAGGTAACAAAGCCCATGCTCTTTACGACACACACATGTGCCAAGTGCAAGGCAGTCAAGGCTATGTTCGACGAGCAGAGATTCGATTATGAACTTATCTACGCTGATGATGACGCAGAGCTCGCAAAGCAGTTCGAGATCGTTAACGTTCCTGTCCTCGTTATCCCTGACGGCGACGGCGTTAAGAAATATACAGATATCGGACCTATCAGACAGTATGTAAATGATTGCAAGGGCATAAAAGCTTAAGGATCAGGGTGTTAAAAAAGAAAGCTCCCGTGGGATCTTCCTGCGGGAGCTTTTTTATGTTCTTCTGTCAGGTCCTTCATGGGGCGTTCCTGCCGGTCTCCCGGGCGGCAGATTATTATTGTGTGACATTTGAAAAATTCCTCATGGAAATTTTAAAACTAGTAGTAAAATACGGACAATAACTTAACGAGGGTGTTTCTGTTATGAAGGATAGTTCATACGACCAAAAAGCAGGAAGAGAGAAGGCCATCACCACCCGCCCCGATCTCAGCATTGCTGAGCTTAAGGAAGAGGCGGAACTCGACAGAGTCGATTTCGAGACGTTACTCGAAGAGATAAGAGCCAGCTGAGCTTCCGGTGCAGGGACCTTATTTAACTTAGAGATGTTGAGGGGCAATTGCCCCTTTTTTTATGGGTGCGTGAGGGTGGGGATTTTAGGGCTTCAAAATGCGTCTAGGAAAATGTCTAGGATTTTGAACTGCTTTTCCTGGTGATAATCCTGGAAATCGCGAAAAATCAACATTTTCGAAAGGATTTAGAGACGTATATCCTAGACAAAATCCTAGACACTATCAGAGAGAGGAATATTCACGCCTAACAAGGAGTCATAGACAGCGGAATTCAACTTGGTGGCAAGGCTTCTTGTGTCGAAAGGCATGTTATCCACATCATAGGTGTAGTAAACATCCAATTCGGGGAGAAGACCTGCACCCGAATAATTATTGTAAGTCGTCGAAGTCTTGCGGCTGTAATCGGCAGAATTCTTTAGTCCGAAATGTTCGTGGAATTTACACAGGTCGAGCTCTTCAATAAGGATTACGAAATCCGGGTATATTGCATTTTTCATTCCCAGAAGCCATATTTCAGGCTCGTATTTAAAAGGAATGCCGTTTTCCGTATAGAATCTTGCTATATTCGCCTCGGCAGCCGATCTGTAAAGCGTGTCATTATAGTAGACAGTTTTGTGTTCGGGATAATAGATATTTGAGTCGTGTTTAAGGCTGTCGAAAAACTTCCTGCCGATGAATACTGATTCTTCAGCCGGATTCAGATATCTCCTTCGTACAGGCACGGGCTTAATATCTGCCGGCGGTTCTCCGCGGAAACTGCTGTACCAACGGCCTTCCAGATCTGAGAGCTTACACCGGATCTCTTCGCGCTGCTGTTCAGTCTGAAGCAGGTGTTTGCCGGTTTTGCTTTCGAGCGAGTACGGGTGGTCATTTACAACATAAACATCCCTGATGGCACCTCTTACACGTCTTTTTGTCCGTGTAACTTCTGGCAGCCGTTCAAGCTGCTGTCTGCAGTAATTGATCTTAAGTGCGAGATATTCTCTCGGAATGTATTGCGTAGTGATGTTCATGCACAGATTATAGAGGCGGCGGGCACAGGAATGATCATACAAAATACGACAAAATCGACAAGGCATAACGCATGCCTTTTATTTGATTATTTATAACCTATGTTAAATGCACAATCAGGCTCTGCGAAAAGTATGCAAATCCCGACTTACCAAACCGCCTGTGAGTTCTCATAATAAAAGAATAAAGTTTAATTGAGAAAACGGCTGGGCGGGGTGGCAAGTGATGCCCCGCGAAATAAGGATATACGATAGAGACGGAGGTTCCATATGCTTAAGGATTTTGTGAAGGCGGAAAAGCCTGATGAGGAAGAGTTCGCGAAAAGGCTGGAAGAAGAGAGAAGCAAGCTCTTTGCGGCGCAGATGAAGATAAAGGAAGCAGGGCTTCCCGTAATGGTCGTTTTTGAAGGCTGGGGCGCTGCGGGCAAAGGAAGTGTGCTCGGTAAGATCATTAAGAATATCGATCCGAGATTTTTCAGGGTCAAGACATTCCCGAAGCCGACGAAAGAGGATCTGAGATATCCGTTCCTGTACAGGTACATGAAGGAGATACCTGAAAAGGGAAAGTTCTCGTTCTACGATACCTTCTGGATGGAGGAGATCACTGACGAGAGGATGGAAGACCTCTTAAGTGACGAGGAATATGAGGAGAGGATCGAGTCGATCAACAGGACGGAAAGGTCTCTGGTCGATAACGGGTATCTTGTGATGAAGTTCTTTTTCCAGATCGGGAAAAAAGAACAGAAGGAGAGGCTCGAAAAACTTCTGGACGATAAGGATACGAAATGGCGTGTAGATAAGGGCGACCTGTATGAGAACAAGCACTACGATGACTGCATCGAAGTGTATGACAAATATCTGAAGGACACCAATAATCCGACGGCTCCCTGGTACATCATCGACAGTAAGGATAAAAAATATGCAGAGCTTCAGGTGCTGGAGTTCCTGAATCAGGGCATCGAGACGGCGCTGAAGAATAAGAGTCTGGCTGCCCCGATCCTGCAGAATACTTTCCCGCTGAAGAAGACGCCTATGCTTAAGGACGTGGATCTTAAGGATAAGACGCTTACGGATGAGGAATATGAGAAGAGGCTCGATGAGCTGCAGGACGAATTAAGGGATCTGCATAATAAGCTTTACAGAAAAAAGATCCCGGTTATCATTGCCTACGAAGGATGGGATGCTGCGGGCAAGGGCGGAAACATAAAGCGCATTACGGGCGCGCTCGATCCGAGAGGATATGAGGTGCTTCCGATAGCGAGCCCCGAGCCGCATGAGAAGGCCAGACATTTTCTCTGGAGATTCTGGACGAGGCTTCCGAGGACCGGGCATGTCGCGATCTTTGACCGCACATGGTACGGAAGGGTCATGGTCGAGCGTATCGAGGGATTCTGCAGCGAGAATGACTGGCAGAGAGCATATAACGAGATCAATGAGTTCGAGAAAGAACTAACGGACTGGGGCGCAGTCGTGATCAAGTTCTGGGTCCAGATCGACAAGAAGACACAACTTAAACGTTTCAAAGAGCGTCAGGCAAATCCCGAGAAGCAGTGGAAGATCACCGATGAGGACTGGCGCAACCGTGAGAAATGGGATCAGTACGAAACCGCGATCGACGAGATGATAAAAAAGACATCGACTGAGTTCGCGCCATGGTACATCCTGGAGTCCGTTGATAAGAAATATGCGCGCATAAAGGCGCTGGAGATCGTGATCGACAGGATCAAAGAGGCATGCAATAAAGGCAGCAAAGACTAAAGGAAAATCATTTGACAGATTGTCACAGCCTGCGACAGAACCGGAAAAAGGGTCCGCAGGCTATATTTTTGAGCGGGAAAAGCAGGATAAAGTCAAACAAAGTCCCCGAAATAGAGCGATTTTTGTAGAAAATGTCCACCCAACTCTTGAATTATCCGTGATAAAATAAAAACTGTTAGTATATACCATAAATTGATTTTTACAAATAGTTTTTTCATAATTTTATAAATATTTTTTAGAAAATCTAAGAAAGGCAGGTTCGTATGGGCTTTAAGATTGGCGACAATATTGTTTATGCCGGCAGCGGCGTATGCCAGATAGACGACATAAAAGACATCAGTTTTTTCAAAGAGAAACCTCAGAAATACTATGTTCTTAAGCCCCTCTTTGTAACAAGGTCCCAGTACGTTTACGTGCCTCTCAATAACGAGGCCCAGGTCAGCAGGATCAGACCTGTCGCTTCGAAGAAGGAAGCTATCGCTCTGATAGATAAGCTCCCGATCGATAACTGCAGCTGGATCGAGGACCGTAATGAGCGCAAGGCTACTTTCACGGACATCATCGTCAACGGCAGCCGTGAGGATATCGTCGGCCTCATCTACCTGATAAACAGACATGCCGAGAAGCTCGCCAAGGAAGGCAAACATCTGAATGCGCAGGATGAGCGTGCCCTGATCGATGCAAGGAACAGAATGAATAACGAGATAGCAGTTGCTCTTAATATCGAACCTGACAGTGTCGTCGAACTGATACACGAGAAGACGGGACTGGAAGATTTCGCATAAAACCTATTTGAATGGTATTAGTTATTGCAATATGCTGGAAGGTGTGATTTAATAACCGCAGTTTTGATTTAAGGAGAATCCTTATGAAGACTGCGGTTTTCTTTTATGCGTATAGCTACTATTACTACTTTAGGGAGACGAACTAAAGCGACTTTTGCCAGCGCATAGAAAGAACCAAATGATTTGATTTTAATAACGCTGCAGGGGTACGCAAAAGCCCGGCAGCGTTTTTTATTCAGACCGGTCAGAATAAAGGGTTATCTAAACCGTACAAAGGAGACAAGAACATGATTGCAGTATTGAAGAACATGGCGACAAGAGAACAGATATCAAGCCTCATAGCCTGGTTTGAAGACAAGGGCCTTAAGGTCAACGAATCCAAGGGTGAGTATTGTACGGTCCTGGGACTTATCGGTGACACGTCGACTGTTGATATCGATATGCTGAGCGGTCTCGATATCATCGAGAAGGTAACGAGAGTATCGGAGACGTTCAAGAAGGCAAATCGTAAATTCCATCCGGAAGATACGGTTATCGATATCGGCGGAGTTAAGATCGGCGGAGGTAATTTTGCAGTTATTGCAGGTCCTTGTTCTGTAGAGAGTGAAGAGCAGATCATGAACGCTGCAAGAGCTGTAAAGGCATGTGGCGCAACGATCTTAAGAGGCGGTGCTTTCAAGCCGAGAACATCTCCTTACGATTTCCAGGGACTTCACGAAGAAGGTATAAGACTTCTCCTTGAGGCAAAGAAAGAGACAGGATTACCCATCTGTTCCGAGATCATGAGCCCTGAGCAGATCCCGGTCTTCGAAGAGGTGGATTTCCTTCAGGTCGGCGCGCGCAACATGCAGAATTTCGACCTTCTTAAGGCGCTCGGAAAAACGGGTAAGCCGGTCCTTTTGAAGCGCGGTCTTTCGGCTACCATAAAGGAACTTCTCATGAGCGCAGAGTACATCATGAGCGAAGGAAATCCCAACGTAATCCTGTGCGAGAGAGGAATCAGGACTTACGAGACATATACGAGAAATACTTTTGACGTAAGCGCCATCTCTGTTCTGAAGCAGATCACACACCTTCCTGTCGTAGGCGATCCTTCGCATGCGACCGGTAAGTCAAATCTCATCAAACCGATGTCTATGGCAGCAGTCGTTTCTGGTGCGGACGCTCTCGAGATCGAAGTGCACTGCAATCCCGAGAAGGCCCTCTCAGATGCAGCCCAGCAGCTCACTCCTGCGCAGTTCACTGAGGTTATGGAAGCTATCGGCAAGGCAAGAAGCATCCTGTAAAACAATGACGCTGAATTTTTCAGCGTCTTTTTATATTTGATCGAAAAGGAAGTACAGTTAAGATGAATATAACAGTCGGCGTAGTCGGATTAGGTCTTATAGGCGCCTCGTTTGCAAAGGCTTACAAGGAGAATTCAGACTCAACGGTCTATGGTTGGAACCGTACAAAGAGCATTTCCCAGATGGCTAAGATGCAGGGCATCATTGACGATGAACTGACCGATGAGAATCTTGGAAAATGTGATCTGGTTATCCTCTCACTCTATCCTGAGGCTACGATCAACTGGATGAAGGAACATAAGGAACACTTCAATAAAGAGGGCATGGTCATAGACGCCTGCGGAACCAAGAGACTGGTATGCGAACAGGGTTTTAAGATCGCAGAAGAGACGGGTTTCCTGTTTGTCGGATGTCACCCTATGGCAGGCACGAAATTCTCCGGCATGACGCATGCCAGAGGTGATATGTACAAGGGCGCACCGATGGTCGTAGTGCCGCCGAGATTCGATGATATGTTCCTGCTCGACAGAGTTAAGGGCCTGCTCGAACCCTGCGGATTCGGAAGCTTCCATCTTGCACATGCTGATGAGCACGACAAGATGATCGCGTTCACTTCGCAGATGGCGCATCTCGTATCGAATGCTTATATCAAGAGTCCTTCGGCTAGGAATCATAAAGGCTTTTCTGCAGGTTCATACAAGGACATGACCAGAGTAGCATGGCTCAATCCCACAATGTGGACGCAGCTCTTTCTTGAGAATAAAGATAATCTTATCTTCGAGATCGACCACCTGCAGGAAGAGCTTTCCAAGTACAGAAAAGCTCTGGTTGAAGATGATTTCGACGGACTCCGCGACCTGCTCGATGAAGGCAGAAGGATCAAAGAGGAGGTAGACGGCATATGAGGACGATCCGCGTTCACGCCGCTTCCAAAGAATATGATGTCCTTATAGGAAAAGATGCAGTCACATCGCTCGGTGATGAGGCGAAAAAACTTTGCCCCGGAGCGCTTAAAGTCCTGATCGTGTCTGAAACAAATGTCGCGCCGCTCTATCTCGATAAGGTTAAAGCCGAGCTCGAGGGCGCGGGACTTGAAGTAATAACTTATGTTTTCGAAGCCGGTGAGAGATCTAAAGGCATTGAAGCAATTGCCGGCATGTGGAATAAGATGGCTGAAGCCGGATTTACCAGAACTGATTTCGTTGCCGGACTTGGCGGAGGCGTAACGACTGATATGGCCGGCTTTGCGGCTTCGACATTCCTTCGCGGGATAAAGGTAATCCAGATCCCGACTTCGCTCCTTGCCATGGTCGACGCATCGGTCGGCGGCAAGACAGGTATCGATATTCCGATGGGAAAGAACCAGGTCGGCGCATTCTGGCAGCCGTCGCTGGTAATAGAGGATATCTCATTCCTTAAGACGCTCCCTGAAGAAGTGTTTACGGAAGGCATGGGAGAAGTCACCAAGCATGCATTCATTATGGATAAGGAGCTTTTCGATAAGCTCGAAAAAGCCGGCGGCAATATAAGAGATGACGAAGATCTTTTGGAGGATATTGTCGCATCAAATGTGGCTGACAAAGCCAAGATCGTAAGCGAAGATGAGAACGATAACGCGCGCCGTCAGATCCTTAACTTCGGCCATACCGTCGGCCATGTGATCGAGCGCGACAGCGGTTTTACGAAGCCTCACGGAATGTGTGTCGCAAAAGGTATGGGGATAATTATCGATGCTTGCGTCAGAGAAGGCACGCTCGATGCAGAAGAAGCAGGGAAGATGAAGGAACTTCTTAAGCTCTATAAGCTTCCGGCGGAAGATGAGATAACGCCTGAACAGATAGTCGCAGGCGCGATGAATGACAAGAAAAAAAGAGGCGACACATTATCGGTTATAGTCGTGAATAAGATCGGCGAAGCTCAGATCAGAAAGATGACGGCTGAGGAATTCCTGAGGTTTTTGTCAGTATGAGGATCACTTGCAGAAATCTTAGTCTGGATATCAAGGCGCCGCCTTCAAAGTCCGTATATCACAGGGAACTTATTGTTAACTATATTCTCGGTGCACGCGGAGAATATCTCAATGATTCGGATGATGATAATGACGATATCAGGGCTACAAAAGCCTGTCTGCGCGCGCTCGGGAACAATTCCAAAGAGCTGATCCTTAACTGCAATGAGAGTGGCTCAACATTAAGGTTCATGATCCCCGTAGCTCTCGCAATAAGATCTTCTGATACGGAAAGACTTATCTTTAAGACGCGCGGAAGACTGATCGAAAGACCAGTCGCAGAACTGGAGGAGTGTCTTAAGCCTTTTGGTGTAGCGATCAGGAAAGATCCTGAAGCAAATGAGATAACGGTTACGGGAAACATAGATGCAGGTCGATATGTTATCGACGGCAGTGTTTCATCACAATATATTTCGGGGCTCCTTATGGCGCTCGCGACATTTGATAATGATTCAACGATTGAAGTTAAAGGCGGAATCGCTTCGGTCCATTACATAGAACTTACTATGGCTGCGCTCGCTAAGTACGGCATAAATATTGTAAGAGAGGGCGATACTTTTAAGGTTCCCGCCAGGAAGGCCGGTACAGTTCCTTCAGGAGATTTTGAAGTTGAAGGAGACTGGAGTAACGGAGCATTCCTGATATGCCTGGGAAGCCTTATGCGGAACGGGTCGGCTAAGGTTTCGGGCCTTCTCATGGATTCCGTTCAGGGAGACCGTGAGATAATGCATTTCCTGAAACTTGCGGGAGTAACATTCCTCGTTGAGGGCGATACTGTTTTCGTGCAGGACAGCATGATCAATCCTGTCAGAAAGCTTCTTGAGATCGACTGCAGCGATATTCCCGACATTGTTCCCTATATGGCTGTGGTCGGCGCGTTCAGGGCTGAGAAGACAGTTCTCAAAGGAATAAAGAGGCTTAGGATAAAGGAGTCTGACAGGGCGGCGGCTATCACGCAAATGTTATCTGAATTAGGCGGAAATGTAACGCTCGAAGAGGACACTATTACGATAGAATATATAGATAAGAATAAGATCCCTGACAAGATCGTGCTGACTTCGTCGGGCGATCACAGAATGGCCATGGCAGCGGTCTTATGCGCTGCGGCCACGGGCAAAGAGATCGAACTTGATGATATCGATTGCCTCGATAAATCCTTTCCTGAATTCAGGAAAGTCGTATTAAAGGAGATGACCGTATGAATTCGAGCAGTACATATCAGGGAGATGCCCTGGACATAATGATCTACGGCGAGTCCCACAGCGAGGCGATCGGCGTCTATATCAGCGGACTGCCTGAAGACGTTATTCCGGATGCCGCGAAGACGGCTGCTTTCATGGCAAGACGCGCACCCGGAAAGAATGCTTGGTCTACTCCAAGAAAAGAAGCTGATGAAGTTATTTTTGAGCGCAACGGAACAATGCTCCACGGATACATAATAAACACGAATACAAAGCCCAAAGATTATGCTTCGATTATGAACTGCCCGAGGCCTTCACATGCGGATTATGCCGCAAGGCTCCTTTATGGTGATGAGGCTTCGAAGTCCGGCGGCGGTATCTTTTCCGGACGCATGACGGCGCCTCTCTGCATCGCGGGTTCCATAGCGCTTCAGGAACTCAATAAGCGCGGTATACAGATAAGCGCGCACCTGAAGAGAGTCGGTGGTGTCAGTGATGATTCTTATTTCGATCACGGCGTGAATGATGAGGGATTCAGGAATAACCTTACTTTAGTTGAGAATAAGGATTTCCCGGTTGTTGATGATGCAAAGGGAGAACTGATGAAGGAGAAGATCGAGCAGGCGAGATCAGAAGGAGATTCTGTCGGCGGCGTTATCGAGTGCGTTATATACGGTTATCCCGAAGGCATCGGCGGACCACTCTTTGACGGCATAGAGGCCAAACTCGCGCAGATCCTTTATGCGATCCCTGCTGTTAAGGGTGTCGAGTTCGGCAACGGTTTTGAGGGTTCTGATCTCAAGGGCTCAGAGAATAATGATGCATTTGTCTTTGACGATGATGGCGGGCTGACACTGAAGACAAATCACAGCGGCGGAATCCAGGGCGGAATCAGTCTGGGCGATATCGCGCCGATAGTATTTGACGTGGCAATGAAGCCTACCCCGTCGATCTCCAAAGCTCAGGAGACTGTCGATCTCGAAAAACATAAGAATACGGTAATCCAGATAGAAGGCAGACACGATCCGTGTGTTGCGCCGCGCGCTGTTCCTGTTGTCGAAGCAGTGGCAGCTATTGCACTTTACGATATGATGCTTGTATCAATGTAACGGAGGAAATGTCATGAGCGAGAGACCAGATTTAAACGAACTCAGAAATAATCTAGATGAGATAGATAACGAGATCCTCGATCTGTTCGAAAAGAGAATAGCGACATGCCGCGAGATAGGAAACATCAAAAGAGAAAAAGGCATTGATGTCTATGTCCCTGCAAGAGAAGAAGAGAAGCTCGAGAAGGTCACGGAACTTGCGGGTTTTGAGAGCAGGCCTTACGTTAAGGATCTTTTCAGGAGCATGATGGAACTTTCGAAAGTCCATCAGAACAAGCCCGCGTTCGGTGTTTTGGGAAGGACTCTTGCACATACGTATTCACCTGAGATACACAGCCTTTTCGATCCTTCATACTCATATTCGGTAATCGAGCGTGAGCCCGAAGAATTGGAAGATCTATTTAAGAGCGGCGTTTTCAAGGGCTTTAACGTAACGATTCCATATAAGAAAAACGCCTGTGCAATGTGCGATGAGATCGATGATGCTTCCCGTACGACCGGAAGCGTAAATACTGTTGTTTTCGAGGACGGCAAGGCCAAGGGCTGGAATACCGATTACTTCGGATTCATCTACATGCTCCACAGAAAGGATATCTCGGTAGCCGGGAAGAAGGTCCTCGTACTCGGTACGGGCGGCGCAGCTTCAGCGGTTTTCTATGCGCTTAAGACGCTCGGAGCAGCTGAAGTTTATGCATGCGACCTTGATACGGAGATCAACTATGCCAACGTTTATGATAAGACATCTGATGCGCAGGTCATCGTCAACTGTACGCCTGTCGGAATGTATCCTAAGGTAGATAATTCTCTGCTCGATCTTACGAAGTTCCCTTTGCTTGAAGCGTGTGCCGACGTAGTCTATAACCCTTCAAGAACCAAATTCCTTCAGGACGCTGAAGATCTGGGACTTAAGACATGCGGAGGCCTCGCTATGCTGGTTGCCCAGGCTTATAAATCTTCGCGTATCTTTGCGGGCGATATAGAAGGAGCAGCGCTTCTCGGCAATCCCGACAAGAGCATCCCTTCTGAAGCTGCAGAGCAGATCGAGAAGGTTATCAGGATCTTAGAGAACCGCATGCGCAATATTACGATCATAGGAATGCCGGGCTCAGGCAAATCCCTTCTGGCAAGAAATATCGCAAAGGTCACGGGCCGTACGCTCGTCGACCTCGATATCGCATTCGCCGAGAAATTCGGACAGACTCCTGCTGAAGTTTTATCCGGTCCCGGTGAAGATGCTTTCAGGGAGATGGAGTGTGAGATCGCCGCAGAATTCCTTCCTAAGAGCGGACTCGTCATTTCCTGCGGCGGTGGTATCGTTACCCGCGACGTTAACAAATTCTATGTCCGCTGCAATTCAAACGTCTTCTATCTCGAGCGTCCGCTGACAGCCCTGACGGATAAGAACAGGCCGATATCCCAGCTCCACGGTGTCGAGAAACTCTATTCCCAGCGCAAGGATAAATATGAGACCTGGTGTGATTACAGATTCTACTATGACAGATTTGAAGTCAAACAGGATTTCTACGACAAAGCTATATCAGATATTTTAAATACATTGAGATGACCTATGAAAATACTTGTGCTTAACGGACCTAATCTTAATATGCTCGGCATCAGGGAACCGGCTCTTTACGGTTCTTCAACATATGATGATCTGGTGTCCATGATAACTTCTTACTGCGAGACTAAAGGCATTGAAGTGAAGTGCCTTCAGAGCAATCATGAGGGTGATCTCGTGGACTACATCCAGCAGGCTTATTTTGATAAAGTCGATGGGATCGTTATCAATCCCGGCGCATATACACACACGTCCGTTGCGCTCCTCGATGCACTCAAGGCAGTTGCTATTCCTGCGGTTGAGGTGCATATCACGAAGGTCGACGAGCGTGAAGATTTTCGGAAGATCTCGTTTGTCTCTTACTATTGCTCGAAAACAATTACCGGCAAGGGTTTTGACGGTTATATCGAAGCGATCGATCATCTGATCGGAGAATAGCCTTAAGTCTCTTGGGAAGCACGTAATTTGTCTTCCGTTAAGAACTACAAACATGCGTATTTATGGTATTATCTTATCTGTTAAGTAAAACTTAAGGAGGATAATATATGGCTAAGTTTTGTCCTAACTGCGGAAGTCCGGTCAGAGAAGGGGCCGCTTTCTGCGCTAATTGCGGATTTAAATTGAATAATGTCCAGGCACCTGCTCAGGCTCCTGTAGCTGCACCCGCACCTGCTCCTGTAGTTGAACCCGCTCCTGTAGCAGCACCTGTAGCAGAGCCCGTAGTTGAGCCCGTTGCAGAACCTGTTCCTGTAGCAGAGCCCGTAGTTGAGCCCGTTGCAGAACCTGTTCATGTAGCAGAACCTGTAGTTGAGCCCGTTGCAGAACCTGTCCCTGTAGCAGAGCCCGTAGTTGAGCCCGTTGCAGAACCTGTTCCTGTAGCAGTTCCTGTAATTGAACCTATGGGAGAGGCAGCACCTGCTGCAGCACCCGCTCCCGCACCTGCACCTACATCACTGTTAACAAATGCTCCTGCAGATACCGAGCCGATGGCTTTTGAAGCACCTTCGGGACCGGTTCCTTCTGCTGAGACGGTTGAAGTTAAGAAAGACGCTACGAAGAAAAAGGGCAAGGGAGGACTCATTGCTATCCTTATTGCTGTTGGTGTTGTTATGCTTGCACTTATCGGCGTCGGCGTAGCTGCTATTCTCAACGGCGGATTTAATTTCGGCGGCACTATCCTTGAGCGCATTGAGAAAAAGGATAAAGTCGAATCCGGTAAGAAATATGCGATCTATGATGAGGATTTCAATGATTATATTATTGAAGCCAGATGGTGGGACTATGATTCCACAATGGACAAGCCGGGCGTTTACAACACGGATACAGAGACACTTGCTTTCTCTATCGAAGTAAACGAAGATGCTGAAGACGATGTCTATTATGCATATTACTACAGCAAGGATAAGGAATTTGATAAGGATGAGCTTTCAAAGCCTTTATTCAGCGACACGATCCCGCCGGAAGAATTCAGTGACGGAAGAATATTCTATAGCGTTGACTGCTCCAAGAAGATCCAGAAGGGTTATTACGTTGTAATCGTAGCTTCTGATTCAAGTCTTAAGAAACCTTATATCGTAGCTTATGCTGATGTAAAGTGATCCGCAGTCAGAATTATAAATGTATAGAGGTGCCTCGAAAGGGGCACCTCTTTTTCATGGATCTTTGTATATTAAACGCTGCATCACCGTAACGGAAGGAGATACTGTACAAAATGTTGTGCACCCGAAATCGGTTACGGGTGGGGGTATCCCAAAGTGTCGAGGAAGGTGTTGATCTCTTTCTCGATCGAAAAATCATAATTACCGGCAATGGCGACTATGACGGTATCACCCTTGAGATAGATTGCATCGTGATAGGGCGTGTAAGTGTTAGCGGCCTTGTCGTCGAGCCGGCCGTCGATAAGGATATATGCTGAACCGGTGCCGACCTCATGACTGCTGATGCCGGAGAAATCCTTGGCTTCAAACAGTTCATCGTAGTTATCGTAGTAGTAATCGAATAAAGCCTTTGCCGTCGCCTCATCAACACAGTGCGTAAAGCTGTACTGATTATTTTTCTCTGAAGTGGCATCAAGATTTAAGATGACATCGTATTCCGTGTCGACATCGGCGAATGAAAAACCGGTGTCCGCCATAACTGAAACTTCGGATTCGTCGATCCCGATCGCGTTAAGCGCGTTATAAAATGCCGCATCATCAATGACTGCGAGCTGTGACATGTCCACTTTCGGTTCGTGAGTAATGCCTGCGCAGCCTGAAAGAAGCATTATCGCTGTAAGCGCGGAAACGCCGGTTGCCAGAATTTTAGACGGCTTCATGAGTGAGATTTCCTTTCTTTTTTCAAAACAAGGAGAACTATAACACAAAAAGAAACTATTTAAAACTCAACAAAAGTCACCGTGTGCTATAATCTATCGGCAGAGTTCAGTAATAGTGAATATTAAAGGAGTGGTTGTATGAAGACCAGGGGAATGAGGAATAAGATCATTGTTTCAGGAATTATTATGGCTTTTGTTATCTCCGGAACGGGATGTACCAGGAAGCTCCAGTCGGAAACCGTTGCGACTGCGGCACCTGTTCAGGAGAGCGTCGATCCGATGTCTTTTTCTTTTATTGATGCCAAATTCCGCGACTACACATTCGGGATCAACGAATATATGAGAGAACACAGTTCCGAGACTACCCAGAAATCGGTTTCCGGCAAGACGGTCAACGGTGTTGCGGCAGACTGCAAATATACTATCTCGCCTGACGGTAAATACGAATCTCTCCAGATGGAAAAGAGAATTGATAACGGTATGCAGGTTGACGAGTATTTTAATCTGGGTGACTCAGTCTTTGTCGCCAGGACCACGATTTATGATGACGGTGATTTTGATCCGGTTGATAAATACTATATTATAGACGGCTGTCTATATCAGGTGGACGGGCTGGCAGGAACAGTTACAAAGCTTGCAGATATCGACAGTGAAGCAGGCACGACGAAAAAGACGGAGCTCGATCTTTATTATTCGTTTGATGAGATAAGAGCAATATATGGCTGATGACTCTTCAACTGCAAATTCAAGCGGTTTTAACGGATACACTTTAGGGGAGGGCGTCAGGGACGGCCTTCCTATTGGTTTAGGTTATCTTTCGGTCTCTTTCACGTTTGGTATACTGGCTGTCTCAAAGGGTCTGTCATGGATACAGGCCGCGCTCATTTCCGTTACCAATATAACCTCGGCAGGGCAGGTGGCCGGGCTCGGGATCATGACCGCGGCTGGCGGAATATTTGCCATGATCTTTTCCCAGATAGTCATTAATATCCGCTATTCACTTATGGGCATTGCTTTGTCACAGAAAGCGGATAAGACCATGACGCCTCTTTTGAGGATCCTTCTGGCTTACGGTATCACAGATGAGATCTTCGGTGTCGCAGTCAGCAAGAAATACGAATTTGGTGCCAGATATTTCTTCGGACTTACTGTTCTTCCGGTTATCGGATGGGTAGCCGGTACTGTTATCGGCGCGATCTTAGGCCAGATCTTTCCGGACTTCCTTACTAATGCTCTCGCGATCGGAATATACGGCATGTTCGTTTCGATCGTTCTGCCGAAAGCCAAGCATGACAGGGTGATCCTCAGTGCTTCTCTTCTGGCATCCCTGTTATCAAGTTTATTCTTCTATTCATCCTTCCTGTCGGAATATATCCCGCAGGGTTTTTCTATTATCATATCTGCAGTTTTGGCTGCATTTATTGGCGTTTTGGCCAGGAAAAAGGCAGCAGGGAAAGCTGGGGTGGTATTCTCCGTCATATCCGGATGTCTGTTGATACTGCTGATGGTATTCATTGCTCCCGGCCACACTGTCTCAGAAACATCTGTCGTATCAGACGGGTCAGGAAATGCACTGGATAATAAGATCTTTATTCCGCTTCTTGTTGTTATGGCTCTTACGACGTATCTCGTCCGTATGATACCTTTTACCCTGTTTCGCAGAAAGCTCGAAAAGCCTTCCATAAAGGCATTTTTCGATTACATTCCGTATACGGTCCTCTCTGCGATGACGTTCCCTGCGATTTTGTATTCGACAGGTTCTTTCATTGCTGCAGCTATAGGTTTTGCCGTGGCCATGATCCTGGGATTCTTTGAAAAGTCTCTTATCGTAGTTGCCGTCGGAGCCTGCCTCGCTTCGCTGGCAGCGGGAGTTGTCTTAATGTACATATGAAAAAGACCCTGAAGATGCAATATCTTCAAGGTCTTTATGCTGGAGCCCCCATCCGGATTTGAACCGGAGACCTCATCCTTACCATGGATGCGCTCTACCTGCTGAGCTATAGGGGCAACTCAAAGCTTAAGAAGTATAACACAGTAGCAGTGGCTTGACAATAAAACAACGCATTATAACGCTCTGTAATGTTGACAACATTCACCAAAGATTATACAATCATCTAGCATTTTGCATCCGATATTACGGAGTATGGAGAAGTCGCCTAGCCTGGTCGAGGGCGCACGACTGGAAATCGTGTAAACCCCAAAAGGGTTTCGAGGGTTCGAATCCCTCCTTCTCCGCCAAAGACAGGGGCTGTCTCAATCTAATGAGGCAGCCTTAATTATTTGCATTTTGAAAATTCACCCTAAATGCCCCGATATGCGGCCACTTCGGTGAACTTTTCAAAAAAGTTCACCGGGATGGACGCATAACAGAGTGTTTAGGGTGAAATAGTTTTTCTGTGTAGCAAAAACAATAGCCGGGTAAGATTATCTGTTTGACATTAATTCTTTTGCGGCTATAATCAGCATTAATAATCTCGGAAGGAGGCACGACTCTGATGAAGACAAATAAAACAACAATACTGAGAAGAGCTCTTATTATGGTGCCGGAAAGTGCCTCCATACTACGCGTTCTTAGATAGTATCAGATTACATACCGATAATTGATCATCATTAAAGAACGCCTGATGTAATCCAAGCGTTCTTTTTATTTTTCGAGGTAATTACTATGACACGTATTTTTATAACAGGCGATACTCACTGCGACTACGACTGGAAGAAGTTGAACACAAGTTGTTTCCCGGAGCAGAAGGAACTCACAAAGGATGATTATGTCATCATCGCGGGCGATTTCGGCGGAGTCTGGGCGCAGGATAAGACTGACGAGTACATAATCAAGACATATGAGAAGCGTAACTTTACCACGCTCTTTGTCGACGGCAATCACGAAAACCATGACGCTCTTGCTCAGTATCCTGTAGAGGAATGGCACGGCGGAAAGATCCACAGGATCTCTGATACCGTTATCCACCTCATGCGCGGCCAGGTCTTTGAGATCGGCGGCAAAACATTCTTTACCATGGGCGGAGCCGAGTCTTCCGATAAGATCTACCGTAAAGAAGGAGTGTCCTGGTGGGCACGCGAGATGCCGTCGGATGCAGAATACGAAGAGGCAATCAAGAACCTCGAAGCACATGACTTCAAGGTGGATTTTATCGTCTCGCACTGCGCGCCCGAAGACTATCTCTACTATACGGAGATGGATATGGCAAGGCGTCTGAACAGGCTGACGGCGTTCTTTTCAGAACTCATAACCGACCGCGGTATTGAGTTTAAGGGATGGTATTTCGGTCACTACCATGAAGACACTGACTTCGACAAGTTTCACTGTCTCTACAACAGGATCGTAGAGATCTGAATATCTGAAACTGCCACGGTTTACTTCAATTCTGCAGCGGATTACTTATTATAGATATCGGTTATCTGCTTGCAGGTATTGAAGAAATCGATGGTAAGCCTTCTCAGGCGGTATGACAGATAACGGAGGATCATATCGATCTTATCAGGAGAAGACTGGAACATAAGCTCCAGATCCTCGGGGAAGATATTCTCCACGCATGTATAGTCAGTATCTGCTACGGCAGTTACGATCCTGGGCGGATCAGTCGTAAATCCGGTCTCGCCGAAGAAGGAGAAAGGTACCAGATCTGCTATCTTCAGTTCATCTGCCTGTCCGTAATTACCGTAAAGGACAACTTTGCCGTCATGTAATATGTACATGGACTTTCCGGCCTGGCCTTCCTCGAAAATCTTATCGCCCTTCATGTAAGATTCGAGTTTGCCTGATGTTGCACCCGTAACATTCTCGAAAGCTTTACGAACTGCATCTACGCTCGGTTCTGTAAGCTTGATCCTGTTGGATTGGTGCATATCCATATGTTTTTTTATCTTGGCGAAAAGTGAATTGTCTTTCTTGGCATTATCGGAAGACTGGAGCTGATTAAGCAGTGTCTTTGCTTCGTTATATTCAACGGTAGTGGAACGTACTCTTTCTCCGAGATGGTTGATCAGAACGATGATCTGGTCCGGATTGATCTTAAAGTATTCGTCCATTTCATTATCGGGGATCTCGATAACACGTACAAAACCCTTGGCCAGCACGGTAGCGCTTCTCGGATATTCATCTATTATGGACATTTCGCCGAAGTATTCTCCGGTCTCAAGAACAGCGAGCTCCAACTGGTTCTTCTTTCCGTAATCAGCGCAGACGACGGCGCTTCCTTCTGTGAGGTGGAAGAAGCTTTTGCCGATGTCACCCTCTTTGATAATTACTTCACCGCTGCTGAAAGTCTTCTCTACAATACTCATAAAGCACGCTCCTCTTTTGCACAGTTGCCGGATTAAGCTGTTAAACTGCCTGTTAAAATTTTATCAAAATACAAAGCAGGTGGTAACCCCTATTCTCTGCTGAGCGACGATACATGGGTTATTCCGTTCGCTTCGTCAGGGTATTCCTTTTCGAACTTCATACCGATAGATTCCGCCGTCCTGATAGAACCGGTATTCGTGTATTTGCAGTATGAATAGAGTTTAGGATAATCGGTGTTTGCGAACGCCCAGTCGCGGACTGCCGCGGCAGCCTCTCTCGCATATCCTTTGCGCTGTTGGTCAGCGCGGATGTGATAACCGATCTCCGGAAGCATTTCGCCTTCGATATTCTGTAGAGTAAGACCGCAGTCGCCGATCATCTCGCCGGTGTCTTTAAGACACACTGCCCACAGACCGAATCCGTTCTCTTTATAGCGGTTCATATTGCGCCTGATCCATTCTCTGACGCGTTCTTCATCAAATGTATACGGATAATGTTTCATGATGTCCCGGTCTGCCAGAACGGCATACAGAGCATCAAAATCATCCATGTTCATTTCCCGCAGGAATAATCTGTCAGTTTCTATAGTCTTTTCCATGTCATATATTATCGCCTTAATTTGTGTAAATTGATATATGTGTGATAAAGCAGGGAAGATGAACTGTATGGAATACAAATACGGATTTTCTTGATTTAGCAAAAAAATATGATAAATTTTCTTATACGGAATAAGTTTTAGGGAGGGATTAATTATGCGTAAAACATTAGTCAGCGTAGCAGTAATCTTCATGTGCATCTTCATGCTATCGGGATGTTATTCAGGCAAAACCCTTGAGGAGAGAGTTAGTGCCAGACAGATCGCGAAGATGGAAGAACAACTTATGGAAAACAGTGATATCCAGCAGAGCTTCAATGATGTGAAGATCTCGATCTCCGGAAATCACATTACATATAAGTTCTACTTTTCAATGTACATGGATGATATGCAGGTTATCCAGGCGAAGTCTTATCTTCTGAACCACAACTATGATGCGGAAATTGCTAACTACAAAGAACAGTTTGAGAAGGCTTTTAAGATCCATCCGTCGCTGGTAACTTTCGAGTTCTATACATCAGACGGAAGGTCACTCGGCAAGGTCGAAGGTTAACTTCGTCAGACAGCTTTTCCTGATCACAAGACAGTAGAAATTATCCGGCTATTGCTTTCCAGGCCTGCACCAGTTTATCCAGGCTCCAGGCTGCATTAGCCGGGCTTGTCGACGGAAGAGGGATACCATCCCTCTTTACCGTCGCGAGCAGATATTTCCTGTATAACTGATCTGCCTTTTTGCCGTTCAGATAAACCGCCTGAATATCAGCGGTTTCAAAGATTTGGGACAAGTCGTTTACTTTTACGTTTCTTATGCTCGAATCTGATGAACCGTCTATTTCGCATGAACTTATGACATCCCATAAAGCGATGTGATTTCTCAGCAGGAAAGATCTCTTTTCATCGATCGAAGGCGGCGGTTCCTCACCGAAAACCATAGCGGTAACTTTCCAGAAACGATTCTGCGGATGCCCGTAAAAGAAGCCTTCCTCTCTGGATCTTACAGAAGGGAAGCTGCCCAGGATGAGCACCCGTGAATCTTTATCGTAAACAGGCGGAATCGGATGAATTATCATAGTTCATATTATCTCTCTGTCTCTCTTAAAAAGACAGAGAGATGATCATGATTGAAATGATAACAGCTTTAAGCCGTGGTGTGCCGCAGATTTCAGCCTGCAGCAAGTTCTTCCAGATAACCGTTAAGTACAGCTCCCGGCATTGCTCCGGTTACTTTATCGATAACTTTACCATTCTTGATAAATACGAAACTCGGGATGCTCTGTATTCCGAACTTCATTGCGAGTGATGTCTGTTCATCGACGTTGACTTTTCCGATCTTTACCTTGCCTTTGTACTCTTCGGCGAACTTCTCGACTACAGGTGACATCATGCGGCAGGGTCCGCACCATTCTGCATAGAAATCTATCATTACCGGCATATCGCTCCTGATTACCTCTTCTTCAAAGGTTTTTTCATTAAATCTGCATTCCATATTGATACCTCCTGATGTGTTATTGATACTTCAAGTATATCTGGTATAATTTCCATATCAAGTACGCAGAATATATTAACCTGGTACGGAAAACCTTACCTGTGCTTCAGAAGAAGGAGGAAGACCATGAAGAAAGAGATGCTCTGTGAAGATATCGCCGGCAAAGGCTGCGGCCTGAAGCGCGTCCTGGATCTCATCGGCGGCAAATGGAAGATCCTCATCCTCTGTCTGATAGATCAGAAGGAAGTAGTGAGATATGGTGAACTGAGAAGAGGTATCTTCGGTATAACCAACACCATGCTCGCCACGTCCCTCAGGGAAATGGAGGCTGACGGCATGGTTTTAAGGACCCAGTATGATGAAATGCCTGTCCGTGTTGAATACAGGCTTACCGAAAAAGCAAAGAGCATAATCCCTATCCTTCTGGAATTGAAGAAATGGGGAGAAGAGAATATCTAGTGTAGGTACAGGTCTGTTTACTGCATCCTAAGTCATGAGTTGACATT
This sequence comes from Saccharofermentans sp., assembly GCA_045532275.1. Classification (GTDB taxonomy): domain Bacteria; phylum Bacillota; class Clostridia; order Saccharofermentanales; family Saccharofermentanaceae; genus Saccharofermentans. The sequence goes on along the minus strand of JAZSFQ010000005.1, from coordinate 18,296 downwards.
TGTCCACAAACATATTATAGTTCAGGTGGACAGATGTCCACTATGCTATAGGAGAAGTATTTATGCGTTTAACAGATTCAGAATGGAAGATAGCTAACTGTCTTTGGGAAAAGAAGTCCATGACGATAGCTGAGATTACCGCAGAACTCAGTGAGAGTACCGGCTGGACAAGGTTTACGGTTATTACTTTGCTTAAACGTATGCTCGAGAAGGGTGCGGTCTCATATGTGCAGGAAGGACGGACCAAGATATTTTCTCCTGCCATAGATAAGTCAGAAGCCGAGAATGAGGAAGTCGAATCGCTGTTGGATAAAGTCTATAACGGCAATGCAGGACTTCTGATCTCAAACATTATTACTTCAGACCGTCTTACAGAAGAACAGATAGAGGAACTCAGGAAGTTGTTCCGGGAGGAATAATATGCTGCGCTATATTATCGGTATTACTCTGATAACGATCGGGATAATAATAGTCCGTGCACAGTCGAATGGTAAGGTGCTAAAGAAGCATCAGTATGCTTTTTGGCTTGCAATCCCGGTCTGTATGATATTATTGCCATTTATTAAGATCAGTCTTCCGGCCGTCAATGATCTTAATTATCTGTTGACCAAGACTAATGAAACAGTAACATATGATTCTGTTAAATATGATGTTATAAGCAAAGCTTCGCTGGATTTTAACGATGATGAAATAACCGAATATACAGGTTCCGAAGACCGGCAAATGAGTCCGGAGTCTGATAATGAACAGGTGATAACTAAAGACGGACTGGTCATAAATAATTATGTTGCAGCTTCCGATAATACGACAAAGAATCAATTGAGAATTGATACTATACTCAAATATATCAGTATCTCTGTTTCAGCTGTCATGATAACTGCTTTGCTGGTTTATAATGCCGGTTTTGTATTGTATTGCCGCCGCAGACGGGAATTTGCAGGCAGAGATATCGCAAGCGGACTAAAGATCTACAGAATAAGCTGTAAAGGAGCACCATTCCTTTTATTTAACAAAATCTATGTTGATAAGGCTTCCGAAGACATAAACGAGTACATAATCCGTCACGAAGCCTGTCACTATAAACATGGTGATCATATATGGGTCCTGGTCAGATATCTTGTCTTATTCATTAACTGGTATAACCCCGTTATATGGGCAGCATTTATCCTTTCGGGACGTGACTGCGAATTGGCTTGTGATGAAGAAGTTCTGCGGATCTCCGGAATGGATTCTTCAGCAGGATATGTAGAGACATTACTCAGTTTGTTAAAACATAACTCCGGAAGGTCATTCAGTCTTTCTGTTTCTACCGGCATGCGGGGCGGATACGAAATGATGAAGAAGAGAATATTAAGTATAAAGAAACCTGCCAATAACAGCCGTAAGGCACTGGCATTATGTTTAGCTTCAATAATGATTTTATCGAGCTGCACATTTGTTAACACTTCTGACGACAAAAAGATCAAATCAAATACTCCCTGGTACAATGCTGAGATATTGGATTTTAAGCCTGAAACAGATCCGGACAAAACAGTAATCGATCTGTGGCAGAATCTGGCCGGTTCAGATGAAAAATACATAGCTGTGCTTTCTGAGGGATTATACAAAATTCCCGATCCCGGTGGTGCTGCAGATATGATAGAAATGATCACGCTAATTGACAGGGCAACAAAACAAACTGTTAAGACAATAAATCTGTTTGATGTTGTCCGTAAGCATGAGCGCCCGGAACATGCTTCGTATCATAATGGAAAGATTATTGTCAGTGTTCACAGATGGGATCCGGATACCAATATTTATTCCGATATTGAATACATAATTGATGCGGAAACGGAAAAACTGCTTGCTGCCTACGATTACGGTATGGCTGACAGCGGTTCTCAACATCCTGCTCAATATTATATTGGAGATTACAGGATAGAAGTTGAACGCGCAGATGCTATGATAAATACTTCATATTATGTTATGAGAGTATTCTCACCTGATGGCAGTATGAATCAGGTGGATGTAAAAGATCCTGTCGAGGGGATATATGAAATCCCTGTTGTTTTTGCTCTCGATGAGACTATGGCTCTTGTACCTGCATCTATCAGCAGAAGCTATAAGTATTACAAACTGGATCTGAACACATGTAAATTAGAAGAAGTCAATGCAGAAGATTATTCGTGGATCGATCCGGAGCAATTCAGGTCAGTATTCAACGCCTCAGATGGCAATGTGTATTTCACGGCTTCTCAAGGAATCTCCAGGATCGACATGAAGAATAAATCCTTTGAAGAATACATGAATTACAACAGTTGCAGCATAAATATGAATTACACAAAAGGTCTGAATATAGTTGATTTCTCAGAAGACAAGATCCTTCTTGGCGGGAGATATTGGTCTTCTAATATGTTTGAATCCCAGTTTGTAAGTAATTTTGTAATTATCGAACTGACGAAGGCTGACAAAAATCCTCATGCGGGAAAGACTATAATGGAGTTGTATATTCCAAATGGTGAAATTAACGAGACTGTTTCTGACGCTATAATCAAGTACAACGAAACAAATAAAAAGTACTATATTCAGGTTACTGACCGGTATAACAAACAAAAGTATCTCGGTTCTTATGGTTTCTTTACCAGCGATGATGAACGTGATGCAGCTTACATGAATGCAGATGCTCAGCTGAGCTATGAACTTGCCATGGATATCATGAACGGAGAAGGCCCGGATATTCTGATGAATACGAGCGGATTTGGTCAGCTCAATAATGATAACTGCCTCGTTGATCTGTCACCATATTTAACAGACCTTGACGATAATAAGTACTTTACTAATATTATCGAGAAAGCTCATACAAACGGCAAGCTGTATCAGCTTCCAGTATCTTTCACTATCGAAGGTATTCAGACTGATCCTCAATATGCGGGTGAATCGGGTATCGGCTTTACACCTGAAGAGTACAAAGAATTTCTTTATGGTCCGCTAAACGGTAAAGATATCATACAATCAGGACAGGCGTTGTACTTAACAAAGCTCTTTAACGGAATGAGTGATGTCTTTATAAAAGACGGCAAGGTCGATCTTACCGGACCGGAATTTGTAGTGCTTGCTGACTATGTTAGGGACAATGTTCCGGAGAACAGCAAAAAATGGTTTGAAAGTGAAGAAGATATACCGAAATCTGAAGAAGATGATCCAGCGCCCGGAAGAAATAAAACGGCTTATTATTGCAAGTGTCCGGGAATAAGCGGTTATCTTGTAAAGAGGGCGCGTATAAATGAAGGAACAGCGATATTGGGAATTCCTTCTGCTGACGGACGCGGTCCCATGATTGGCCCTGATATCTCGGTTGCTGTTTCCACGCATGCAATTAATAAAGATGCTTGTATCGAGTTTGTAAAACTCCTTCTTTCCGATGAGGTTCAGTCAGAACTGGCATTGAGTGACAGGTTCGTGTTGAACCGCACAGAGTTTAGGAAGGTTTGCAAACAGGCGATCGAATACTATAACTTACCTGAAGTACAAAGATCTGCATATGATTATTCGATTGGAACAGAGGTATGGATTAACATCGAGTTTACAACAGACGATATTGACAATCTTGAGAAGATTATCTTGAGCTGCTCAGGAATGGATTCACCTGATTCTGCGATAAACCTAATTCTGGCAGAAGAGATGCCGGCATACTTCTTAGAACAAAAGGATCTGGCATCCGTTGTGAAGATAATGCAGGATAGAATGCAGAAAGTGTTGGATGAACGAGGTTGAAATGGCCGCAAATTGGGGATATGCTGACAATAAGTTGATAAAGATGAAACATTTCTTCGTAATCATGTAAGGGATTACCACTACGATGAAACTTAGCATAAAGAACAGCACGAGATATTAGTGACCTGATGGAAAGAAAGTCCCTGATATTAATGATACTGATGATAGTGGAGTGTGTTGCCGCCGGTGTATTCGGGGCTTACTGTCACGAACGCAATATTATTGAGGTCTATTATAAAGAAATTACAGTAATTGAAGATATTGTTTTCAGGTTGCTGATTGCCGTGGCCATTATTGCTGCAGTAGTGATTCTGTTTGAATATGAAACGTTGCTGTATATTTAATGCTTTTTATCATTTTTAATGTTTTCTCTGATGCAGCGTTCCACTTCATTCATCACAACACTGTTTATCTTGAACATGTCTCTGTATTGAATCTCAGCTAATGCTTTTTTATAGAACTCGTTTAGTTCAACGTCCTGGATCCTGAGCGGAATTATATGCTTATTCAATTCAACGGCTTTATCGAATTCTATCCTTACTTCATTGCTATCCATAGAAGACAAAGATAAAAGTATCACGAACGAATCACATTCTTCTATGGCTGCCATCTCTTCCGGGAGGTAGTATTCACTTAACATAACATCATCAGGAGCTTTCCAGACAAAGATTCCGCGGTTCTCAAGCTCTGCCTTGATCTCATCTGCTATAGGCTTATTTTCACTTTTATGACTTAAGAAAACAAATGGCGGTTTTGCCGGTCGTTTAGGATCATCCATACCGGTTTCCCAGTACATATACATGTTATGAGCCATAATATCTGTCAGATCACAGAATCTGTATCTATTCTCTGCTATTTTGTTCATATGCATCCGGCAGATATTGAGCTTAAGCATGAATTCATCACTGTCTGTGAGATCATCAGAGAAGAAGACCAGTTCAGAACCTAAAGTGCGCGCCAGTTCTTCTTTTACTTCCGGAGCGCCGCTTACATTTGGGAAACAGTGTATCTCATAGACAAAAGGAGTTATATGGAATTTTTTATGAATATGTTGGCAGGTGATGTTACGGAGCTGCTGCAGCTGCTGAGGACGGTAAGGGCGGGGCTCGACGACGCAATTACGGTTTCCCATAAAGAGTTGTCCCTCTTGCATATACATGAATGCACATCCCTTTATTTCCATAACGAAAACACCGATATGCGGAACAAGAAGTATTGCATCTGCTTCACGAACACCGTGATCAAAATGGAACTCCACGTTAAACATTACATACACGTAATCGGGGATCTCTTTCATAGCGAATTCGTAAAACTCTATCTCGCCCGGATATCTCGGTTTTTCACCAATCAGTCTTGCCATTTTTGTGCCTCCAGGATATATGATGAAACATACATTTAGTATAACAAACGAAGTAAGTCTCCGGAGCATAGATAGTGTATACTATCCCTGTCAGTCGACGTAACCATGGGTATTTGTAATTATTGACCGTCATCTTTACGGTGATTAAATATGTCAAAACAGGAAAAGTACGATGCTTTTATAAGCTACAGGCATTGCCTTCCGGATAGTGAGATTGCTTTAGGGCTGCAAAAGAAACTGGAGTCTTTCAGGCTGCCGAAGGATATTGCCGGAAAGACCGGCAAGTCAAACCTTAAAAGCGTTTTCCTCGATCAGACGGAACTTTCTGTGGCAGATGATCTTTCAGGAGAGCTGAGCGCAGCTCTTCTTAATTCCGATTATCTTATCGCGATCTGTTCGCCTGAGTATTTGAAATCCCAATGGTGTATGAGGGAGATACGGACATTCCTTGATTTCAAAGGCAGGAAAAAAATCCTGCTCGTATTGGCTGACGGCGAGCCGGAAAACGCATTTCCCGAGGTGCTGCTCTATGAAAATGTTTTTTCTTCTGATGCTTACGGAAACGTAACAAAGTCACGTGTTTACAAAGAGCCTCTTGCTGCCGACTGCAGAGGAGCGACATCGAAAGAACGCAAAGAAAAGATCGCGCGGCAGAATGAGATCATTACTCTCAAGTATTCGGATACGCTTGCCGCGACTTCTGATAATCTGCTGCGCGACGGAAAAAGAACGGATGCTGTTTATTCTGCAAGGCTAGCGCTCCCTGATGAGAAGACTGATAACTACAGCGAGCTTGCTACAAAGGCACTTGTCAACGCGCTTGGCATATATGATCTGCCGAACACCTTCGGGTGTGATAATGATGTCCTGCTGCCGAGCTCGGTGCTTGATGATCTGGCCGTTTCTTCTAACGGCAGATATGCCTCGGTCAAGGATCTTGATCATATCAGATATGTTGTAGATATGAATTCCGGTGCTGTGGTCCTGAGTTTTGAAGAGAATGAAGGCGCAGGCTTTGTTTTCGACGGTGAAAAGGGATTTGTATTCAAAAGACAGGAGAATAATTATTCGTATTTCGATCTTGCGACAGGGACCGAGACGGATCTCGGAATAATTGAAGCGTATCTGGATTCCGACACAGAAGATGAAGGATATGTCATCAGGTCCGGTGATGATATAACGCTGTATAATGGAACCAATGCTTTGTGGAGTATTAACGTCCTTGACGAGGGATTCCCGGAAGCGGCAAGGCTGGAGATCACGGTGACTTTCACAAACGATACCAGCGAATGCTGGATCTTTATCGTGGATTATGATAAACAGACAACTTCTGCATTTACAGTTGACATGATGAGCGGCAGTTCACGCCGGATGCTGATCGCGAACAGGGCATGCTCTGATGTTGTCACGGACGGAAAGAGCATTGCCTGGACGCAGTCAGAAGACAATGCTTATTCTCTTTGGATCAGGGATATTGTTGACGGAACAACGAATAGTACGACCGTCGGTTATGTCTATGGCACTGCTGTCATGAATGATGATGTGGTCGTTTTATCAGAGGGGGCAATAAAAATATTAAATAAGAGACTGGAAGAAGTTGACAGGCTCGATGCCGGTCAGCTTACCAGGACTTATGTTTCCGGCGATGCAATTTATCTGGTTGATTCTGACTGCCGGCTCATTTTGATCAGGAACGGCGTATATGACCGGCGCAACGGCTATTACTATATCAGCTCCATGAACGTTGATGTTTATGACGGGAATTTCAAGAATATCTACAGCATCTGTGACTGCATGCTGACGGGTATCGATAATCAGAGCGGTGCCATCGTGGTTTATAACGTACACAATGACCATACCGGTAATAAATCAGTTTACTATAAGGCCTGTCCGGTAACGTATGAACAGCTTATCTCCCTGGCTGATGAATTCTTATCCGGCTACGAACCTGATGAGCGAGTTAAAGAGAAGTACAGCTTAGGCTGAACGTTTTTCTGATATCTACATGATTGCCACGACCGTCTTGCCTATCTCATCGATGAAGACCGTGCCGTTCAGAAAGTTCAGCGAAGAAAAATCTTTATATGCATAGAATGTGGCCGTAGCACGGTAGTAGTTACCGTAAAAAGGCTTATCCACCTGAATACTCATTGCTTCCTTGCCTTTTATCCTGACAATGATGATGAAGCAATCGTCTACATAATCTTCAAAGAGCGGATAGTAGTTCTCATAGATCTCTACCGGAATGTTTTCAAGTGTGTTACTGTCGGCATAATCGGTATCGACATATATTTTTCCGATCCTGTATTTTGCTGAAGGGAAGAAGACCGTATAGTCGTCGCCGTAGTGGTAATTCCCGAGATCGGCACCGTCGAATGACGCTTCAAAATGCATATTGGAAGGCAGATGGTATTTCCCGTCAAGATAACTGTTAAAAGATTCGTTGAATCCTTCTGCTCCCCAGTTGATATGGTTTTCCAGATTATCCTTATAGCAGCCGTTGAATTCGCTGTAATGAAGTTCAAAGGCATCTCCCTTGGCGAGTACCGGAGTCGATATCAGGTAGTGGGGATAATCCTTGTCAAACTCATCTATGCGGATCTTTGCTTCGCGCGCAGCCGTCTCGCCATATGTGTCTTTAAGATATGCTCTTATGGAAGTACTGTCGCTGATGGCTTTTGCCTGATATCTGATCTCCCAGAAAACGCAAGGTGTTACAAGGAAAAGCAAAATTGCAAGCGCGAATATCCCGGACGCTTTCTTAAACTTCTTATCTTTTGATCTGGCTATATAAAGGATGCCGAATATCAGTTCATAGAGAAAGCTTACAGGGACAATAGGAAAGACACAGAGCCAGAACGCTATATTCATCTCAGCTTTTAATCCGTAAAGCATGCTTCCGCCCAAAAGGCCTTCGTAAGTTCCGAAGAATCCGTAGCATCCGATGAAGATCCATACTATGAAGGATGCGAAAAATATAAAGCATCCGATGAATCCCAATATTACTTTCCCTTTGCTTTTGCTATCTTCGCTCATTGTCTTGCCTCGTAATCCAAAATCAAAGCGGCGATAGTTTGACTATCAAACTATTTACCGTAATAATATCACGATTTTTTGATACGCACAACATCGAAATGGGGACGAGTGGAAATAAGGCATGATATAATGACCGTATCCAAGGGCTGCCCCGGATCGTTTATTGTCTGTTTAGTTCCGGAATTATGATTTGTTTAGAAGCAGAGGTAACGGTATGTACGAAAAAATGATTGCCTGGTTAGACAAGGCTTTTAGCATAAGTATTCCGGAAGAAAAATGACTTAATGAGGACTGCCCTGCCGGGGAGTGTCTAATGAAAAATAAGGCAAGAATAATATCGATTTGTTTAATTTGTTTTATCGTATGCAGTCTTGTTGCATGCAGTGACAGAATTGAACAATACACTTCCCCAAATGGAGATAATAAGATCACAGTCAAATATGACTTTGTCAGCAGACCCAGCGTTTTTTATAAGGGTAATTGTATTTGGAAATATCCCGGTAGAGGTTTTAATGAAGAGGCGGATTTTGAAGTCGAATGGATAGACAACGATACTGTAAAGCTGGTTTATAATGATCCGGGTCACAGCGGTAAGTATTACGAGGAATTTGAAATAGACTTGTAGATCAAAGCCTCCGGCAAAATGAACTGTTATAATGTAACTGATCGAGAAAAAGCTAAGTTTAAGGATACCTGCAGATGGGTTACAGATTAACGTATTTAAGAGTTGGTTGTGTCGGATTCAATTCCGAAAAACAGGAATATGAAGAGGGAGAGCCGGTTAAGGTTACGTATTTCCCAATGGGAACTGATACCGGTTATTCTTTTCACGCTGATGCTGATGATGTTGTGGTTCATCAAAACGGTGATGTTGCGACAATAACGTTTACGATGCCTGACCATGACGTGGAAGTAACTTGTACCAGCAAATATGCTATGGGCGTCTGCGGTCCGGATAACAATTTATTCATGGGTATAGGATTAGGTTTCCCCGGCATGATGATTCCTGATGCACCTTTGCAGGATATACCTCAAGCGCCTGCTGCTGTTTCTGAAAATACTTCAATTGATACGAAGTGGATATGCCCGAAATGTCAGACTAAAAACAGCGGGAAATTCTGCTGTGACTGTGGAACGCCCAAACAGTAATAGTTACAGATTAAATGGGGGTAGATCATGGCAACGTTATGTAGGAATTGCAGCCACGCGCTGGTCTTAAATCCGGATTCGCTGATGCTCGAGTGCTCAGCTTGCGGAAGTACATTCAAGGCGGAAGAGATCGAGGCTGAATCCAAGAAATACAGGGAAGATCTGGAGCCTGAGAAAGCCGGCAAGGTTTATGACTCAGATGAAGAAGATCTCATGGACTGCTACGTTTATTCGTGCGCTGAGTGCGGCGGCGAGATCATCATAAACGGCACCGAGGCATCGACATCATGCATTTATTGCGGCAATCCGAATGTTGTTTTCAGCAGGGTCACAAAGCAGAAGAAACCGGATTTCATTATGCCTTTCCGGGTTACGAAAGAGAGCGCCGTATCACTGGTCAGAAGGAAGATCCGCGCGGGCGCTTTTGTACCAAAGGAGATCAAGAACTTCAGTATTGATTGCTGCAGGGGAATATATCTGCCTTACTGGTTAGTCAATGCAGATTATTACGATACGGTTATCATCGAGGGATCGGTAGGTGAAAAAAATCTCAATGGAAAAGAACGTGTTGTTACCAGATATTTCGGCCGTTCGGGAAAGATGCATTTCAAGGAACTTCCGGTTGATGCTTCAAAGGTTCTTTCAGATGAAAGCAGTTCGAAGCTCGAACCTTTCAATATGCAGCATCTGATACCATTTGACGAGGATTATCTCGCGGGCTTTTATTCAAATGTCTCGGATGTTACTTACTCTGATGTGAAAAAGGCTGCCTTGAAGAGGGGAAAGGAGTTTTTCGCCGAAGCAGCGATCAAAGATGTTTCTGCACACAACAAGAAGGTCATACAAAGCTGCCCGTCAATAGAAGTCGATACCGATATGAAATATGCCATGCTTCCGGCATGGTTCATTACTTTCGACTATAAGGGCAAGCACCACACGATCCTTGTTAATGGTGACAACGGCAAAGTCGTATGCGCTCTGCCATGGAAAAAGGCTCTGCTTTCTGTCGTGTTCGCGGCTATTACACTGGTGGCAACAGTGTTATCTTATTTTCCTTTCTGGGTGCTTTTTAAGGGTTTATTCACGAATACGGAAGGTAACAATAAAGGTGTTATACAGTTATTAGTGATAATCATAGGCGTTATCATCGCGTTTTTCTCGTCCGGTTTAAGCAGCTTTTACAGAATTATCAATAATATCAGCCTGACGCAGGACAAGGATATTTTTAACTTCACGAAGAAAAGGCAGGGGTGATCTTATGGCAGAAATTCTTGCAGGCCTTTTAGCACTTGGATTCGGAGTCGGACTGGCATTACATATCTGTGGAAGTAAGCTTAATAAATCCAATAATATCGGTGACAGCCGCGGAGACGGCGCGACTTATCATGCCGAGACAAAATTCACTGCGACCAGCAACCAAATGGAAAAATCCGCGAGCCAGGCATTCTTTAATTTACATGCCTCAAAATGGGAAGATCCAACCGCAAAGTTAAATCAGGAACCTGTCAGAAGACTGACAGAAGAGGAACGAAAGCAGCACGCTATAGAACAGAAAAAGAAGAATGTTCCCAAGGGTGCTTTTGTCTCGAAAAACACGAACGGCTATTCCTCGGCTACATACAATAAACCGGATTGGGAGAGCAGAGCTGACAAGGATTTTTAAACCCTGGATATAGTCCGCAACATTCTCTCGTCTGTTCTGCGTGATCCGGCAGACAGTTTATGAGATCTGCAATCATGACTGCTTCTTAGTCTGATACTAAGGGCAGTCTTTCATTTGCCATTTTCGCAGCAATTTCAAGGATTATATTTCTATAAATTTCATCTAGGCAAATTTGGGGCATAACGCCATTGCAGTTGACAACTGTAGCCTGCAATGATAAATTGAACATGCTTAAGCTACAGTTGTAAACCGCAAATATGGAGGATAATTTTATGTCAGAAAACCTTGCCAGCAGAATTACTGATTCTGAGCTGGAAGTCATGAAGCTGCTGTGGCGCGCAAAGGACGCTCTGCCCGTTACAGTGATTCGCGAACAGCTTCAGAAATCAAAGGGGTGGGAGCCTGCGACGATCAAGACGTTGATCTCCAGACTTGTGTCAAAAGGCGCCGTGCATCAGGAAAAACGAAATGTTTTCTACTATTCTCCCGTCATCACGGAGAAGGAATACAGTTCATGGGCAACTAAGGATCTCATTACCCGTATCTATAACGGAAAGGCCCGTGATCTGATAGCTTCTCTAGTTAATTCGGATGGTCTTTCTCAGGACGATATTGCCGAATTACGGGATATGTTCAAGGTGGAGGAATAAGAAAATGCATTCATTACTTGTAATGACCATTAGCGGCAGTGTTATTGCGCTGCTTCTCATGTGTCTTCGCTATACCGTTTTGCGCAAAATGCCGAGCACGGTCTATTACTATGCATGGCTCCTGGTACTTTTGCGTTTCGCGTTGCCCCTTCCGGGACTTATTCCCGCAACAGGGGAGACAACAGCTGATAAAACCGTTTCAGAGGTTCCCTCTGCTTACAGCGAGATCTACGTTCCGGAGAATACCGGGCACGTTTATGAGATCGATCACAGAGATATTGCGAAGAGTGATACAGATGAATCGAACATCAACGTTAATTCAACAGAAACACATGAAATGACAGTTTCTGAAACTGCCCCGAAGGCCGGGCTTTCAATTGATTGGCGATCACCAAAGTTCTGGCTTTCGATCTGGGCATTAGGAGCATTCGTGAGTATGGGGATCACAGTGTTATCTTATTTCCGTTTCAGCTTCAGTCTGAAGAAGAAACTTATGGAACCCGACTGCTTTACCAAAGAGGTATATGCTTCGATCCGGGGCAGAAAGCCTGCACTCTACTTTTCGGATTCAGCGCGTACACCTATGCTGTTAGGCGTTTTCAGACCGAAGATCGTTCTGCCGCGACGCGAGTACAATGAAGAGCTCCTGCTCAACATTCTCCGTCACGAGCTTACGCATTACCGCCGTTTTGACACGCTCTACAAGTGGGCCGCGTCAGCAGTCCTTTCTTTGCACTGGTTTAATCCCGCAGCATGGGTTATCCGCAGGGAGATCAACCGTTCATGCGAGCTGAGCTGCGACGAGATGCTTCTGCGTTCCATGGACAAAGAGGAAAAACAGTCTTACGGAAACTCACTTCTTCTGATGGCAGCTTCATCACCTCTGCCTTCAGCCGTTGTCGCAACGAGTTTTGCTACTGAAAAGAGAAATCTTAAAGAAAGACTTGTTCAGATAATGAACTATAAGAAGAGTGGAGCCCGCGTAATCTCATCTGTCCTTGCTGTAGCTCTCCTGGCAGGCTGCGGTGTGGCTGCCGGCCCGGTTTCCGAGAAAAATACAGAAAGGCACGATTCCGGAACTAAGCCGGAAGCCGCAGCCAAAGCGGAAGGCGGCGTTGTCAAGGTAAAGACCGTTGACGAATTCCTTGACGCTATTGCTCCCGACACCGTGATCGAACTTGCTGAAGGCGTTTACGACCTGAGCACGGCATCGAATTATGGCAAGGATTCCGGGAGTGACTATTATTCATGGAACCTCGTAGGTATGGATGACATAAACGATGTCGATGCAGAACTGGTCATCCATGATGTTAAAAACCTTACAATCATTGGTGCCGGAATAGGAGAGACAACCATTGAGGCGGTTCCGAGATATGCGAATGTAATTGATTTCAGAGGATGCAATAAGATTACAGTATCAGATCTCACAGCCGGTCATACGACAGAACCCGGTTTTTGCACAGGCGGAGTCTTTCTTATGGAGAACTGTAATGACGCTAATGTAGACGCATGCGGCCTTTACGGATGCGGAACGATCGGTGTCAGAGGACTTGGCTGCGAAAATCTCAACGTAACTAACTGTGACATCTATGAATGCAGCGACGGAGTTGTTGATGTTGTGAATAGCGAGGCAGTTCTTGTCAGCGGCTGTGATATCCATGATATCGGAACACGCAAAGGCGGCTATGATGCATACTGTCTTTTCACTGCTTACTACGGTACGGGATTTGCGGTCTATAACTGTAAGATCCACGACAACAAGTCGCAGAGCTTGCTTTATACGTACGATACTGAGAATGTAGTCTTCCTCTCAAATGAGGTAAAGAAAAACACATTTACTGAAAGCGCTTTCTATTTCGAGCAGTATGGCGCGGCGGTTGACGGCTGCCAGTTTGAAGAGAATAACTGTGCCCGCTGGTATAAAGCGAATGCACATATCAAAGCGGCCGATATCGACGGCAACCTGCTGGATGATGATCAGTTCACATCCATGAAGCTTCGAGACATCAAGCCTGAGACAGTAGTTCCAAAGACTGTAGCCGTTCCCACCCTTGCAGCAAAAGAAGTTCCTTCGGGAACTGAGGTCGAAGTTACGACGGTCGATGAGTTCCTCGAAGCCATCGGACCTGACCGTACCATCGTTCTCGACGGAACAAACTTCGATCTGACCAAGGCAGATAATTACGGCGGTATGGGCACGGAGTTCTACAGTTGGGAAGAAGTATATGACGGACCTCAACTCGTCATCCACGATGCGGATAACCTGACCATCAAGGCCAAAGATCCCGATCCTGCTGCAACGACACTTGAAGCTCTCCCGCGTTACGCTACCGTACTCGTTTTCGAGAACTGCTATAACGTGACTGTCGAAGGATTCACGGCAGGCCATACGAAGGAGAAGGGTGTCTGTGCCGGCGGAGTTCTTTATTTCAATCAATGTGCGAATATCAGGGTTGAAAAGATGCGTCTTTACGGCTGCGGAGACATGGGAATCGATACGTTTATGTGCTCTGACATTGACGTAATAGATACCGAGATCTATGAATGCACCAGCGGAGCAGTGGACTTCTTAAATACCAATGGAATCAACCTTGAGGGTTGCAACATACACGATGTTCCGTCTCCGGCCCTGAGAATTACTGATTGTAAGAATATTATCTGGAACGGCCAGAAACTCGAAGGTAATGAGCTGAAATATGACGTAAATCCCGACGGAACGCTCACAGCCGTGAAATTTACTTAATACAGCATCATTAATACAGGTAAAAACAGGGGCTTCGGATTCAATTCCGGAGCCCCGTATTTTATGGTATTTCAAGTTGTGATCCTGTCTGCTTACCTTCTTAAAGGTTATCAAAGGAGGAGTACATCCAGATTATTTGGTAATGAGCTATCGATCTTAAACATATAATGCACGGTATAATCATCATCTTTATCTCCGTCAAACAGTTCAAGCGTTCCGTCTGCGTATAGGGTCCCCTTATATACTGTTGTTCCCGAAAACGAGTTTTCAGTAATTGTGATGCCTTTGGGAAATCCGTCATTTTCACACACGTACTTTATTTCTGCTCCCTGGCCGGAGGCAACACCGATTGTACCGTGTCCGTTTCCGTCAAAAGTGAACATAGCGTAGATTTCCATCTCAGTATAGCTGATAGTACCATCTTCGTCGAGGTCGATATCCTCTCTGCCGAAGCAGATGATGCTGTTGCCATATTTCCCGCGGCTGTCATCGAAAGCAATGCAGGTGCCTCTGTAGTACTCAGGAGCGTTGCAAGTAGTAAAGATGATTATAGCAGTGAGTCGTCAGGCGTATGCCCTGAAACTTGAGAGATGAAATGTCGATTCGACAGGGGAGGATGCAGTCTCTTTATTTATGTTGCAAAGGACGTATATCCACTGTCCCTCGCAGATTGCATCCGAACCTTCGTTGACCGCCAGCGGTTTTGTATTGGACAGTTCTTTGATTTCGTCTTCCGAGAGCTCATTATCAGAAAGATATACACTCCACTCTATATCTGATCCGGACTCGTTTGTCGATGACCAGGCAAAGTATGCGATTGAAAACGAATCGTATTGAACGGCATAATAACCCTTTTCGAAGATATCCTTATTTGAAATGTCGAATCCCATCCCCTGCGGAGGTTCGTGATCCATATCGTCCGGCATATCAGGTGCCTTAAAGTTCGAAGATCTTGTCGAAGTTACAGACGTGGAAACTTGGGTATCATCCACGTTTGAGCAGGCAGGTAGAGTGAAGATGGTACCTGCGATAAGGATATATATCAAAATGTGTTTTTTGTTAAGCATGATATTCACTCCTTAAAACGGAAAAACTGATAAGATCATGATACTGCCCGTTTTTATACAGGCTTTCCCGCAGTAAGCCCTCCTGTACAAACCCGAGCTTTTGCAGCACCTTAATTGAACCGGCATTATCTTTTATAACCTTAGCAACTATTCTGTTTAATCCATAATCCTCAAAACCGAATCTTAACATTGCATCTGCTGCTTCGGTCATAATTCCATGTCCCCATAATTCTCTTTTTATGCAGTAACTGATTTCCGCACAACTGTTAGTTCTGTCAATATCAAAAAAGCCGCAATGTCCGATTAAAGTATTATCCTGTTTTTGAGCAATACCCCATCTGATTCTTTGCTTCTCATCAAAGAATCTCTGCATTCCGGTAATCATTCTCTTAATGCTTTCTATATCATTAACGGCATTATAGGTCAGATATTCGCAGGTAACTTCATCAGATAAGACTTCTAAAAGACTTTTATCATCTTCTTGAGTAATCTGTCTCAATAAAAGCCGCCGGGTATTAAGTACAGGAAATGATTCAAATATGCGTTCATTCATTTTGATAAATCTCCATGAAAAAGGTAACTGTCTAATGCAATCATTATACACAGATATCTCGCAATATTATTATAACAGTAAAGGTATATTGACATATGTCAGAAATGTACTAATATTATTCTGACATATGTCAACTTAATGTTCGGAGGTTATCATGCCAAGGACCACAAAATGCAGAAAGATTCGCAATTTCCCGGACTATTACAGTTTTGTTCCCGAAGAAGCAGATGCGGAAACAATCGAGACGGTAATGATGTCTCTTGATGAGTTCGAAACGATCAGGCTTTTGGATCACGAAGGGCTCAATCAGGAAGAGTGTGCTGCCAGAATGGGAGTAGCCAGGACAACTGTGACTGCGATGTACGAGTGTGCCAGAAAGAAGCTTGTCGAAGCTGTTGTTGAAGGCAAAAGGCTGAGGATTACCGGCGGCAATATTGAAATTGACAGAGAAAGAAACGGGATCAGTCTGAATCTGAAAACAAAAGGAGATAAAACAATGAGAGTAGCAGTAACTTATGATAACGGAAATGTTTTCGAACACTTCGGAAGAATTGAGCAGTTCAAGGTATATGATATCGAGGACGGAAAGGTCGTTAATTCCCAGATCCTTGGCACCAATGGAGAAAGCTGCGGAGCACTGGCAGGCATACTGAATATTGCAAATGTTGATGCACTGATCTGCGGCGGTATCGGCGGAGGAGCTGTTTACGCGTTACAGGAAGCCGGCATAAGACTGTATGCAGGTGCAAGCGGCAATACTGATGATACTGTTGAAGCACTGATAGCAGGAACCCTTGAAGCTAACGGCGAGGCAAACTGCAGCCATCACGAGCATGACGAAGGTCATTCCTGCGGACACGGAAAGTGCCACGAATAAGTTGATGACATGAGGGAAACATTGGATTGAAAAACTAAGTTATAACGGATTTTGGGGGCGTTGATATAGGAACCATGAAGGACAATAAGTCAGCTTATAATTCTAGTGTTTACGATGAAAACATAGTTTCAACTCTTCCTTATTATCGTGAATACCATAACCAGATAATAGATCTTGTGAAAGCAATGGGAACGCATGATATTGACTGGTTAGATACCGGATGCGGAACCGGCACTCTTGCGAGCAGAGTTATCGGGTGCAGAGACGATGTCAGATTTACCTTGTGTGATCCGTCTGAGCAGATGCTTGATATAGCTAAAAACAAACTCAGTGGACGAGATATAAGGGTATATAACGTTGCTTCGCAAAAGATGACCTTTGATTCTGAGTTTGATGTTGTTACAGCTGTTCAAAGCCATCATTATCTAAAACCGGATGAGCGTAAGATCGCAGTGGGAAACTGTTTCCGCGCATTGAAGAGCTGTGGTGTTTTTGTTACTTTTGAGAACATCAGAATGACGACAGAATCAAGTGATAAGATCGCCCTGAAGAGATGGGAGAGTTTTCTGTCAGATCATTTAAAAGATCCTGAAGTCGTTAAGATGCATATAGACAGAAGGGGTGTTGAGGTCTTTCCGATTACCATTGAGGAACATATCAAGTTGCTTCGTGAAGCAGGTTTTAAGTCAGTTGATGTGTTGTGGACTTCTTATCTGCAGGCAGGTTTTTGGGCTATTAAACTATAATATTGGGGAAATTATTGGATTTAATGAAAAGAAATCTTAGCGATTTGATCATAAGAGAAGTACAGATAGAAGATGCAGAACGTTTAGTTGAAATATATTCCCACTACGTTTTGAATACGGCAGTTTCATTTGAATACGAAGTACCGTCAGTAGAAGAGTTCAGGCAAAGGATTAAAAAGATAACGTCTAAGTATCCGTACCTGGTCTGTCTGAAAGACGACAAGATCGTCGGATATGTATATGCCGGCGAATACAGTTCCCGTTCCGCTTATTCATGGACGGCCGCAATGTCGATCTATGTTGACAAGGATTACCGCAGGCAGGGTATAGGTTCGGCGATGTACCGAGCAATCGAACCAAAACTTAAGAATATGGGTATCGTTAATCTTTTGGCCGGTACGGCTTACTGTGAGCCCGAGGACGAATACCTTACACATGCCAGCAGCTGCTTTCATATGAGTCAGGGATATTCTGAGGCTGCCC
The DNA here is from genome assembly GCA_045532275.1 of Saccharofermentans sp. Lineage (GTDB taxonomy): Bacteria > Bacillota > Clostridia > Saccharofermentanales > Saccharofermentanaceae > Saccharofermentans. The sequence continues at coordinate 216 of JAZSFQ010000005.1, read as the reverse complement.
GCTTTAAGAACATCGGCAAGAAGTTTGACAGATGGTACGATCTGAAATGGTACCAGAAGTCTATTTGAAATCATAGGAGAACCATTATATGAAATTTGAGGTAAAAGAGTTTTCGGATACAGAAATAATTAAAGAGTTGTTTGTTGAGTATTCTCATATTAAAGGGGCGGAATCTGAAATGGTTTTCCGGATGACTTTGTATGGTAAGGAAAACAC
>JAZSFQ010000038.1:0-42808 GCA_045532275.1 Saccharofermentans sp. | reverse complement strand
GGTCAGAGCGAGTATTCACTCGATGCTTTTGAGGAAGGATTTGAATCCGACCTTAAGACATACTGCAACGACATAAAAGACGAAATCAAAATATTCTCCCACTGACCCGAGTACAAGACCTTGGGAACATTTTGGGAACATAAAATAGTGAAAGCCCCGTAGATTGGGGCTTTCCAAGGTTTATAGACTATTCGAGTTCTATCGTTGCCGGTGGCTTGCCCGTGCAGTCGTAGAAGACGCGGCTGATGCCCTTTACTTCGTTTACGATCCTGTTGGTGACCTTGTTGATCAGTGACCAGGGGAGCTCAGCGGCTTCGGCGGTCATGAAGTCTGTAGTCGTGACGGCGCGGAGGAGACATGCATAATCGTATGTTCTCTCGTCGCCCATGCAGCCTACGGAACGCATATTCGTGAGTGCTACGAAGTACTGGTTGGCATACTTATCGAAACCTGCGAGTTTCATCTCTCTTCTGAAGATAGCGTCTGCATCCTGAACGAGCTTGACCTTCTCGGCAGTAACTTCGCCGACGATACGGATAGCGAGGCCGGGGCCCGGGAACGGCTGACGGAAGACAAGATTCTCGGGAATTCCGAGTTCCAGACCGGCCTTTCTTACTTCGTCCTTAAACAGGAGACGGAGAGGCTCGATTATCTCTTTGAAATCAACACAATCGGGAAGCCCGCCTACGTTGTGGTGTGACTTGATAACGGCGCTCTTGCCGAGACCGGACTCGATAACGTCAGGATAGATTGTTCCCTGTACGAGGAAATCTACGGCACCGACTTTCTTGGCTTCTTCTTCAAAGACTCTGATGAATTCCTCGCCGATTATCTTTCGCTTTGTTTCAGGTTCTGTAACGCCTGCAAGCTTTGAGTAGAAACGTTCCTGCGCGTTGACTCTGATAAAGTTCAGATCGTAAGGTCCTTCAGGACCGAAAACTGCTTCGACCTCGTCGCCCTCATTCTTGCGGAGAAGGCCGTGATCGACGAATACACATGTAAGCTGCTTTCCTACTGCCTTTGAGAGAAGGACTGCGGCAACAGAAGAATCAACGCCGCCTGAAAGCGCGCAGAGGACTTTGCCTGTGCCGACTTTTTCGCGGATCTCCTTAATGGATGTCTCAACAAATGAATCCATCTTCCAGTCGCACTTGCACTTGCAGACATCCTTAACGAAGTTAGCGAGCATCGTGGTGCCTTCGACTGTGTGAACAACTTCCGGATGGAACTGGACGCAATAGAGATTCTCTTCGACGTTCTCGGCTGCAGCGACCGGGCAGACCTCAGTGTGTGCAGTGATCTTAAATCCCGGAGCGGGTTTTGCGATATAGACTGTATGGCTCATCCAGCAGACTGTCTTGGGCAGAACGCCTTTGAAGAGCTTCGCTCCGGTATCGATATTAACATCGGTGTGACCGTATTCTCTTACAGGAGCTGACTTTACTTCACCGCCCATGAGATAATTCATGAGCTGGGCGCCGTAGCAGATTCCGAGGACAGGGATTCCGAGTTTGAAGAGCTCCGGTGAACACTTCGGTGCATCGTTTTCATAAACGGTGCTCGGGCCGCCCGTGAGGATGATTCCTGAAGGGTTAAGAGCCTTTATCTCATCAAGGCTCATCGTGTAGGGTCTGACTTCGCTGTAGACCGACAGTTCTCTGACTCTTCGTGCGATTAACTGGTTATACTGACCTCCGAAATCGAGGACAAGGATCATTTCCTGAGCCATGGAATTTCCTCCCGAAAAATGAATGGAACTATTATGCAGATATTATACTCTGTGCCTGATAAAATCGCGTTTGTCTATTAGTTCAAAACACCGTTCTTTTAGAAGTTTTATGTTTGGGTAAGTGTTACATACGCTATTACATGCGAATGATTTTCTTCCCACAAACGGAGCTCTACGGTGCCGTATCTCGGGATCTCCTTATCCGGCATCGTCAACACGAACTCGGTCGTTCCATCCTCTTCAACGGTAAAAGTTATCGAATCTCCGTACTTATCACCGTTGACGTACCAGTCGTAGATGAGCGTGGTTCCCTTCGCAAATATATGGTCATATTTCAGAAGGATGTTGATATTGTTGTAGCTGAGGTTATATCCTGCAGTATTAAGCCAGCCCGGCTCTTTACTGTAAAACATGTAAACGCCTTGTCTGTCAACATCCGAAATGCCGTAAACGAGTGTTCCGTCAGACCAGTCGGGAACATATTCATAAGTGTTGACGGCCTGGTTATAGCAGTTTGCCGTTCCCTCCCAGGTTATGTAATCATTATTACTCTGCTGAATGTTAATGTCATTACGGGTATTATCGATTTCTTTCAATATCTCATCGTACTGCTGACGGGTGATCTCACCGGCCAGGTACAGGGACTCGGCGGCCTTCTGAAGACATTTCAGATACTGCTCATCACTGATATGAAATGCCCGGTCAGCCTCATCAGGATATATCGGGAAGACCATATCATCTGTATAGATCATGGGATTGCTGCTCCCCGGATTTACCTGGAAGATAACAACATATTCTTCTTCTTCCATGAAAGGGATCTGCTTGGCAATATCGTAATAGAAGCCGGCATAATACTGATCCCAGATGTCCTCCTGGTTCAGGCTGCCAGTTATATACTGGCTGCGTATAACGGCCATACACAGCTCGATAACGCGTTCATCGCTTGAGAAATAATCCAGTATGGCTTCCTTTGAGGGAACCGAGCCGCTTATCAGCGCCCTGTACGGATAATCATCCGGAATGTCGACCGAATAACCGTGATCTCTGACGTAAGAATAATATGCCTTTACGAATTCCTCTGCTGCCTCGTTAATTACAGGATTATCAATATCGGCTTCATCGAAGATCCTTACATTCTCAAGATCAAATGTATAAAGCGGCTGATCAAGATTACCGAGCGCGAGACCGTCTATGATCCCGTTAAAACCGGCTTTCGCTTCCTCTGCTGATATCGAGGAGATATTGACCGCCCAATAACTGCCATAGAGTTCGCTGTACTTTTCCGCCGATGCTTCCTTGATAAGCCAACGGCCTTCATCTTCGTCGAAAATATAATTGAATGTCAGGTTGGCAATATCCCTGTCTTCATAGTCATCGATCTCATTCAGATAATCGGCTTTGGACATGTACGTATATTCCATATCTTTGGAAAACTCGTACATGTCGATATAGGAGATCTTGAACCTGGCTTTTGCCTTGAGTTCCCTGCGGTCAACCTCAACACTTTTATAATCCTCGATCCTGGCCTGAGATGCGAATTTAAAGATGACCTCGGCCAGATCTTTGTTATCAGTGCTGAAATAATACGAAAACTTTCCGTCGACCAGGTCCTTCATGTCTTTGGTATTGCCGGTGGCAAATGTCTCAACGAACTGCTCCGTGACATTTCTGATCTCTTCAATATCCTTTGCCTCCCTGGTGTTGCAGCCTGTCTGAAGAAGCGCGTTCACCAACAGAGCCGCAGTCATAAGGAGTCCTACAGCTTTTTTCTTTGTATTTTTCATATTCGTTTACCCCGGATTTATCTTCGGATGATCTCTTCCCTTACAGGACCCGTTGATACGATCGAGACGTGTACGCCGATCTCCTTTTCGATGAATTCGACATAATCCTGAGCTTCCTTGGGGAGCTTGTCATACTCGGTGATACCCCTTATCTCTCCCTTGCCCTTCCAGGAAGGCAGGTATTCGATAACCGGCTTGCATCTGTCAAGCTTTGTGGGATTCGGGAAATCCTTTGTGATCTCGCCGTCTACCTCATATGCAGTGCATACCGGGATCTTATCCAAATAACCCAATACGTCGAGGTTCGTGAGGGCAACATCCGTACCGCCCTGGAGTCTTACGCCGTAACGTGTGGCAACGCAGTCGAACCAGCCGACTCTTCTGGGGCGTCCTGTGGTAGCGCCGTATTCGCCCTTGTCACCGCCCCTGTCTCTGAGCTCTTTGGCGACTGCCTCGTCAAGGATCTCGGAAACGAAAGCGCCTCCGCCTACTGATGAAGAATAAGCCTTAGTAACGACAACGATCTTCTTGATCTCATAAGGAGGGATACCTGCACCTACGCAGCCGTAACCTGCAAGTGTTGAAGAAGAAGTAACCATCGGATAGATACCCATATCAGGGTCCTTCATGGTTCCGAGCTGGCCCTCGAGGAGGATCTTCTTGTCTTCTTTCAGAGCCTCATAGAGATAAGCCTGTGTGTTCGTAACGAAAGGCTTTATGAGTCTTCCCTGCTCGAGCATCTCCTCCAAGAGTGCCGCAGGATCGATCGGATCTTTGTGATAGAGGTTTACGAGAAGAGCGTTCTTTATCTCAAGGACCCTTTCGATCTTCTCTTTTAAAGCTTCCTCGTCGAAAAGCTCTGAAACCTGGAAACCGATCTTTGCATATTTATCGGAGAAGAAAGGAGCGATTCCGGACTTAGTAGAACCGAAAGCCTTGCCGCCAAGTCTCTCTTCCTCGAATTTATCGAAATCAACATGGTAAGGCATAACTACCTGAACTCTGTCAGATACGAGAAGCTTGGGGTTAAGTCCCTGCTCCCTAATGGAATTGTATTCGTTGATGAACTTGCGGATATCAAGAGCAACGCCGTTGCCGATGATGTTTACGATGTTCTCGTGGCAGACACCGGAAGGCATAAGATGAAGAGCAAATCTTCCGTGATCGTTGATAATGGTGTGTCCTGCATTTGCTCCGCCCTGAAATCTGATTACGATATCTGATTCATTTGCAAGAAGGTCAGTGATCTTGCCCTTGCCTTCATCGCCCCAGTTAGCGCCAACGATAGCCGTTACCATTTTTATTCCTCCAAAATATTGTCTCTTGATTAGGGGTTTCATTAAAACCCGCGCCAATTATAACAGAAATAATATAATAATGGGGATTTTATGTTTCTTTATCAAAATATGACGCCGTACCGGCATCTTCATCAGAGTCTGTACCAGTATCTTCCTCTGTTACGGGCTTCCAAACGCGTTCTGTCGTCTCTTTAGTCGTCGCGGAAGTAGTCTCGACAGGCCTTGTTGTCTCTTCGGGCTCTTCTTCCCCTGCCAGTCTGCAGATCACGACTCTTCTCCACCCTTCGGCTCCGTATTCATACGTACATGTAACAAGGGTCAGCTGTCTGGCACTTGTAATATTTCCCAAAGCGTAATGGATCAGGTCGTCAGCGCTTATAATCTCCTCAGCGATCACATAAAAGACCCATTCTTCACCGTTAAGATCCGTAAATATAACTTCGTCGCCTATTTCCACATCCCTCAGATAATGGAACATCGAGCCGTCTCTGTAATTATGTCCTAGGATCGTGGCATTTCCCGCTTCCCCCGGCATAACGGAATCTACATAATGTCCCAGTCCGTATCTTAAAGCTACCTGGGTAGCCTCATCCCAGACCGGATATCTGATACCTATACTTGGGATCTCCAGAATACCAATAGAGCATAATTCGACCGTATCTTCGTAATATTCTTCCTCTTCGGTCTCCCCTATGAAATCGTATCCCTCTCCTTCCACCTCATTGCCTCTGGCAGGCACTATGTAGGTAATCCTTGGATTCTCAGGATTCTCGGGATTAAAAGATTCGATCTTACTCTCTACGGACTTAAGGGCGTCACCTGTGATCTTACGTCTGTAATAACGTTTGATCGGTTCGATCATGATAAGGATGATACCCGTGATCAGTAGAATCACACATAATACGATCAGACTGATGCTGACCGCTGTACTCTTAGATCCGGCTCTGAACTTCGGGATGATCCGTTTCACTATTCTGCCCTTTTTTCTCAAGAATTTTAATATAAAATGCTTATTCATTATACCCCCAAACCGTGATATTATGTTGTTCGCACGTCATTTATGTTACGGAGGGGTTACATGGATAGTTCGATTTGGAATAATGCGCTCCAATTTCTGAAATATGATCCGGAGATCGATGCCATTACCTATGATTCCATTCTCGGCAAGATGACGGTCGTCTACAATGAGAATAATCTGCTTATCCTCGCAGCAAGAGATGAGTTCTCATTAAGTCTGATAAAAGGCCAGAAACTCAGCAGAAGAATTGAAGATGCACTTAAAAAGGCAAATGATGATAAACCTCTAAAAGTGGATTTTGTCCTGGCTGGTGATGAGAAAGCCATCAATTCGACTGTAAATGCAGGAAATAAGGCCATAAGACAGGCCAAATCCGAGGTTGTTACCCCTTCAGGCCTTAACGGAGAATATACTTTTGCCAACTTTGTCGTCGGTGACTGTAACCGTTTCGCTCATGCATCAGCAGTTTCCGTTGCTGCCAAGCCTGGCCAGAAACAGAGAAATCCCTTCTTCTTATGGGGTAATTCAGGTCTTGGCAAGACACACCTCATGAAGGCTATCGGTAATGCCATCTTAGAGCAGCACCCCGGAAAGAAAGTTATTTACACTACCTGTGAGGCTTTCACAAATGCCTTTGTAAATACTATCGGTAACAAGAATTACACCGAGTTCAGAAACAAATACCGTACAGTAGATGTCCTTCTTATCGATGACATACAGTTTCTTATCGGTAAGGAAGGTGTCCAGACGGAATTTTTCAATACTTTCGAGGCACTTATCGAGACCGGCAAACAGATCGTAATTACCTGCGATAAGGCTCCGGCTAACCTCACCCAGCTAGACAGCAGGCTTACTTCCCGTTTCCAGGACGGAATTATGTTCGATGTCCAGCCGCCGGATTTTGAAACGCGTAAGGCGATTTTCTTAAGTAAGCTCGAAAATGAGAATTTCACATTATCCGATGAGATAATCGACTATGTCTGTGAGAACGTAACTACGAATATCAGACAGCTTAACGGTGCATTTAATACCATTTCTTCATATATCACGCTTGCCAACGGAGAACTCACTATGGATGATATCCGCAGAATAGTAGATCCTCTGATCAGCGGTAATAAGAAATATCTGACACCCGATATCGTCATTAATGCAGTGGCAAATTACTACGATCTGACACCTGATAAGCTTACATCCAAGCTAAGAAGTGCCGATATTTCCACTGCCCGTAATGTCGCGATGTTCATTTGCAGAGATTATCTCGAACTTAAATACGAGAAGATCGGTCAGCTCTTCGGCGGACGTAAACACACTACCGTTATGCACGGCTGTGATAATGTCGACGAGAGCGCTGAGCTTAAAAAAGTGGCTGAAGATATCTATAAGGCTATCACATGATTTAAACATTTTTTGTTCTTAAGTGCATAACTTCAGGTTTATTCTCTGTAGACGGTATGTTCATTAATGTAACAATGTTCAAAAGAATATTTTTCTGAACATTGTCCGTCGGATCTTTATACAGGTTTTTGTAAATGAAAAATCCGTAAAATCACTGTTTTTCCTGCAGTTATGAACAATTGTGCAAAGCATAATAGGGATAATAAGAGCTTACTTAAAATATTTCAGGTACGCACATCAGAATCTCAGAAATGTCCCAAAAATCGAAGTATGTAACACCGTTAAACTATACATTTTTAATAATTTAAAGTGTATAATGTTTGAAATATTTTATATTACAGGAAAGGCGGCCCACTTCAGATGAAGTTCACATGCAGCAGAGATGACTTGGTTAATAATGTATCCATAGTCCAGAGAGCTGTTACTGCTAACAGTACAGTAAATATCCTTAACGGTATCCTTATAGAAGCATCAGATGATAATAAGATAAAGCTTACGGGTTATGATCTTCAGACAGGAATAGAGGCTGATGTTGAAGCCAGCGTTACCGAGAAGGGTGCCGTAGTTATAGATTCCAAGTTCTTCGGAGATATCATCAGAAAGCTTCCCGAACCTGAAGTAGATATAGTATCTGATGGTAATTTTCAGACAACTATCAAGTGCGGACAGGCTGAATTTAAGATTGCCGGTCTTGATCCCGAGCCGTTCCCGAAGATACCTGAGATCGACGAGCGTGAAGCTGAGAAGATTGTTATAGGTCAGAAGATTCTTAAGAACATGATCAATCATACGATATTTGCAGTATCCAGGGATAATTCACGTCCTGTTCTAACCGGAAGTAATATCGTAAGTGACGGTTCAATTCTTTCAGTTGTATCCATTGACGGATTCAGAATGGCTATTAATCGTGAAGATATGGGTAATGATTTCCCTAAGATCAATTATATCGTTCCCGGTAAGGCTCTTACCGAAATGAGCAAGATCTTAAGCGATGATGAAGATGCTGAGATTAATATATACACATCAATGCAGAATCTCCTTTTCGATATCGGAAATGTAAGAATGATCTCACGTCTTATCGAAGGCCAGTTCATTAATTTCGATTCAATTATTACTAAGAATCCTAAGACAGTTATTACCATTAACCGTAAGCAGTTTCTCGATGCAGTCGACAGAGCTTCGCTTATCATCATGACTGATGACCGTAAGTGTCCTGTAAGATTCTTAAGCAATAATCCTTCTGAGCTTACTGTTCAGGCTACTTCTGCCAGAGGTAATCTCCAGGAGAATATCGACATTAATCTTGAAGGTGATCTGATAGATGTTGATTTCAATTCCAGATATGTTCTTGATGTACTTAAGAATATCGATGACGAGATCATCAGAGTTGAAGTTAACGGCGGTCAGGGTCCCTGCATCATCAAGCCTGTTGAGGGTGATAAGTACATTTATCTTATTCTTCCTATCAGAAGATAATGTTTATCAGAAGCATACATCTTGATAATTTCAGAAATTATGGAAGGCTCGATCTGGATGTCGGGCCTTCTGTTAATATCTTTTACGGTAATAATGCCCAGGGAAAGACTAATCTCGTTGAAGGAATATATGTTGCTTCAAGCATTACTTCACACAGGACAAGTAAGGATTCTGATCTTATAAAATTCGGTGAGAATGAGTATAAAGCGGGCCTGGATCTTACTGATGATGACGGTTCACTGGTATTTCTTTCAGCCTGTTATTACAACGAGAAGTCCTCTTTAGGCAAAAACAGCAGGTCCGGAAGGCTTCTTATCAGGGACAATGCTCCCGTAGATAAGATTTCAGAATATATCGGAGTATGTAACATTGTTATCTTTGCTCCTGAAGATCTTAATATAGTCAAAAATGCCCCCTCCTTCCGCCGTAAGTTCTTAAATACACTGATCTCTAAGATATCTCCGTCATATTTCAATCTCCTGAGCAGTTACAGCAAGCTCCTTGCCCAGAAGAATGCCCTTCTGAAGACCATCAAGACCAGTGATAATATGCCTGCCCTTGTAGATGAACAGCTGAATTTCTGGGATTATTCCCTCGCGGATCTCTCGGCTGAGATAATCCTTAAGAGATACAGATTCGCGAAGCTTATATCCGATACAGCCTCAAAGCATCATGCGAACATTTCAAGCGGCAAAGAAAGCCTCACAATAGAGTACAGTACCATATTCGGCGTTGTAGGGGTCCTGGAAACGTTTCTGACCAAAAACAGTAAATATGACGAATATATGAGTAAAGGCCTCTCAGAGGCCGATTATGGGCGAATTAAGGGTATTATCTCTGATCTGGTACTCGCTAAGCTCAGATCGGTCAGAAATTATGATATAGATAAGCATATTTCATCTGTCGGTATCCATAGGGACGATCTGGTGATCAAATTAGACGGACTGGTCATGAAGAACTTTTCATCACAGGGCCAGCAGAGAACGGCTGCTTTGGCGTTAAAACTGTCTGAACTTGAGATAATCAAGATGTTCGTTTCTTCTACCCCGGTTCTTATCCTTGACGATGTTTTTTCAGAACTCGATAAATCCAGGAGATTAAGCCTGGTATCGGCCATGAAAGGCGCCCAAATATTTATTACATGTACGGACAAGAACATGATCGGAGAGGAAATAGACCTTATCCGCGGAGCAGAAAAGACCGTATTCTATCACGTAAACAACGGTATTATTGAGAAAGATACCGGTTTTTAGGACAGATTGATTAATAAACCCCCGTAAAAACCACCATTCTTATATTATAATTAACATATTAATATTTCTCTTTATGTTATAATTATTTAGTTAAAGGCTATCAGACGGTTTGGAGGATCCGGACGTGTTCATTCATATCGGCAATGATCTTTCAGTGCTCAAATCTTCTGTTACTTGTGTTGTCAACCTTGAGACTGTCCTCCCTTCCCAGAAGGAAATATCTGATTATCTGGAACATGAGGATGAACAGGGGCGCCTGCAGTATGTGACTGAAGATATACCGAAGACATTGGTGATAACCGATGATAAAACATATGTTTGTTCACTGTCATCCGGACTGATATTAAACAGACTGAAATCTTCGGATAATTTCTGATACCTGCCATTTAACGGTGTTATAAATGCAGCATTTTCGGGTATTACGCCGAATATATGCTGCCGGAAACAGGAGTTTATACATTTATGAAGGAAAACAACGAGAAAGATTTCAATTTCGAAGAGACTCAGAGTGCAAAAGAGCCCGCTTCCCGCCCTTCAGGAGCTGTCGATCTATACTTCCAGCCCGTTGAAGAGGGAGATGACGACGAACTCAAGAATCTGGCAGAGAATCCCAGAGCGCTGACAGAGGATTTTAAGGAAGAATCCATGGCTGATGTAATCGCCGCAGAGGGTGATCAGGATGATTTCGATACATCCAACAGCAGCGAATACAGCGAAGATGATATTCAGGTCCTTGAAGGCCTCGAAGCTGTCAGAAAGCGTCCGGGAATGTATATCGGTGATACTACACTCAGGGGTCTGCATCACCTGATTTATGAGATCGTTGCAAATTCAGTCGACGAAGCTCTCGCAGGACGCTGTGATACGATCGATGTAGTCCTCGAGAAGGATGGTTCTGTAACCGTAACAGATAACGGTTCAGGAATCCCTGTAGGTAATCATCCCAAGCTCGGAATCCCTACTGTTGAAGTAGTTCATACAGTGCTTCACGCAGGCGGTAAATTCGGCGGCGGAGCATACAGTATTTCAGGCGGACTTCACGGTGTAGGTGCGTCTGTCGTTAATGCACTGGCAGATCATATGAAGGTCCAGGTACGCCGTGACGGTAATATCTATGAGATCGAGTTTGAGAAGGGAAAGACAACAGTTCCTCTCCATATTGTAGGTACATGCGATAAAGATGATACCGGTACAAAGACTAATTTCATACCTGATAATTCCATCTTCCCTGACATCGTTTTTGACTTCGATTCCATGATCACACGTTACCGTGAAATGGCTTTCCTTAACAAAGAAGTAACCATCGATCTGTGTGATGACAGAGGCGAAGAACCCGTTAAGAAGCATCTCCATTATGAAGGAGGAATCATTTCATTCGTTGAGTATCTCAACAGACATAAGGAAGCTCTGAATACTCCTCCTATCTACTTTGCTACAAAGCAGGGAGATTCCTTCGTTGAGATCGCTCTCCAGTATAACGATTCCTATCAGGAGACGGTTTATTCTTATGCGAATAATATCGCCACACCTGAAGGCGGTACACACCTTGTCGGTTTCCGTGCAGCAATGACAAGAGCCATAAACGATTATGCCAAGAAGTATAAGTTCCTTAAGGATGGCGACGTAAAGCTTCAGGGTGAAGATACCAGAGAGGGTCTTGCCGCTATTATATCAGTAAAGCTTCCTGATCCGCAGTTCGAAGGTCAGACGAAGAGCAAGCTTGGAAATGCCGAGATCAGACCTATGGTTGAAAGCGCAGTATCCGAGAAACTCGAGATCTATCTTGAGGAACATCCGGATATTGCTAAGCTCATCATGGATAAGTGTCTCTCAGCTTCCAGAGCCAGAGATGCGGCTAAGAGAGCAAGAGAACTCACAAGAAGAAAGACAGTATTTGAGAATAATGCACTGCCCGGAAAACTTGCAGACTGCCAGAGCGATGAAGCAGAGTTCTGCGAGATATTTATCGTTGAGGGAGACTCCGCAGGCGGATCCGCAAAGCAGGGCAGAGAGCGTAAGTATCAGGCTATCCTTCCTCTCTGGGGTAAGATGCTCAACGTAGAGAAAGCCAGGATCGACAAGGTATATTCTAACGAAAAGCTTCAGCCTGTAGTTATGGCTCTCGGTGCCGGAATCGGTGATGAATTTGATGAGACAAAACTCAGATATCATAAGGTAATAATTATGGCGGATGCGGACGTTGACGGTTCTCACATCAGAACCCTCCTTCTGACATTCTTCTTCAGATATCTGAGACCTCTTGTTGAGGGCGGATATGTTTATATCGCATGTCCTCCTCTATACAAAGTCTATAAGGGTGATGAAGCGTATTACGCATATGATGATAAGGAAATCGAGGAAATCAAGGCAGCTCATAAATGGGAGAATCCTCTCATCCAGCGATTCAAGGGCCTTGGTGAGATGAGTTCAGAACAGCTTTGGGAGACTACAATGAATCCTGTAACACGTAAGCTGTTGAGAGTAACGCTTGCAGACGCTCAGGAGGCCGATGAGACATTCACGCTCCTTATGGGCGATCAGGTTGAGCCCCGTAAGGAATTCATCCAGATCAATGCAAAGCTTGCTAACATCGATAACTGATCTGAAACTTAATTTGATTCATACGGGTGCTGCGTATTGCGGCACCCGTTTTCATATAACCGGATTGTTCCACGTGGAACAATCCGGACTGAAATCATATATTTAAAATGAGAATGTTCCACGTGGAACATTTTGTATTAAATGTAATATGTAATTATATAAATAAATGATAGAATGGACCTATTGAATAATGGGAAATCAAAATGAAGGAGTGAAATATGGCAACAGTAATAGCTCTTGTAAACCAGAAAGGCGGCGTCGGAAAGACCACGACCGCTGTCAATCTTGCTGCTTTCCTTGGTAAGAAAAAGAAGAAAGTGCTTCTTATAGATATGGATCCGCAGGCCAATGCAACAAGCGGACTCGGCATAGATAAGCGCGAGCTCGAACAAACGGTATATGATGTTCTGATCAATGAAACCCCTATCTCGGATGTCATTTATGAGACAAATGCCGAGAACGTTGACATCTGTCCTACTAACATTAATCTTGCAGGTGCGGAAGTCGAACTGGTAACAGTTATATCCAGAGAACAGATTCTTAAAAATGCGATCAGTACAGTTGCGGAAGCGTATGACTTCATAATCCTTGACAGCCCTCCGTCTTTGGGCCTTCTTACGATCAACGCACTGACAGCGTCTGACAGGCTGATAATTCCTATCCAGGGTGAATACTATGCTCTTGAGGGCCTGTCACAACTGATGGACACGATCAATATTGTTAAGAAAAAGCTGAATCCCAAACTCGAGATCCTTGGCGTTGTTCTTACGATGTTTAACATGAGAACCCAGCTCTCCAGACAGGTTAAAGAAGAGACAGATAAGTATTTCGGAACAAAGGTTTTTAAAACTGTTATCCCGCGAAATGTAAGGCTTGCAGAGGCTCCGAGCCACGGTCTGGCAATCTGCGATTATGACAAGAATTCAAAGGGTGCCAAGGCATATGAGTCTTTGGCAAAAGAAGTTATTAAGAGAACTTAAAGGAGAACAATACAGATGGCTAATACAAAGAAAACTACGTTAAAATCACCTGCAAAGAAGATAAGTAAAACTACGGCAAGAAAGGCTCCTGCCAAAAAGACTGCTGCAAAGCCTGCTGCTAAAATGAAAACAGCTAAGAAGGCTGCCGCTGCGAAAAAGTCTGTTGTGAAGACAGCAAAAACAACTGCTAAAAAAGCACCGGTAAAGAAAGCTGTTCAGGCTAAACCTGCAAAGAATACCGCTGTAAAAATTACCGTTAAAAAAGCAGTAAAAAAGGCTCCGACCAAGAAAACAACAACTGCTAAGAAACCTGCAGTTAAGGCAGCTACAAAGCCTGTGGCAAAGAAGGCTCCTATTAAAAAGAACATCATTGCCGGCGCTCCTGCTGTTGCTGCTATACCTGAGAAGAAAGTTCCGGTTAAGACCGTCTCTGATAACAAAGCTATGGGCAGGGGTCTTGGCGCTTTGCTTTCATCTGACAGCATTCCCACAAGCAGAGAGTCTGTAGTCGATCTTAAGCTTAATGACATCTCTCCTAACGACGGACAGCCCAGAAAGATTTTTAAGGATGAATCGCTCAATGAGCTCGCTGCATCGATTAAAGAGATCGGCATTATCCAGCCCATTATCGTTCAGCGTATTGGTGAAGGTTACAGAATCGTAGCCGGCGAGCGCCGTTGGAGAGCCGCTAGGATTGCCGGTCTGTCAACGATTCCTGCGATCGTAAGAGAGGATCTCTCAGACACTGAGACTATGGCCCAGGCTCTTATCGAGAATATTCTTAGAGAAGACCTGAATCCAATAGAAGAAGCCTCGGCTATGAAGGATCTTCTTGTTACCCATAAACTTACGCAGGAGAAGCTTTCTAATCTTCTTGGCAAGCCGAGAGCAACGATTGCCAATACGATCCGTATTCTCAATCTGGATGAATCTCTCCAGGATTTTGTCAGCAGAGGAGATCTTTCTGAAGGTCATGCCAAGGTTATCCTCGGCCTTAAGGACAAGGAAGACCAGCGCAAGGTGGCTGATGTTATCATGGCAAGAGACATGAATGTAAGACAGGCTGAAGTCTTTGTTAAGAAGTATATTGAAGCCCAGAATAATCCGTCATCCAAGAAGAATGCAGAGATTCCGGATGTTCAATTCGTTTTAAGCACAAAGGAAGTCGAGACCAAGCTCAAGAAGCAGCTTGGCAGGAAAGTAAAGATCAAGGTCCTGGATGCAAAGACCGGCCGTGGCCGTATCGTCATCGATTATAAAGATAACCTTGATCTGGATCAATTAATCGAGTATCTCTGCAACGAATAAGATCAGAAAGTATTTCATATATCTCCCGGACCTGGATTGTATTATTGCCAAAGGGCACAGTTCCGGTTCGGGGGATGCTATTTTCAGTACTTGCAAACCTGTTCAGGATTATGTATACTTAAGTGCCTCTAAAGGTATGGAGCTGTATCGAAGCGGTCATAACGAGGCGGTCTTGAAAACCGTTTGCCTTCACGGGCACCAGGGTTCGAATCCCTGCGGCTCCGCCAACATAAGAGCCTTTCCGATTAGCGGAGAGGCTCTTTTTTAGAACAATTGTTCTAATGCAAATGGCAAATACCCTTATTTCTTATATATTTAATACATAATACTAATTTACCGCTCTTTGTGGTACAATCTTCTACTATCTGCACAGCGGTTCTGTGCATAAAACTCTAGAGGAGGAATTTAAAATGGAAAAAGAAGAAGTATTGAAGGTGTACCGTCACTCGCTTGCGCACATCCTTGCTAAGGCTGTTATCGAGATGTACGGCAAAGAGGTACAGTACGCTATCGGACCTGAGATCGAGGACGGTTGTTATTATGACTTTGTCCTTCCGAGAACGGTCACGGAAGAGGATTTCCCGGCAATCGAAGAAAAGATGCACGAGATCATCAAGAGAAGGGAAGACTGGACACGCAAGGAGATCTCAAGAGATGAGGCTCTGGAACTGTTCAAGGATCAGAAGTTCAAGACAGAGCTTATCGTTGACCTTCCCGCAGACGAGATTATCTCGATCTACTACACAGGTGATGATTATGTTGATCTTTGCCGCGGTCCCCACGTAGACAATTCACAGGAACTTTTCTGCGCTGCATTCAAGATCAAGAATGTTTCCGGCGCTTACTGGAGAGGCGACGAGAAGAGAGACCAGCTCCAGAGAATATATCTGTTCGCTTTCCCTTCAAAGGACGAACTTAAGGCTCACCTTGCATGGCTCAAGGAAGCACAGGAGAGAGACCATAAGAAGATCGGAACACAGCTCGACCTGTTCATGTTCCGTGAGACAGCACCGGGTATGGCTTACTGGCTCCCGAGGGGCTGGATCCTCTATCAGGAGCTCATGAAGTATTCCAGAGAACTTCAGGGCAAGCACGGATATACGGAGATCTCTGCGCCTCTGATCAACAATAAGAAGCTCTGGCTCATCAGCGGTCACTGGGCACACTATCAGAACAACATGTTCATCGTTCCCGGTATCACAAAAGGCGTTAATGCTACTGATGCCGTTGAGGGCGAGGATGCTCCTGAGAAGTATGCCATCGAGGCTGAGGACACAATGGCTGCCAAGCCTATGAACTGCCCTAACGCCATGATGTCTTACAAGCGCACAATGCACTCTTATAAGGAGCTTCCTATCCGTTACAGCGAGTATGACGTTCTCCACCGCAAGGAGAAGTCAGGCCAGATGAACGGTCTGTTCAGAGTTCAGGAGTTCCGTCAGGATGACGACCATACTTTCGTAACGCCTGACCAGATCAAGGACGAGATCAAGGACGTTATCGCTATTGCAGATGAGATCTACAAGACATTCGGTATCACATACCGTGCAGAGTTCTCTACAAGACCTGACGACTTCATGGGCGATATCGAGTCCTGGAATGCTGCTGAGGCTTCGCTGAAGGCTATCCTCGACGAGAAGTACGGTGAAGGTAATTATGAGATCAACGAAGGTGACGGCGCGTTCTACGGCCCGAAGATCGACCTTCAGATCAAGGATGCATTAGGACGTGAGTGGCAGTGTGGTACTGTCCAGCTCGACTTCCAGCTCCCGCACAACTTCGAGCTCACATTCGTCGATAAGGACGGCGCGCAGAAGATGCCTATCGTTATCCACAGAGCCATCTTCGGTTCTTTCGAGCGTTTCATCGGCATCATCACAGAACACTTCAAGGGCGCATTCCCGTTCTGGCTCAACCCCTATCAGGTCGCAGTCGTACCGATCAGACCCGAGCACAACGAGTATGCACAGAAGGTTGCTGACGCGCTTACAAATGCCGGCGTAAGGGTCGAGTCCGACTTAACAGACGTCAACATGAGAGACAAGATCAAGAGATTCAAGCAGATGAAGGATCCTTATATCCTCGTCGTAGGCGATAAGGAAGCTGCCGAGAATACAGTTTCCGTTAACGTCAGAGGCTCCAACAAGCAGCTCCAGGGCGTTGCTCTCGATAAGTTTGTCGAGCTCTGCGCTAAGCTCAATGCAGAGAGAACATTGGAGCTCCCTCAGGAGATCTGATAAGGTTCTTATCGAAAAAAGTAACAGCGGCGTAGGACCCAACAGGTCTTGCGCCGTTTTTCATACTGTTTGCATAAAAGCAAAGAAATAAGCCGCCCCTCTGTCCAATAGTAAATGGTCCCAACCCCTGTAAAACAACGTCGCGAGTTATATATAATGATGTATGTAATCGTTTTCGAGTGCGGAAAGGGCCGGGGAAGGATATTGAAGATGAAGCGTTTACTTATACCTGTATGTGTTTTGATGGCAGCGGTGGTGTTTGCTTCCGGCTGCAGCTTTATCTCGCAGGACCTGTCACAGAGGTCCGGGCCGGAGACTACAGAAGAAGAAATAGAGGAAGTCACTTCAAATTACGTCACGGAATATAACCTTAAAGTAAATGAAGCAAAGTATGAGGTTTACGGGATATGGACCATATGGAAGCGCAGGGACAGAAACAAAGGCACTTACCTGGAGATATATACAAACCGGAAAGGCGAGAAGATCACCGAATACACTTTTGAAGTCTACGATACCGATGAAGAAGCTCTTGCCGCATACGAAGAGTGGTATAAAGCATCAAAGCACAAGGACAGTTACGGCGAGACAGAGGAGCCCTACTGGTTTAAGGGGGAGATGCCTTATGTCAGTGACGCGACCATTCAGGCGCTGTTCTATGTGGAAGGCAACGTGATTATAATCGCGGAACTGTCCTGTTACAACGAATGGAACGGGAAAAGTTACGACTAT
The DNA here is from genome assembly GCA_045532275.1 of Saccharofermentans sp. GTDB lineage: Bacteria > Bacillota > Clostridia > Saccharofermentanales > Saccharofermentanaceae > Saccharofermentans. Next base: position 25,000 of record JAZSFQ010000038.1, on the reverse strand, counting down.
ACGTACAGGGAGAAGTATGTTCTTGATTATGCTTCTGAAATGAAGGATTACATTAACGGCATGGTCATCTTAACAAAATAACTGAAAAACAGGGTGTATAAGGCTATTTTCGTTCAGAAAAAGTTTGATTATCAAATTATCAAAATACACTTTCACGGGTGTCTGCAAGTGCAATTTTTAGGTAATTTTTGCAACGAATAATGACTTTATTTGAATATTCATTCTTGATATCATTCATACTGCTACAAAAGGGGGCATATGAGTTATGTATAAACAAGAAGGAACCAAAGTCGCTATTATCGGCGCAGGTGCAGTAGGATCTACCACCGCTTTCGCAATCGCAATGCAGCAGCTCTGCTCTGAGCTCGTTCTTATTGACGTCAATAAGGAGAAGGCTCTCGGAGAGGCGCTTGATATCAGCCACGGACTTCCGTTCATCGGCGATATGTATATTCACGCAGGTGACTACAGTGATGTTAAGGATGCCGACTGCATCATCGTTACTGCAGGCATCCCCAGAAAAGAAGGCGAGACGAGACTTGACCTTGCTAAGAAGAACGTTAAGCTCGCTCATGTTATCACAGACAGCATCATGGAGTATTACAACAAGGGCGTTATCATGGTAATCTCCAATCCCTGCGATCTCGTAACATATAAGGTTGCAGAGTGGTCCGGACTTCCTTCCAGCAGGATCATCGGTTCCGGTACGAATCTTGACTCTGCTCGTTTCAGAGTCCTCATCTCCAGAAAGCTCGGCGTTGACGTCAGAAACGTTCACGGTTATATCCTTGGCGAGCACGGCGAGACACAGTTCCCCGCATGGAGCCACACACATGTTGCAGGTATGGGTATTGACGAGTATGCAGAAGCTATCGGCGTACCTTTCGGCCAGGACGTTAAGGATGAGATCGCCCAGCAGACAAAGTCTTCCGGCGCTCAGATCATCAAGCTCAAGGGCGCTACATTCAACGGTATCGCAGTAAGCGCCGCTACACTTCTCAGAAGCATCACAGAAGACGAGCACACCATCAGAACAGTTGCCACAAGACTTAACGGCGAGTACGGCATCTCCGGCGTTACTCTTGACGTTCCTGCGCTCATCGGCGCAAACGGCGTAGATAAGATCATCGACATGCGCCTTACCGACGAAGAGTACCTGCTCCTCAAGAAATCTGAGGCAAATATGCGTGAGGCAATTGCTTCCGTTGAGGGCCTCTGATAACGGCAAACAATTGACAGACCGCGTTTTGTGACTTTTCAGGACGCGAAAACATGAATCTCCAGTCCCTGCACTTTGTCCCATAAAGCGCAGGGCTTTTCATTTAATTAGAAATAAAGATTTGTTATAATGTCGGGGGTAAATCCCAAATCACAAATTCAAGAGGTTTTAATATGGAAATCAGCGCGGTTGTTATGGCGGCAGGAAAAAGCACGAGAATGAAGTCCAAGCACTCCAAGGTCGTTTTCCAGGTGTCGGGCAAACCGATCATCCAATGGGTAGCAGATGCTCTTCAGGAAGCAGGCTGTCAGGATCAGGTATATATAGTTGGTGAAGCGCAGGCAGAGATCAGAAGCGTATTGGGCGAGAATGTTGCTTATGTGCTTCAGGAAGAACAGAGGGGTACAGGTCATGCCGTTATGCAGGCTGCTCCCTTCCTCGAAGGCCGCGACGGTCTTACGATCGTTCTCCCGGGCGATTGTCCGATGGTTTCCGCAGACACTATAAAGAAGGCTTTGGATGCTTTCGATTCGGCTTCATCGAACTGTGCAGCTATCCTTATTACCGCCGAGGCTGATGATCCGACAGGATACGGAAGGATAATTAGAGGCAAGGACGGCAACGTTCTCAAGATCGTTGAACACAAGGACTGCACCGAAGAGGAGCTTAAGGTAAAAGAGATCAATTCTTCGATGTATGTTTTCAAGACACCGCTGCTCATATCTGCTTTGGGCAGGATCGGCGCGAATAACGCTCAGAAGGAATATTACCTTACGGATACGATCGGAATCCTCATTGGCGACGGCTACACTGTCGGTGCCGTTGTATGTGATTTCGACGATACCAGGGGAGTCAATGACAGGAAGCAGCTTGCCCAGGTAAGGGATATCATGAACCACAGGATCCTCGACCGCCACATGAAGAACGGCGTTGAGATCGTCGATCCGAATGCGACATGGATCCATTATGCGGTCGAGATCGGACAGGATACGGTTATCCTTCCCGGAACGACCCTGATCGGCAACACCAATATCGGTGAAGACTGCATCATTGGCGAGAACACGAGAATAGATTGTTCTGATATCGGTGACGGCACAGTAGTAGATAACTCCATCGTTTCTTCGAGCTCGATCGGCAAGGACTGCCGAATCGGACCTTTCACGCACATCAGACCTGAATCCAGGATCGACGATCACGTTACGCTCGGTGCATATGTCGAGGTCAAGGGTTCCGTTATCGGTGAATACACCAGAGCCCGTCACCTTACTTACATCGGCGACTCAAAGGTCGGACGCAATGTTAACTTCGGATGCGGAACTGTCACATGTAACTTCGACGGTCAGGATAAGATCGGCTGTACGATTGAGGACAACGTATTTATCGGAGGTAACTCCAACATCGTATCTTCCGTCGTTCTCGGCAAGGACTGCTATATCGCTGCAGGCTCCACCATTACGTCAGATGTTCCGGCGCTTTCTTTGGGTATCGGCAGATCAAAGCAGCTCAACAAAGAGAACTGGGTTGCAGACAAGAGCCGTTTGAGAGGCGAGAATTATATAAGACTCGACGACAGACGTTCCGAGGTCTGATCCCGCGGAAGGTTTGATATGTGGATAGTAGCCGGGCTCGGTAATCCGGGAAAACAGTATATCTATACATGGCACAATATGGGCTATCTCGCTGTAGATATGCTTGCGGATAAGCATGGCATTTTTCTCGGAAAAGAGAAGTATAAGGGCCTATGGGGCAAAGGTAAGATCAAGGGGCAGGATGTCATAATCATCAAGCCGTTGACCTTCATGAACAACTCCGGCGAATGTCTTGTTGAGATCAGCAGGTTCTATAAGGTCCCGCCAAAGAACATAATCACCGTCTATGACGATATCGATATCGCCAAAGGCACGATCAGGGTAAGGCCCAAGGGATCTGCAGGTACGCATAACGGTATGAGATCCTGCATACAGCTTCTGGGGACGGAGGAATTCCCGCGTGTAAGGATCGGCACGGGTCCGGTCCCCGAGAACTGGGAACTCGTAAATTACGTTCTTTCAGAGGTTCCGAAAGACGACCGTCCCATGATGAACGACGCATTCGTTAAGGCGTGCGAGGCAGTCGAGGAGATCATCTCCAATGGATAAGAGTCTCATTGAGCTCCTTGGCAGGATAGAAGCCGACAAAGAGCTCGCCGCTGTTTTTTCCTCAAGTCTTGCGACAGGAAAACATCTTAATATCACGGGCCTCTGCGCGGAGCAGAAGGTCTATGTTGCAATGGCGCTGGCCCGCCTGAAAGGCCGGAAAGCCGTCTTTATCGAACCTGACAGCGCGAGAGCACGCGTGACCGCATCTTACTGTGCCGCATTCGCGGACGGCCCGGTGACCCTTCTGATGCCTTCAGAACTGTCTCTCGTAAGCGCGGAGGCTTCTTCAAGGGAATTAGAGCTTACGAGGTCTGCGGCTCTCTCCGAACTTGTTACGGGCGGATTCGGAGCAGCGGTAATTACCGCGGGAGCTTTACTTAATAAACTCGAACCGAAAGATGTTTTCGCAGAGAGGATAATTAAGCTCAAGGTAGGTCAGGAATTGGAACGCGATGAACTGGTCGCGTCTTTGATCCTCAACGGATATGAGAATGTGCCCCAGGTAATGGAAAAAGGCGAGTTCTCCGTAAGAGGAGACATTGTAGATATTTTCTCTCCGTCTTTCACGGAACCCGTGAGAGTCAGCTTCTTCGATACCGAGATAGACCAGATAAAGACTTTTGACAGGGAGACACAGAGATCCACGGGGCAGCTCGAAGAGACCTGCGCCGTTCCCTCATCCGTCTATGCTTTCCCTGAAGATAAGCGCAACGGTTTTGCGGATCTTATTCTCGAGCGCGTTCAGGAAGATCTGGCGAAAATGAATACCGCCACAAGGGAAGTAAGGCGTGCTGCAGAGCTCCTTTCCAGGACCGCCACGGGTGACGCGGAAAAGATCAGGAACGGCATAGAGCCTTCAGGCATAGCCAGATGGCTCGGGTTGATACTTAAGGACTACAGGACGGCGATAGATTACGTTAACGGGGAAGATGTGGTCTTCTTTGCCGATGAGATGGTCGATATCGACGCGAGAATGAATGCTTATGCAGGCGAATACGCGCAAAGGAGCCGCGAATCTTTCGAGATCGGTATCGCTCCGACATGCGCGCCGTCGGCCATGGTGAATATTTCAAAGCTCATGAGGGCTCTTGACGGGCTGGATAACATTGTTACATTGTCTATGTTCCAATCTTCGGGCAACGGTCTGCCCGGCGGGACTACACATACCGTCTCGGGGTTTCCGGCTGATAACTTTTCGGGCCGCACGGAAGAGCTCGCTCAGCTTTTGAAGAAAACAGAGGGCGTTTATCTCGTTGCCCATCACGGAAGACGTTATGAACAGCTCAAAGAGCGCCTCGCTGAGCACGACTGTTTTAAAGAGATAATAGATGCGCCGCTGCCGGCGGGCTTCTCGTATCCGATGCTCGGTCTGACCATATTGGGCGAACAGGAATTATACGGTGTTGAGCAGAAACGCCCCGAAAAGAAAAAAGGCGGGAACAGGATCAATTTCTTCAGTGAGATCAGTCCCGGAGATTACGTAGTTCACGACAAACACGGTGTCGGCCGCTACGAGGGCCTCATCAACATGAAGGTCGGCGAGATCCGCAAGGATTACTTAAAGCTCACTTACGCAAAGGGCGAGACTTTATACATCTTGCCGGAGAATCTCGATTCACTGCAGAAATACGTTGGTCCGGGCGAGAAAGAGCCGAAGCTCTCCAGGCTCGGCGGCGACGAGTGGAAGAGGACCGTATCAAGGGCCAGGGAAGCGATCAAGAAAGTCGCTTACGACCTCCTCAAGATATATGCCGCAAGAAGCGTCAACAAGGGCTTTGCCTGTGATCCTGACGATGAGATGCAGAAACTCTTTGAAGATAAGTTCCCGTTCGTCGAGACGGACGACCAGCTCCGCGCATCACGCGAGATAAAAGCGGATATGGAATCGGAAAGACCCATGGACAGGCTCCTTTGCGGAGACGTCGGTTTTGGCAAGACGGAAGTCGCTTTCAGGGCGATGTTCAAAGCGGTCATGAACGATAAACAGGTAATTATGCTGGCGCCCACGACCCTTCTCGCGCAGCAGCATTACGAGAACTTCGTGAACAGGGTAAAAGACTTCCCTGTAAATGTCTGCCTGCTCTCGAGATTTGTTCCGCAGGCTCAGATAAAACAGAATCTCATTGATATTAAAAACGGCAAGATAAATGTCATCATCGGAACGCACAGGGTCCTTTCAAATGACGTCACTCCGCCTGATCTCGGGCTCCTTGTCGTTGATGAGGAACAGCGCTTCGGAGTCAATCACAAAGAGAAGATCAAGTCCATGAAGACGGACGTTGATGTATTGTCGCTCTCTGCTACTCCTATTCCGAGAACGCTTCACATGTCCCTGTCCGGAATAAGGGATATCTCGGTTCTCGAGGAGGCGCCGTTCAACAGGCGAGCCGTCCAGACTTATGTTCTGGGCTACGACGAGCAGATAATCATCCAGGCCTGTATGCGTGAGATCTCGCGCGGCGGCCAGATCTTCTATCTCTATAACAGGACATCAAATATCGATAAAGTCGCAGATGCTCTCGCCAAAGCGATGCCCGGAGTGCGCGTCACGTATGCCCACGGACAGATGCCCGAGAACGGCCTTGAGACTGTTGTTGCGGATTTCATCGAAGGCAAATACGATATCCTTGTCTGCACCACGATAATCGAGAACGGCGTTGACATGCCGAACGTCAACACGCTGATCGTCGAGAACGCTGACCGCTTCGGTCTCTCGCAGCTCTATCAGATAAAGGGCCGCGTAGGAAGATCGGACAGACAGGCATATGCATATATCACTTACGATCCTGATGCTGTCCTTAACGAGGAAGCTACCAAGCGTTTAAATGCGCTCCGCGAATTTACCGAACTCGGTTCCGGTGTCAGGATCGCCATGCGCGACCTGGAGGTCCGCGGCGCAGGCAGCCTTCTTGGCGCAGAACAGCACGGCCAGATGGATGTAATAGGTTATGAACTCTATTGCCGTCTGCTCGATGAGGAAGTGCGTCTTCTCAAGTCCGGAAAAGACGAAGTCCTTGATGCAGACGTTATCACGGGCAACACTGAGCTGAACGAAAAAATCTTCAGCGTCGAGGTCGATTACGATGCATATATTCCAGCTTCTTATATTCAGGATGAAGCCGCAAGGATGACCTGCTACAGACGTATCGGCGACATCTCTGATTTTGAATCCTACAGCGATTTTATAGATGAAGTAACTGACCGTTACGGCGATGCTCCGCCCGAGATCTACATCCTCTCTGGAGTCTCTCTATTGAAGTCGCTGGCAAGAACTCTCGGCTTTACGAAAACATCCATCAAGAGTGCCGGCGTAAGGCTCTACCTGAATCCGAACCTTCAGATTGATATGCAGGCTCTGGGCGCCCTGATGCGCGACCATTTTTACGGTGCGCGCGTAACCATAAACGCAACCGGCGTTACGCCGTACATGCTTTTCAAGCCTTCTTCCGTCAGGCAGGACAAGACGATCACCGAGATAATCGGGCTTCTGAGGATCCTCGACGAAAACAAGACTCCTGCTGACAATCCTGAAAGCGATAAGGTATAATACGCAGAGTTAAATTGAAACAGATGCTCCAATAGTCTAATGGATAGAATGGCGGTTTCCGGTACCGCAGATGCGGGTTCAATTCCTGCTTGGAGCGCCAACACCAGAAAACATCCTTCAACGTACGGACAGTAATTTGCCTTCGGCAAATTAACTAGTTGAAGGATGTTTTCTTTGGTGTTACCGGAGAGGGTGGCTCGTGGCACAAGAGGGTTTTATACTTGGCGTCTGAAGGGAAAGACTAGTTGCAAAGGTCTTTATACTTGGCGGCGGGGAGGAGGCTTTATTGCAAAGGCCATTTATCTTTTTTATCGGAAGAACCGAAAATTTTCATCCTTTGAAGTTCGTTTTAAGTACGCAATTTATCATTGTGGTAACAACCTGAAAAATGAATTATTCGGAGGATATAAATATGAAAAAGAAAATATTGATCGCAGGTCTTGCAACGCTCTTTGCACTTTCTGTCGCCGCATGTTCTTATGATGCGGTAACGTCAGGCAACAGTACGGACAGCGTCACATCTTCCACGGCGGCAGTAAAGCTCAATGACGTATCTTCGAAGACATCGACAGACAGCACTGAGACAGAGAACGTTTCTTATGACACCAATGATCTTTTCACGGAAAGAGATCTGGAGCAGACGGCCGACACATCAGAGGCGCAGACGATAACGGTTACCGATAATAAAGATATAGAGATAACAGAAGAAGGTATATATGTTATTACCGGAACGGCTTCGGAAGTTACGATAAAGGTCAATGCCGGTGACGAGGACAAAGTCCAGCTGGTACTGGACGGAGTGTCAATCACCAATAAAGATTTTCCATGCATCTATGTAGTAAATGCGGATAAGGTTTTCGTGACCACGGCTGAGGGCACGACGAATAAGCTGTCTGTAACAGGTGAGTTTACTTCCGACGGCGATACGAATACTGACGCGGTCATCTTCTCTAAGGATGACATAGTTCTGAACGGTGAAGGAACGCTCGAGATCACCTCTTCAAAGAACGCGATAAGCGGCAAGGATGATCTCAAGATCACAGGCGGCTCATATGTAATAAGCTGCGTTAAGAGCGCTGTCGAAGCCAACGATTCTATCCTTATTGCTGACGGTAACATCACGGTCACCACTTGCAATGACGGCCTGCACGCGGAAAACGACGATGACGATACTTTAGGGTATATCTACATTTCCGGCGGGACCATCAGCATCAACGCTGAAGATGACGGCATCCATGCCACATCCTATATGACGATCGATGGCGGAGACATCACGATTACGGCATCTGAAGGCCTCGAAGGAACAGTGATCACGATCAACGACGGAACGCTTAACATCACTGCTTCTGACGACGGTATCAACGCTGCCAGAAAGTCTTCTTCATACCAGCCGTCCCTTACGGTCAACGGCGGTGAGATCACGATCGATATGGGCGCCGGTGACACTGATGCAATAGATTCTAACGGAGATCTCTACATCAATGGCGGCACCTTCAATATCACCGCGCAGTCGCCTTTTGACTACGACGGCAATTGCGAATACACAGGCGGAACGCTCATAGTAAACGGTTCTGAGACCAACACCATTACGAATCAGATGATGGGCGGCGGCATGGGTCCCGGACAGGGCGGTATGGGCGGCCACGGCGGACGCGACGGATTCTGAAGGAGTTAAAGCATTATCTTTCATTCTGCGATAAAATGAACCCAAACGTTCATTGGAGAATAACTGATGCCGGACATAATCGTAGTAGAAGATAATGTGGAGATCGGAACGCTTCTGTGTGATTTCCTTCGCAAAGAGAACTATACCGTGTCGCTTGCCGACAGCGGAAAGAAAGCTCTGGACCTTTATGAGAAATACGGAGCAAAACTAATGGTACTGGACATTATGCTTCCCGGGGATATCGACGGATTTACGGTCTGTTCGAAGATCCGCGAGGAAGCAAATACCCATATCCTGATCGCGAGCGCAAAGACCGACAAGGAGAGCAAGCTCAAAGGCCTTGACCTGGGCGCGGACGATTATATCGAAAAGCCCTACGATATCGATATCCTGCTCGCCAAGATCAGAGGCATCTTCAAGCGCAAGTTCTCGATAGATGAGATCGTTGAAGGAGACCTGAAGCTGAACTGTGTTACCAAGACTCTCTATAAGAAAGGCGTGAAAACCGATGTCACGGCAAAGGAGTTTGATCTCCTGAAACTCCTTATCGACAACAAGGGAGTTACGCTCAAGAAGTCTTACATCTTCAATGCGATCTGGGGAAGCGATTCAGAGTCTGAGATGCAGACTCTGAATGTCCATATCAAGTGGCTCAGGGAGAAGACCGAGAATGATCCGAAGAACCCTGAACACATACTGACGGTCTGGGGAGTAGGGTACAGATTTGAGTAAGTTCCGTAAAGCTGTTATTGGAATAATCATTGTTGAAGTATTGCTTATCGCGTTAAGCAATGTACTTATCTTCACGAGCCTTCGAAATGAAAACAGCCTGAGCCTGGTCGAGGCCAAGCAGGTCGCCAGGAGACTGGAAAACGAGCCGGCCGGCAGCATCGATCTGAGCGGCTATGAGACGATCATCAGGCTCGAACCTTTCGACAGTTCGGAGGTCAATTACAGATATATCGTTGCGGAGTCTGACGGTACCCTGTACCGGATCGGCTATGTGGAGAAATTCGATTACAGAACTGTTAGCACGGTAAATGCCTGCCTCGCGGTAATGCTGCTTTTTACTATTGGGATCTCGGTCTATATCGACAGAAAAGTCTTAAAGCCTTTCAGCAGCATGACTGACATGACCGTCGATCTCGCTAAGGGAAATCTGACCGCTCCCATAAAACAGGAGAAGAGCAGATACTTCGGAAAGTTTATCTGGGGCATGGATATGCTCCGCGAGAACCTTGAAGATTCGAAACGCAAAGAACTCGAATACCAGAAAGAAAAGAAGACCCTGGTGCTCTCGCTCTCGCACGATATCAAGACGCCCCTTTCCGCTATCGAACTTTACACAAGGGCCCTGAAAGACGGCATCTACGACAGCGAAGAAAAGAAGGCCGAAGCGCTCAACGGCATCCTCAAAAATACAGAAGAGATCAAGCGCTACGCGGGCGAGATAAGCAAGATCTCACGCGAGGATTTCATCGATCTTAACGTTAATGTTGGCGAAGTCTATCTCGATGATGTCATGAAAAAGATCGCGGTCTACTATCAGGATAAGCTATCGGTCCTGCACACTGATTTCAAGATAAATGAATACGGGAACTGCCTGTTAAAATGCGACCCTGACAGGCTCGTCGAAGTGCTTCAGAATTTCATGGAGAACGCGGTCAAATACGGCGACGGAAGATCCGTGACGATCTCTTTTGAAGAAGAGGAAGACTGTAAACTCATCTGTGTACATAATTCGGGCACGGCGCCTGACGATACCGATATGCAGAATATCTTCGATTCCTTCTATCGCGGCAAGAACGCCGAAGGCATTCAGGGCTCCGGTCTGGGTCTTTATATCTGCAAGCATCTTATGCAGAAGATGGACGGCGACGTCTATGCCGAAGCCTCTGAGGACGGTTTTACGGCAGTCGCTGTAGTGAAGATGGCTTAATAATTCCATTGGCACTTGACAGGGCAAAAATCCGCAAATGCAATAAATACAAGCCTTTCCGGGATTTAATGATTGTTTAACAATTTCTCTTGTATCATCGTGGCATAAACCAAGAGAAGGGATCAGATATAGCAATGTTCGGAAGGATTTTGAAGAAAGACCTGAAGAGAAACAAGACGATGAACGTCATATTGTTCCTCTTCGTAATCATCGCAAGCGTGTTCTTTGCGAGCGGCATCTATAATTTCGTATCAGTCATAAACGGTACGGATTATATGTTCGAGAAAGCAGGGATCGGAAATTACCAGCTGATCGCACTGGGCGAGAATGCGATCGGAAGTTTTGAAGACAAAGTAAAATCGGTTCCTGAAGTTGAGAGCTACTCGTTTGACACAGTAATCTACATGTCAAAAGGTGATGTTTTCAACGAAAAAGGGAAGCAGATCGAGATCGAGAATGTCGGCATGCTGATCTCACCAGAACGTGCCGGAATGACTTTCTTCGATAAAGATGACAATGCAATAACTTCCGTTGAGCCGGGTGAAGTATATGTTTCCGGCAGTTCATTCAGGGAAAATAATCTTAGCATCGGCGACAAACTGACATTTGAGCAGGGCGACGTAAAAGTAACTTTGACTGTTGCAGGAACTTTAAAAGATGCCTTTTTAGGTTCGTCGTTTTTCGGCAATCCGAGGTTTTTCGTAAATGACTCTGTATTAGAGAAATATCTTGATGATGAATTTGTTTCCACATACTATGGCGGCGAATTGTTCTATATCAAGACTGACGATACTACAGCGGTCGGTTCTGCGCTCTCTGACCTTGAAAATGTCGCTTATTCTAAGCCTGTATCAATGATCAAGATGGCTTATGTAATGAATCTCATCGTTGCATTCGTTGTGGTCATCTTAAGCATCTGCCTCATGATCGTTTCGTTCCTCGTTTTAAGATTTACTATCAACTTCTCGATCTCCGAGGATTTCAGAGAGATCGGAGTCATGAAGGCAATTGGAATAAAAGATAAGAAGATCAGAACTCTTTATCTTACCAAGTATGCGGCAATTGCTGTGATCGGTTCAGTCATCGGCTTTTTCTTAAGCATTCCGTTCGGCAAGATCCTGCTCAAATCCATGACACAGGATATGATCCTCGGGGCTTCCTGGGGATACGCCTGGAACATCATTGGTTCAGTATGCGTAACGCTGCTGGTTATTCTTTTCGCTTACCTTAGCACATCCAAGATCAAGAGACTCACACCTATCGATGCAGTCAGATCAGGTCAGACCGGCGAGAGATTTAAGAAGAAGGGCGGAATAAGGATCACGAAGAATGTATTAAGACCTTCATGGTATCTGGCGATAAATGATATCTTTTCCAGCCCGAAGAGATTTGTCACGATAATCGTTACGTTCTCTCTCTGCACGCTCCTTGTGCTCATGATCGTAAATACCGCAAACACAATGAACAGCGATAAGCTCGTATACCTTTTCGGACCGCCTTCGGATGTGTATATAACCGATAACAAAAAAGCCACATCTTTCATGCATGCGGGTGGTGAAACTGAGCTGAATGAATATCTGGATGAACTTGCAGATGAATTCACAAAGGAAGGAATGCCCTGTACGGCCCGCATCCGTATGATCTATACCTATCAGATCGAATATGAAGGCAATACATATTCTTATTCGATCGAGCAGGATTGGAGAAGCAAGGTATCCGAATTCAAAATGGCAGAAGGTTATGCTCCTTCAAATGAGAAGGAAGTTGCAATAACAAAGCAGTTTACGGAATTGACCGGTGCAAAGCTCGGCGACACGATCAGGATCGACTATGGTGACCGGAAAGAAGATCTTCTGATAACAGGGTATTTCCAGTCGATGAACCAGCTCGGAAAAGTTATCCTTCTGCACGAAGATGCGCCGACAGATTTCTCGCACCTGACATCTCCTTCACAGTTCATGATCGATTTTACGGATAATCCGGATCAGAAGACGATCGATGAAAGAGTTCAGAAGATCAAGGATCTGACAGGAAATGATGAAGTATTTAACGCAACTGAATTCTGCGTTGACTGTGTAAAGGTCTATGACATTATGGACGCGGTTGCAAAGCTTCTTCTGCTCATCACGCTCATCGTAGTCGTACTTGTTACAGTTCTGATGGAGAGATCTTTTATAGCAGATGAGAAGAGCGAGATCGCAATCGCGAAGGCTGTAGGATTTAAGGATAGCACGGTTATCAAGTGGCACGTGCAGAGATTCTTTATAGTAGCTTTTGTCGCGATGCTCCTGGCAGTCGGGCTCTCGATGCCCATGACAGATCTTTGCATAAGTCCTATCTTCGGAATGATGGGAGCTTCAGACATTGACTACAACTATGACATCTTAAGAAGCTTTGCAATGTATCCGGGAGCAATACTGATCGTAACGGTTCTTACGGCATTCCTGACGGCTCTTTATACCAGAAAGATCGGCAGCCGCGATACGGCAAGCAACGAATAATATACGGAGGAATTTAAAATGGCTACAGTAATCGAAACAAAGGATCTTTGCAAAACATATGTCGTTGATAAAAGACAGATCAACGTTTTAAAGAATATAAATCTCAAGGTCGACGAGGGCGAGATGGTTGCGATCATGGGACCTTCCGGTTCGGGCAAATCCACACTTCTTTACTCGGTCTCAGGTATGGACCAGGCAACGAGCGGCCGTGTGCTCTTCGACGGTGAGGACCTCGCGAAAATGAAGAGCACGGACCTCGCAGAGACCCGCCTTGATAAGATGGGCTTCATCTTCCAGCAGATGTACATGATGAAGAATCTCACGATCCTCGATAACATCCTTCTTCCTGCCTTCGAGAGTAAGAACGGCGGCAGCCGCGAGGACAAGATCAGAAAGGGCGAAGACCTCATGAGAAAACTCGGCATCATCGAAGTCGCCGACAACGACATCAACGAAGTCTCCGGCGGCCAGCTCCAGAGAGCCTGCATCTGCAGATCGATGATCAATTCGCCGAAGATCCTTTTCGCCGACGAGCCCACGGGCGCGCTGAACCGCACGTCTTCGAACGAAGTTATGGATGAGCTCGTCAAGCTCAATCAGGAGGGCACGACCATCATGATGGTCACCCACGATTCGAAGGTAGCTTCCAGATGCACCCGCGTGCTCTATATCGTTGACGGCAACATTAAGGGCGAGTATAAGAATGACCCGTCCCTGCCGGATAAGGACCGTGAGCGCAGACTCAACAACTGGCTTATGGACCTCGGCTGGTGATGTGTTTTTTCTTAAAAGGACATTATGATCCTGTGAAACCGTCGCAAATCTGCAATTATTGCAAATAGCGACGGTTTTTCAGATGCGCTACCACATCTCTTTTTTCTATATATAAAATTTACGACTACAAATTCTCGAAAATGGCATCGTAAAATGTGTTTTTCGGAGTTTTGCGTCTATTTAACCGGACGCACGAATAGACCTGTTTTTCAATATACGGAAAAAAGGTGGTCCTCAGAGAATAACTTTACCTTCAAGACATTCCCTTTCTCGCGCTTATCCCATAGTAAGCGCGGCGCAGAATGATCCGTCCGCCGACAGTGTTCTTTGCGATGTATTCATCAAGAAGAGCATCGTCGAGCGGTTCGCCTTCTATCGAAACGTTGTCAAGGATCGGAACGGCGCCCAGGAAGGACTTGAATGACTCGCGGTCCCGGAAGAATTCACGCGTGAATATCGGAACCAGTTCGACGTCGTCAAAGCCCGCATTCAGGACATCCTCATAATCTGTGATGGAGACCGGGACGGGATCGTCAAATCCCTGGCCGCCGCCGAAGACGAGCTTTAAGGCCCAGCAGTCGTACTTGTCGACGCCCCTGATGAGAAGGCGTCCGCCGGGCTTCAGGCACTTCAGGATCTGCGCGGCATCGGTACAGGTGTGGCGTGCGACGACGATGTCGAAATAGTCATCCGGCACGTCCATCTTCAGATTGTCCATTACTTTGAAAGAGATGTTTTTCCTGCCGCTCTTAGCCAGATTGGTACGGGCTGTCTCGATCATGGCAGGGGAATAGTCCGTGCCCAGGATCTCCGCGCAGTCGGGAAATTCGGAGAGGATCTTCTCACCGCCTGCGGTGCCCAGGTCAAGCACCCGTGACTCGGCAGTGACAAATGATCTGAGCAGTCCGTAAAGGTCCCAGTCCGTCAGGCATTCTTCATGGATCCCATATTCGTCAAAACTCCAATGGGCCATCTTCTCAAAGTATTCAAAATCGTTGTCGTGAATCATAAAATAAAACCTCCTTTCACGAACAGCAAAACCGGCGCGTATTAACGCGCGTTATATTTGTCATTCATGATGAGATTCCGGGGTTCTTATCATTATTGACCCCGCTCCGGAAAATGGAGCGTCACGGCCGCAGAACGCGAATAACTAATTGATCTGCAACAAAATAATTATAACATGTTCCACGTGGCACAAAAAGGGTCTTTACAGCAAAAAGGTAACATGTTACCATAATGAGTAATATGTTACCTATTCACGAAAAAGCACGGGAGAAAACCTTATGAATATTGAAGAAACTATAAGCAGCAACAAGCTGGATTTCGAAGGAATACCCTCAAGTTATTACCTTTTGGGCCTTTTGAGCGCTTTCGAGAACCGTTTCCAGGCGATGGCCGACAACATGATGAAGGAGATCAGCTGGAAGCAGTTTTTCGCGATCGTATGTATAAACATGTGCAAGGAACCGCCGACGATAAAAGAGCTTTCTGACGTGCTCGGAAGCTCGCACCAGAACGTGAAGCAGATCCTCATAAAGCTTGAGGGCAAGGGCTTTGTCGAGTTCAGGGAGGACGCGGATGATAAGCGCAAGCAGCGCATCGTGCTGACCAAAAAGTGTCAGAAGTTCTGCGAAAAGAACAACGAAATGAGCATAAGGATCATGGCGAAGATGTTCGGGGGCGTCCCCGAAAAGGACATACAGACGACCATAAAGACTATTACGCGGATAGAGAAGAATCTTACGGAGGCAGTTTAAATGAAGGGGATAGTAATATACAAGTCAAAGTACGGCGCTTCAAAGAAGTATGCACAGTGGATCTCTGAAGCGACAGGTTTTCCGTGCGTATCGACTAAGGAAGCCGACATCAGTGAAGCAGCAAAATGCGATGTGATATTAGTCGGCGGGGGCATCTATGCTTCAGGCATTGCATGCGTATCTTACCTTAAGAAGAATATCGGAAAGCTTAAAGGAAAGAAGATAATCGTCTTCACCTGCGGCGCTTCGCCCTACGATGAGAAGTCTGTCAATGAGATCATCAAAAGGAATATGAAGGATGACCTTGAGGGGATCCCCGTATATTACTGCAGGGGCTCGTTCGACATGAAGGAGATGTCTTTTGCGGACAGGACCCTCTGCGGTATGCTCAGGAAATCTCTTGCGAAGAAAGATCCGAAAGAGATGGAAGTCTGGGAGCGCGCCCTGATGGAAGCCACGGATAACGAGGCTCATGACTGGACCGACAAGTCGTATATCGAATCGGTACTTGCGGCACTGTAACCGCATAAACAGATCAGATTATCCGAGAGTTTCCTGACATCGCCCTGAATGCTGAAATACAGCCGCGAATAGGGGAGTGCGTTTCCTCCTGCTTTTTGGTACAATGTTGGAGCAACTTTTATGGATTCGGGTCGTTGTATATGGTAGCAAGTGAAGCAACAGAAAAAAAAGAAGAGTTTTTTGTATTAAGTAATTTTTTGAAGTACGAGAAGATCGTCATTCAGTGTCATGATAATCCTGATGCTGACGCGCTTGCTTCAGGATATGCAATCGCGTGGTATTTTCAGCAGCACGGCAAAAAGGTCAGGTTTATCTACAGGGGCAGGAACGAGATCAAGAAGAGCAATCTTCAGATCATGATCAAGGAACTTGCTGTTCCGGTCGAGTACGCACCGGACTTTGATGAAAAGCCCGATCTTCTTATCCTGGTCGACTGCCAGATCGGTCAGAAGAACGTTACGGCGACAGACGCCAAGGTGACCGTTATTATCGACCATCACCACCATTCCGTAAATCTGCCTCCGAAGTTTGAGTTCATCAGGAGCGATATCGGAAGCTGCGCCACTCTCTGCTGGTCTCTTATAAAAGAAGAGGGATTGGAACCGAACGATAACAGGCTTCTTTCCACGGCACTATACTACGGTCTTTACTCCGATACGAACAGACTGTCTGAGGTATCGCATCCTCTGGACCGCGATATGATGGACTCGATCGTCGTAAATAAGGGAACCGTCACCGAGATGATCAATTCCAATATCTCGCTCGACGAGCTCCAGCTCACCGGCAAGGCAATCTTTAACTACGAATATCATGAGAGCAACAAGTATCTCGTGATCGAAGCAGAGGCCTGCGATCCCTGCATTCTGGGTGTCATCAGTGACTTTGCGCTCGAGACCGAGAATGTCAATGTCTGCATAGCGTTCTATGAGAGCCCCTATGAGGTAAAATTCTCAGTCAGGAGCTGCTCTAAGGAAGTCCGCGCGGATGAGCTCGCGGCCTATCTCGCTGAGGGATTGGGCGGCGGAGGCGGCGGTCACACGCTGAAGGCCGGCGGCACGATCATGCCCGATCTTCTTACCAAATCCGCGAAAGAGACTATCGAGGAGCGCCTTACGTGGTACTTCGACAGATATATGGTTATCTATGCGAAAAACACCAAGCTCAATACTTCCAAATGGCCGGCTTACGAGAAGATCGCGCAATCACTCGGCTATGTAAGGCTCTCGGATGTATTCCCCATCGGAACGCTGATCAACATAAGAACGCTGGAAGGTGACGTTGACACCATTATTGATGAGGAAGCCTATCTCATGATAGGCGTCGAGGGAGAGGTCTATCCGATCAAGGTGAACAAGCTCTTAAGCAGTTATCAGCTCACCAACTTCGTCTATACGAAAGCGGAGAAATTCGAATATGAGCCCAGGATCAAGAACAAGAGAACGGGTGAAGTAAAGAAAGTTATGCCTTTTGCCAAGACCGCAAGAACGATAGGAAGTTCCATTGTTTTTGCGAAGCCTCTGGAGCAGCCCGTAAAGCTCTTTACGCTCTGGACAGAGGATAAGTACTACTCGGGCAAGGTCGGCGATTATCTCGCCGTCAGGGCAGACGACGAGCACGATATCTACATCATCAACGGAGCGCTTTTCGACAGGTTCTACAAGGCAAGAAGATAAAGATCAGAGACCGTATCTTGATCTTATCTCCACGGGAAGTTCCTGATTACCCAAGATTTTATGCGCTTTTTCGATCAGTTCTTCCAGTGATAATTGCTTGAAGTATCCCGGCGTGCATTCAATGCTTGTCATGTATGAATATACATAGAAACGGTCCGTGCCTGCGTGATAGCAGTAGGCATTCTTTATGCATGCGATCTCGACCCATGTCTCGGTATCGAAAACGCTTATCTGGTCGCCCGTCCTGAAATACAGGCGGTGGTTGGCATCATCAAAGGACAGATCTGAATCGCCGATGCCGTAGAGCGTCATCTCATACTTTGCCATGAGCTCGCCGGTCTTGCCGTCATACAGGGAAAGATATCCGTCAGCGACAACATACAGTACGTCGTTCTTGAAGACTGCGTTGTATCTGTAAGTGTAATTGCAGCGGATCGTGTATTGTTCTTTCAGATCTTTGTCTAATACGAGGAGGATATTTCCGTCGGACATAAGGACACGGGAACCGTCTTCGGATACGGTAACATATAAGTCCAGGCCCGTGCCGACGTTCCAGTTATCAGGAACTTTGAGCTCTTTTATCTTCCCTGATGACAGATTCGAAACGAAAAGACGGTTCCCGAACGGGAAGAATACAGAGTCGAGTTCCCTGACATAGACAGGCTGCCCGAGATCGAACAGGTTCAGGTCTTCTATTTCCTTGCTCTTGATCTGGATGCTGTTTTTGCCGTCGAGATCGGTGACCTCTGCTTCAATACTCGAACGGCTCGTATAGTCGACCGTAATTATCTTGCCGTTGGATACATCGTTCCCGTAGTCAATTTCGACGTCGACCTTTTTCACCTTTTCCTTATCCGGATCGATCTCGTAAATGGAATAACCGAAAATACCGTAGATCGTATCGTCGATCTTTTCGACGCTGAAATTACTCAGCAGTCCGTCAGGCGCATTTACATCCTCCGAGAAAAGGAGAGATCCGGTATTGATGTCGATGACGCTGACCCTGACATCTTCTGTTTCATCTACTCTCGCCGCGATAATGAGGTATTCATCATCGTCATAGCATGTCTGGAAAGACGAGCCTGTGGTAAAACCGCCGTAAGCGTCGATCTCCGTAAAATCTTCATCTTCAAGATAACGAGTATAACAGATGATATCTTCGCTTCCCTGCTGAACGGCATAGACAAGATCGTTCGCGATACCGGTAGTTATATTGTCGCAGAGAACATTGAAGACAGCGAGGTTGTCATTGGTCTCGTTCAGCGCGAAGATATACTCGCCGTGCTTGCAGACGAATTCCGGCAATCCGTCTCCGTTCCTGTCGCTGCACGTGATGATGGAACTGCCGGTCTGATAATTGTTCTGTTCCGTTCCGGTCTTCTGGTCTATGATCAACGCTGCGTCACCGGCATAAACGAGGACTGCGTCCCGGGTAGGCAGATACATGCTGTTGATACCGGATGCGACATCGTTATATGCCATCTCCTTTGCCCAGACCTGTTTTGCCGAACTGTCGAAGCATAACACATCCATGTAACCTGTCTGTTTTATCTTCATTTCCTGGCTGTACGAAACGGAGTCGGCCAAAAAGTCTTTGGTCGTCATGATGCAAACGTGATCATCATCCGTGAATTTCATCGACCAGAGTATGTAGGATTCAAAGGTGTTTGTGCTGAGCTTTCCGGTCTCGGTGTCATAGATATAGAGATTTTCAGAGCCGAGTGCCATAGGGGCGTCGGTAAAGGCGATCTTTTTCCCGTCGGGAGAAAGAGTCAGATGATAAATTGACGGCAGAAAACTATTGTTTAACTGATAGACGTTCCTTACGCTTCCGTCTCTTAATGAGAGCTCGGAGACCGATCCGTCTCCGTTATCGATGATTACCGAGCGTGAAGTGCACTGGATGTCGCCCGCGCGTATCGGAAATTCATCCAGCGACTGGAACTTCCACATCATGCTTCCGCTCTTGATGTTATAAGCTTCCAAATGGTCCTCATATACGATCAGGATCGACTCATTATCAGGGAAGAGGACGTCCACCTGGTCATTGTTTCCGCCCTTCTCGAAAACGAGTTCGTGAGAAGACGTATCCCAGCAGTAAATGTCACTGGATTTGTCCATCGCAGCGAGGTGGAATCTGTCTTCGGTAATGATGGTCTTAGTAACCGGGTGTGTTGTCTTGTAGTTCCAGACCGGCACGAAAGAAGCGCCGGAGTTGGCCTTGTAAGCTGATGTCGTATAAGTTATCGCGCGCACGGCCTGTGCGGTTACCGGCATCTTATCGTCCGGTCCGTCCGGAAGTGCCGCGAGCGAGAGCTGTATGGCATCGGTTCGCTTTCCTTCATTAAGAAGCTGTTCAGACTCGGTGGCCAGATAGCGGGATCTGCCCCTCAAAGATTCGATGTAGTTGTCGTTGATCTGTTTGCTCGTGTATGCCATGTAGCATCCGAATGCCACGACTGCCGCGAAAGCGAGGGCCGCAGCAGCGGCCACGCGCCTGATCCTGTACTGTCTGTTCCTTCGCTGGAGCTCGTCATAAGAGCAGCCCAAAAGCGCCGAAGCAAGACGCGGGAGCTCTTCCTTATCGGCCGTCGACCTCTTCAGTCTGTAGTCGCATGACAGCGGCTCGACCGGCACTTTGACCCTGTGGGTAATTCCGTTCTCGTCCTGGTATTCCTTCTCCATGGAGAGGAGCTCTTCGGGAATAACGTCAAAAGGCTCGCCGTCGCAGAGGACCGTCAGAATCTTGTCTGCCGAGTGTGTCTGCAGGAAAGTGTTGATCTCTCTTTTTACCCAGTACGATTCCTTGGTATTGGTCGAGCAGATGACTATCAGGTACTCCGCATTTTTGAGAGCCTGGGTAATAGTCTCCGTGAGGTCGCTCGTGATGGGCAGCTCGTCCTTGTCCCTGAAGATCCTGGTGATCTTTGTGTGCTTGAGCTTCTTTTTCAGTTTATGCGGCACATGGAAATGCTCGAGCTTGCGCTGGACATGCTCAGCGATCGCCGAGTCGAGCTTTGCGTGTTTGTACGAAATAAAAGCATTATAAAATTCGATCATGGAGTTATCCCTCTCCTGTAGCGGTCGTGAAGTCAATGTTTATAGTAACATACAATAAATATTAATAATATTATTCATGATTATTGTTGGTGTGAATTTGGCAGGGCTGCGGGAACGCTTCGGAGCCGGTCGACTGCTGTTTCGCTGGCGTTAATGGCCGGTCAGCAGCCCCGGCAGCGTCTACGGTCCCCAGCCCCTGTCACCCGTCCCAATGTCACATTTGCGGTATTTTTGTAGTGTTTAGCACAATTATGGCATATTTGTAAGAATGACCATATGATTGTGCTAAATCCGTCCGGAACCTTATGACGATTCGCCAAAAATATCAAGAATCTCGATATGCAACTCCTATATATCCAGTGTTAAGTTGTATGTGGCAGGAAGTGCCATATTATTAAACAGGAGGAATTTTTCAATGTTAAAGAAAATTCTTGGAACAGTTCTTTGCGCTGTTATCGCAGTTACTGCTTTAACAGGATGCGCTGGTTCTGGAAAGAAAAAGGTTGGCATATCAATGCCTACTAAGGATCTCCAGAGATGGAATCAGGACGGCGACTACATGAAGCAGAAGTTCGAAGCTGCAGGCTACGAAGTTGACCTTCAGTATGCCGGCAACAAGGCTGACACTCAGCTCTCACAGGTTGAGAACATGATCAACTCCGGTTGTAAGGTTCTCGTTATCGCTGCTATTGAGTCTTCTTCACTCGGTACAGCTCTCGACAAGGCTGCTGCTAAGAAGATCCCCGTTATCGCTTATGACCGTCTCCTGATGGACAACGACAACGTTTCTTACTATGCAACATTCGACAACTACAAGGTTGGCCAGATCCAGGGTGAGTTCGTTAAGAAGGCCCTCGACCTCGACAACGCTGCTGGTCCTTTCAACATCGAGTTCACAGCTGGTGACCCCGGTGACAACAATGCTGGCTTCTTCTTCAATGGTGCTATGGACGTTCTTAAGCCTTACATCGATTCAGGCAAGCTCGTTTGCGTTTCCGGTCAGACAGATTTCGATTCTGTTGCTACACCTGAATGGTCAACAGCTACAGCTCAGTCCAGAGCTGAGAACATCATCGGTTCCAACTATGCAGACAAGCAGATCGACGCATGGCTTTGCTCCAATGACTCAACAGCTCAGGGCGTTGTAAATGCTCTTGACTCTCGTTACACATTAAAGGATAAGTGGCCGATCGTTACCGGTCAGGACTGCGATATCGTTTCTGTAAAGAACATGCTCGCTGGTAAGCAGACAATGTCCGTATTCAAGGACACACGTACACTCGCTGAGAGAACAGTTACTATGGTTGGTCAGATCCTCGACGGTAAGACAGTTGAGACAAACAACACATACAACAACAACAAGAAGGACGTTCCTTCTTACCTCTGCGATCCTGTATTTGCTGATATCAACAACTATAAGGAAATCCTTATCGATTCCGGCTACTATACAGAAGCACAGCTCAGCTAATTTAAGCTATTTCAGCCCTTTGCAGGCGGGGGAAACCCCGCCTGTATATTGGGGTTTGACCTTTACTTTGAAACTTAAAGCATTTCTGCAAACAAACTCAACAAACTCAATTAACTCAATTTTTGCAACTCAAAACAAAAAACATTTAATCTAAACGAAAGAGGCGACACATGGCAAAAGTTTTGCTTGAGATGAACAGCATAACCAAAACTTTTCCGGGCGTTAAGGCTCTCGACAACGTCAACCTGAAGGTTGAAGAGGGGGAGATTCACGCGCTGGTCGGCGAGAACGGTGCCGGTAAATCGACATTGATGAACGTTCTCAGCGGTATTTATCCGTATGGCACCTACGAAGGCGACATTATTTACGACGGCGAAGTATGCGAATTTCATAATATTAAGGATTCCGAGAAAAAAGGAATCGTTATCATCCACCAGGAGCTCGCGCTGATCCCTTATATGACGATCGGTGAGAATATGTTCCTCGGTAACGAACAGGGAAGCAAATGGTGTATCGACTGGAACAGGACCTATGCAGAGGCAGACAAATACCTCGCAATGGTAGGTCTTTCGGATTCATCGAAAACACTTGTTAAAGATATAGGTACAGGTAAGCAGCAGCTCGTAGAGATTGCAAAGGCTCTGGCAAAGAATGCCAAGCTCCTCATCCTCGACGAGCCTACTTCATCACTTAACGAGACCGATTCAAGAGCGCTCCTGGATCTCATGAAGAAGCTCCAGAGAGAAGAGGGAATGACGATGATCATCATTTCCCACAAGCTCAACGAAGTCTCATATGTAGCAGATAAGATCACGGTTGTCAGAGACGGTTCCACGATCGAGACAATGGATTCCAAGAACCAGGAGATCTCTGAGGCAAGGATCATCAAAGGCATGGTTGGCCGTGAGATCACAGACCGTTTCCCGAAGCGTCACGACATTAAACTGGGCGACGTCATGATGGAGGTCAAGGACTGGACTGTTTACCATCCTGAGTTCTCAGAGAGAAAGGTCTGCGACGACGTTTCGATCAATGTCCGTGCAGGCGAAGTCGTAGGTATCTACGGACTCATGGGTGCAGGCAGAACAGAGCTCGCGATGAGTATTTTCGGAAGATCCTATGGAATCGGAATCTCCGGCGAATTAATGCTCCGCGGCGAGCCCGTAACATTAAAGAGCCCCAAGCAGGCTATCGAAGCGGGCCTTGCTTATGTTACCGAAGACCGTAAGGGCAACGGACTTGTCCTTTCGAACTCGATCTTAAGAAATACGACTCTTGCGAACCTTGGCGGCGTCAGCAAGGGAACATTTATCGATAAAGACAGAGAATATGAAGTAGCTCAGGAATATGTAGAGAAGCTCAAGACGAAGACACCTTCGGTTGAGCAGCTCGTAGGCAATCTTTCGGGCGGTAACCAGCAGAAGGTCCTTCTCGCAAAGTGGATGTTCGCTAATCCTGATGTCCTCATCCTTGACGAACCTACAAGAGGTATCGACGTAGGCGCGAAGTATGAGATCTACTGCATCATCAACGATCTCGCAAAGGCCGGAAAATCGGTCGTCATGATCTCCTCAGAGCTCCCCGAAGTCATCGGCATGAGCGACAGGATCTATATCATGAACCAGGCAAAGATCGTAGGAGAGATGAAGGCTTCCGAGGCAACACAGGAAAACATCATGGCTTGCATCGTCGGTGTAAGCGGTGAGAGCAGCGCTGACGGCGTAGGAAGTGAGGCATAACGATGGGCGCAAATAAAGTAGTAACTTTCTTAAGAAAATACATGATGCTTATCGCTACGGTAATAGTAGTCATCGCGTTCTACTTCATCACAGGCGGTAAGACATTATACCCGATGAATATCGACAGCTTGATATCACAGAACGCATACGTGTTCGTTCTCGGAACCGGTATGCTCCTCTGTATCCTGACCGGCGGTAACATCGATCTTTCAGTAGGATCGGTCGTCTGCCTCGCGGGCGGTGTCGGCGCAATGATGATGTACAACTGGCGTATGCCGTGGTTCGTTGCGGTTATCGCAATGCTCGTCATGGGTCTTCTGGTAGGTCTGTGGCACGGCTTCTGGATCGCTTATGTAAAGGTTCCGCCGTTCATCGCAACACTCGTCGGCATGCTCGCATTCAGAGGTCTCGCAAACATCATCATGGGCGGTTTTGCGATCCCTGTTGAAGACAAGACATTCCTGAATCTCTTCGGAGGCGGCGATTCCTGCTATGTTCCGGATTTCCTGAACTTCATAGCTCCTGACAGCGGCCTTAACGTTACATGTATGGCAGCAGGCATCGCTATTGCAGTAGGCTATGTCATCTTCACATTTGTTAACCGTACAAGACTTATCGCGAAGGGTTACAAAGTTGAATCTTTGGGGGCCGTAATCGTTAAGACAGTCCTTATTGCTGCTGTCGTTGTCTGGTTCAGCTACAAGCTCGCAGGCTACAAGGGCATTCCTACAGCACTCATCTGGATCGCTCTTATCCTCGGCATCTTCGCTTACATCACAACAAAGACCACATTGGGCCGTAACCTCTACGCTGTCGGCGGTAACGAGAAGGCAACAAGACTTTCCGGTATCGACACGAGAAAGGTTATGTTCAGCGCTTACACTCTGATGGGTGTCCTCTCAGGTTTTGCAGGTATCGTAAACATCGCAAGACTTCAGGGTTCCACACCTACATACGGTGTCGGTTATGAGATGGACGCTATCGCAGCATGCTT
>JAZSFQ010000001.1:0-48353 GCA_045532275.1 Saccharofermentans sp. | reverse complement strand
CGGTAACAGAGGCTTATAGCCTCAGTGCAAACCACCCGTTCGACGGGTGGTGCTGATTTGTAAGGAAAAGAGCCTGCTGTGTGCTAACATTAATCTATCAGCCGGGTTTGGGAGGGAGACATGAAAGATTTCGAAGGTTCCGGAAACATTCTTCACGGGAAAAAGAGAGCGGTTATAGAAGAATACCTCATCAAGTATGACAAGAGCTACATAGGCAGCAGCAACAAGGATCTTATGATCAATCAGGTTGCCGCACAATTTGAAAACAATGACAACCCGTACAGGAAAAATGATTCCGAATACAACGATTCGATGGCTATGGTATGGGAGAGCTACCGAAGGATCTTTATGCAGGAGAAAGATTGAGGTTGAATGACCGAAAGATTTCGAGATTAAAAATAATTTATAAATTATGCCGGGGCAATAGGTAACACCTGATAAAAGGGTTTATAATCTGACTATCAAAGAATGAGATGACAGAGGGCAGTCAATGTATTACTCCAGCATAGGAATGATCGCGTTGATCGTTCATTTTATCGTTAATATCGATCTGATGAAAAAGGTTGAGAAGACGAGCGAGAACACCGCCCGTCTGAGATACCGTCATTTCCTGTTTGTCCTGATCGTGTACTACTGTTCGGATATCGCATGGGGAACGCTCTACGAACAGCAATGGATCGCTGCCACTTATATAGATACGCTGCTGGTATTTTCCACTATGGTGCTTTCCGTGCTCTTGTGGACGAGAAGCGTTGTCGCATTCACAAATGATCACGGCAAATTCGGCAAGCTGATAGTCGAGGGCGGCTGGATCATCTTCATGTTCGAGATGGTCATCCTCATCCTGAATTTCTTTAAGCCCATTGTTTATTATTTTGATGAGAACAACGTTTATATTCCGCTTCCCGCAAGGTACATTGCCCTGTTTATGCAGATGGGACTGTATCTGGTAACGGCGGTCTCGGCACTTGTAATTGCCCTGCGGTCCGGCGGCGAGAAGAGAGCGCATTACAGGATCATCGGTTTTTCCAGTACCATAGTGGCCGTTTTCATTGCATTACAATCTTTGTTCGAGTTCATGCCTTTCTATGCCATCGGCTGTATGTTTGCTACGTGCCTGACGCATTCTTTCGTCTACAAAGATGCAATAATCGAACACTATCAGAAGATCGCGAAAGCCAATGAGAAAGCATATACCGACGCCCTGACCGGAGTCAAAAACAGATACGCCTACATCGAGGCTCTGGGAGACATTGAACGCGGCCTGGAAGACGGAACTCTGGAAGAATACGGCCTTATCATTTTCGACATGATCGGTCTCAGATCCGTCAATAACAGTGAAGGTCATGAAGCAGGTGACGAGTACATCAAAAAAGGCTGTGACCTCATCTGCAAGAGCTTTAAGCACAGTACCGTTTACCGTATCGGCGGAGACGAGTTCGTGGCGATCCTTAACGGCAGTGATTATGAACACCGCATACGTCTTGAAAAGCAGTTCAGGGAAATGATCGATGAGAACTGCAAAGAGGATGATATCGTTATTGCCAGCGGAATGGCGGTTTATGAGTCAGCTTCCGATGAGAACTGCAATGACGTTTTCAAGCGTGCCGACAGAAGAATGACCGAACGCAAAAAGGCATTGGGCGAAGCAATAGAATAACAACAAAAGCGGAATATAAATCAAAGAAAAGTTGAATATTTTGCTCTGACTCTGTTGATACAATGAAAGCACCATTCTTAGCGGGGGTGCTGATATGCTTGATCTCAAAGGAAAATGGGTTCTGATCACGGGCGCGTCCAGAGGCCTCGGAAGACTTGCCGCAAAGCTTATGGCAGAGCAGGGATGCAATCTTCTTCTGCAGAGCAGAGATACTGAACACACGGCTTCCCTTGAAGCAGAGATCAGGGCGATGGGCGCGGAGTGCCGTTCTTTCGCAGCAGACCTTAATGACATCCCTTCGGTAATGAAGATGCTTTCTGATATCGATGCGCTCGGCATTAATGTAGATGTTGTTCTCAATAACGCTGGCCTTCAGATCGCATACAGGACGGATTATTATACGACCCCGCCGGAAGATTTTACGGTAAGTTTCAACGTAAACACGATAGCTCCTGCCATGATCTGTTACCACTTCCTTCCCGGCATGATCGGCCGCGGGTTCGGACGCATCGTCAATACGACGAGCGGTATCGATAAAGAGCCCGAGCAGGCGGGTTATTCCGCTGCGAAGGCAGCGCTCGACAAGATAACGAAAGATATGGCTTCGAGACTTCCCGGAACAAGCGTCACAATGAACCTGACCGACCCCGGCTGGTGCAGGACCGACCTGGGCGGCCCCAACGCTCCGAACGCGCCTGAGAGCGCTGTGCCCGGCATAGTCGTCGGAGCTTTCGTCGATGACACGGTAAACGGTCAGATCTTCCGTGCACAGGAATTTGCGGGAATGAGTCTTACGGAAGCAGTCGAAAAAGCAAACAGCATTTAATATTCGCATTTATCAGGAGGATCAACATGGAAAACTTTACCTTCTATTCACCTACGAAATTCGTTTTCGGAAAGGGCACGGAGAACGAGGCAGGAAAGCTCGTTAAGTCATTCGGAGGAAGCAAAGTCCTCATCCATTACGGCGGGGGAAGTGTTGTCCGTTCAGGTCTCCTGGACAGGGTAAAGGCATCGCTCGAAGAGGCAGGCATCCCTTATGTCGAACTCGGCGGCGTAAAGCCCAATCCGAGGAGCGGTCTTGTTTATGAAGGTATAGAACTCTGCCGCAAGGAAGGCGTCGATTTTGTTCTTGCAGTAGGCGGCGGAAGCTCTATCGATTCTTCGAAAGCGATTGCTGCAGGCGTCGTTTACGATGGTGATTTCTGGGATTTCTACTGCGGCAAGCCGATCGAAAAAGCGCTCCCCGTAGGCACCGTCCTTACCATCGCGGCAGCAGGCAGCGAAGGCTCCGGTGATTCAGTTATCACAAAGGAAGAAGGCATGTACAAAAGAGGCGCGAGCGGTGAAGGCATCAGGCCGAAGTTCAGTATCCTGAATCCGGAGCTCACGCAGACGCTTCCTCCTTATCAGACCGCATGCGGCATAACTGATATCATGGCCCATCTCTATGAGCGTTATCTCACGAATTCGAAGGATGTCGAAGTTACCGACAGGCTTATCGAAGCGCTCCTTATCACGATGAAGAACGAAGGTCCAAAGGTCATTGCGGATCCGGACGATTACGAAGCCCGCGCGAACATCATGTGGGCCGGCACGATGGCGCATACGAACTCATGCGGTGTCGGCCGTTCGCAGGACTGGAACAGCCACAACATCGAGCACGAACTTTCTGCGCTTTACGACTGCGCGCATGGCGCAGGTCTTGCTGTTACGATGCCCGCAGTATTTAAGTATGTAATGGATCACGACGTTGCGCGTTTTACACAGGCTGCTAACAGGGTCTGGGGAGTTGAAACGGCAGAAGAAGGTATCGAAGCATTCAGGCAGTTCCTGATCTCCATCGGCATGCCCTCCACGCTTGGAGAACTGGGCGGCAAAGAGGAAGACATTCCTGTTCTGGTTAAGAATCTCTGCTACGGCGACGGCCGCACCGGCTCGATTTCCGGTTTCGTTACGCTTAATGAGGAAGACTGCGCGAATATATACAGAGCAATGCTGTAAAGATTAATGATTCTCAATAGAATAAATACTCTTTCAGGCCTTTTGTGTCTCAAATTTGAGGAAAAGCATTTTTGAGACACCACAGCTCTTATTTCGTGTGTCTCAAATTCCCAGTTTTTTGACTTTTTTTCAAAAATGCGGAGTTTTTGTGTCTCGATTTTCTAAAAACGCAGATTTGAGATATTGCACCAGTGTCTCTAATTCCGTTATTTATAATTTTGAGACACCACCTTATAGTTGGACTGTGTTGACGGATAAATCAGAATTAACCCTCGTGGGGTATAATTGACTGAAAGATATTCTTTCAGGAGGTTCCCCATGAGCAGCATCAGTATCCGGAAGATAGACATAACTGAACTAGAAGCAGACGCTATCGTAAACGCGGCCAACTCAGATCTCATGATGGGCGGCGGAGTGTGCGGCGCTATATTCAGGGCGGCAGGCCCCCGTCAGCTCCAGGCTGCCTGTGACAGCATCGGCGGCTGCAAGACCGGAGATGCTGTCATCACACCCGGTTTCAACCTTCCGGCAAAGCACGTTATCCATGCCGTAGGTCCTGTCTGGCACGGCGGCAACAGGGGTGAACCTGAGCTCCTTTACAGCGCATACAAGAGATCTCTTGAAGTTGCCAAGGATAACGGCCTTCATTCGATAGCTTTCCCATTGATATCTGCCGGTATCTACTGCTATCCGACAGACAAGGCCTGGCAGACGGCGCTTCAGTCATGTAAGGATTTTATCGATGCGGATAACGGCTATGAGATTGGGATAATTTTCGCCGTTATAGATGACGGCATTCTTGCTCTTGGCAGGAAGACGATGACGGATCTTGATATCGCTGATAAAATGTGAGTTGATTTGTTTTGAGGGAGGATGAGCTGAAGTGTTTTTCGCGATAGAAGAAACGTTAAGGGAAGTTGAGCGCAGGGAGCTCAAGGGCAAGGACAAACAGTTTGTCGCGGTCCTTACTTTCGAAGAGTGGAAGCAGACGAGGGACAGCTTTGAGATGGGTATCGATATTGAGACGGACCGTTCCGAGATATTCCTTACGAAGGCTGAGGTAAACTACGATTCCCTTACCGGTTCTTTTGCCATTCCCGACAGGAAAAATCCGTCGGGTGATGACCTTAAATTCGCTTTTGTACTGGATGAAAAAGGCATTATATTCATTGATGATAATGACACTGCCCTGAATATCATTAAAGGTGTCCAGCGCACGAAAAAATGGAAGCTTCCGAGCCTCGAAAGATTCCTCTATGATTTCCTGGACCAGATCGTCAAAGATGACTTAAGGCTCATGGAAAACTATGAGAATGAGCTCGATTCAATGGAACAGTCTATCATCGACGGCGATGAGAACCTGCCGTCCGGCCGTTTAAATGGCATCAGGAGCGACATCCGTTACCTTCGCATCCACTATGAACAGCTCATGGATCTCGCTGCCGAATTCGAGGAAAACGAGAACGGTTTCTTTAAGGTCGAGAACTTAAGGTATTTCAGATTGTTCATTAACCGCGCTGAAAGACTTCACGAAGAATCCATGTCACTCCGCGATTACACGATGCAGCTCCGAGACCTTTACAAAGCTCATCTTGATCTCAAACAGAACCGCATCATGACAGTCCTCACGGTCGTCACCACGATCTTCATGCCTCTGACGCTTATCGTCGGCTGGTACGGCATGAACTTCCGTTTCATGCCCGAGCTCGAATCGCGCTGGGGCTATCCGATAACGATTGCTGTAAGTATCATTATCGTTGTGGTAAGTCTGCTGTTCTTTAAAAAGAAAAAGTGGCTATGAAGGCGGCCAACACTCTCTTTGCCGCTTCGGACAGTCCTCGAGGCGGCCAACACTCTCTTTACCGCTTCGGACAGTCCTCGGCGCTGAAAGCGCCTGCGGAACTCGCGGCTTAAAGAGAGTGTTATCCTTATCGAAGGAAAGAATTGTAAGTGAATCCTATAATTGAATTATCCAATAAAATATCGTGCGCGATAGACAACAAAAAGGACAGGAAGATCTGCGGGATGGAACTCGGAGTCTTTGTTCCGACGCCGTTTGCTGAAAGTCACGGCGCGACGGGAAGCCAGTCCGCGCCCTATCTCGGCCTGGATAAGATCCTCAAGGATCTTGTGCTGACGCGCGATGATTCATTCATAGATATCGGCTGCGGAAAAGGCCGCGTCATCTCCTATATGGTGAGCCGCGGTTTTCCCTGCAAACTTACCGGGATAGAGATCAATCCTGACGTATCGGAAGTTGCGCGCAAATGGACATCGCGTTTTCCGAATATCGAGATCATCGAAGGCGACGCATTCGGGCTGGATTACAATGACTACACCGTGCTGTTCATGTACCGCCCGATGGAGGAGTTTACATTCAAGATGTTCGTTGAACTTCTGGAGAGCACGCTTACCCATGATATCAGGTTTTACTATTATGTTGATGCCCAGAGCGGCTATTATCTGAATGACAGGCCCGGGTGGAAGTTGATAAAGCGGGAGGAGATGTTCTTTGTCCGCGGGCTCTATATCCACAAAGAGCCGCAGCGCTATTCGGAGTGGGTGTATTCTCCGGACAAGAGGTGATCTGTTTATAAATTTACATACCCCTATGGGGTATATCCGCTGTTTTGCTATCCCACATACCTATAAAAATGAAGAAAACGCGATTTTTATGGGTATGTTTTTGCCTGAAGACGCTTGAAAGTAGAGGATAAAACTCTTTTGAATTGCTTTTCGTGCCCGAAGAGCACGTTTTCGCCCGTTCAACACTTTGAAAAAAAGGCCGGTCAGCCCTTAAAACCTCCAACATACCCCCACCCGTACCCATAAAAATAGCAAAAATCGATTTTTTATAGGTAGGTGCGCAAAAAGGACTTCCGACCAACACAACTCCAACTCCAACGCAGCCAAAAAACAGTCCCATTAATCTCCTGCATCGCTCCCCAGGAGGTGATACTATAATGGTGAACACGATATAAATCTCCTGGTGTTCGATTGTTGTTTTGGTTTGTGCTTCATGTTTTCACCTCCTTTCCGGGCAGCCCGACGAGAAGATCGCCGGGTTGCTTCGTTTCAGGCATTTTTGTCATGTTATAATGTCTGTATTGAGGCGCCGGCTTTGATAATATGGGGTGTATTTAATGAAGCTACGCAGAAGACTGTTCGCCAGCAAAGATCCTTACGACTGCACGAAGCAGCAGTTGTTTCTTGACGCGTGCAGAGAGAATTTCGGACACCTGATCACGCACTGTGATGACTATAAGAAGATCGCGGACGGACTGGGGATTCACGGCACCGGTGACATTCTAAGACCTGAAGATATTCCTGTAATTCCGACCATGCTGATGAAGCAGCACGATTTTCGCGCAGGCAGGTATATGGTCATGGCAACTTCGTCGGGCACGAGCGGCAAGATGAGCCATGTCAGGTTCGAGTTCGGCGCTCTGATGGCAGCGCTCAGGATGTCGGTAAAAGTCACAAGATATCACGGCATAGTGAGCGCGAAGCCGTGCCGTTACATAGTCATGGGCTACAAGCCCCACAGATCCAACAAGACTGCGGTGGCAAAGGTAGCTTATCTGACGACTTTTCTTGCGCCGGCATTGAGCCGCAAGTTCATCCTGAAGCATACCGCCGACGGTTACAAACCAGATTTTGAGAGCATCGTAAATGCACTGAAGAAATACGAGAAGGGCAGGGCACCGGTGCGCTTCATGGGGTTCCCGTCATATACGTTTTTCCTGTTCAGGCTGCTGGAGGAGAGAGGCCTTTCCTTCAAGCTCCCGAAGGGCTCGAAAGTCATGCTCGGAGGCGGCTGGAAGCAGTTCTACCAGGAGGCTGTCGACAAGGAGACTTTCTATAAACTCGCCAAGAAAACGCTCGGTATCGAGGAAGAGAACATAGTCGAATTCTTTGGTGCCGTCGAACACCCGATCCTTTATACCGACTGTGCGTACCATCATTTCCACGTGCCTGTTTACAGCAAGATCGTGATCCGCGATCCTGATACTCTTGAGCCTCTCGAAAACGGCAGGACCGGCCTTGTAAATCTTATTTCGCCTCTCTGCACCGCGACGCCGATCCTGTCAGTCATGACGGATGATCTCGGAATACTGCATGACGGCACAGAGTGTCCGTGCGGCGTGAAATCGCCGTATCTTGAGATCGTCGGCCGCGTGGCACCGGAAGACATTAAGACGTGTGCCGCAGGCGCAGCAGATATCCTGCAGGGGGTGAAAGTATGATTGTTATACGCAAAGGAGGCTCTGCCGGATGATCCTTTTCGACGGAAAAACATACGAGAGTTCCGAACAGGACAGGCTGCTTAACGAACTTGAAGAGAGGATCCCTAAGATCCTTTCGGCAAAGCAGCTGTCGCCGGAGGTCGTCATCGATGCTGTGGAGCAGCTGAGAGTTGACCTGCTCAAGGGAAGATTCGATGACCTTCTGACTGCTTTTCCTGAGGACACGGTCGAGACTTATAAAGCCCAGGCGGAAGCTCTTCTGTCCAAAGAACATCTGCATAAGAAGCTCGAGACAGAACTCGGCAGCACTGAAGAATATGTAACCGATAAGATCGAAGGGTTTGCGCAGATCAGGGTCAGGAAAATGCCTTTGGGCGTGCTTTTCCACATCGCCGCAGGCAACATGGATTTCCTTCCCGCATATTCACTTGCCGAAGGTCTCATGACCGGTAACATCAACATCTTAAAGTTACCG
Source organism: Saccharofermentans sp. (assembly GCA_045532275.1). GTDB lineage: Bacteria > Bacillota > Clostridia > Saccharofermentanales > Saccharofermentanaceae > Saccharofermentans. The sequence goes on along the minus strand of JAZSFQ010000001.1, from coordinate 39,967 downwards.
TCGGCCGACAACGGTCTGTCGCTAAAGCTCATCATGCAGCTCATCGAATACAGGCCTGAACTCAAGGATTATATCTATGTTTTCGACACCGCGTCGACTGATATCCAGGGCATGCGCAAGATGGCTGAGCTCAGCAACGCGATCAGTGTCTGGGGTAGCGACATGGCGATCGAAGCGGTTAGGGGACTTGCTCCGACGGGCGCGAAGATCATCGAGTGGGGCCAAAAGCTGGGTTTCTGTTATGTCTCAAAACTTCATGAAGTGACCGATTCTGACGCAGAACTCGCAGGCCTCGCAAAACACATCGCCACGACAAAGCAGCTCCTTTGTAGCAGCTGCCAGGTCATATATATCGATACCGAAGATGCTGGTGAGATCAAAGCCTTCGCGGAGCGCTTCCTGCCGGTCCTCGAGACTGCGGTCAACGGCAATGCGACGCAGGAGATCGGCATCCGCGCGAGGGACACCCTTGTCTCATACACGCAAAGACTCAAGAGCTATCTCGGTGCTGAAGAGAAGCATGATAACGTCCTCCGCGGCAAAGGCTGCAGCCTTATCCTTTCGCAGGACAGCCGCCTTGAATTGTCGCCCATGATGTGCAACGTTCTTATCAAACACCTGCCCCGAAAAGACATCGGCAGGACACTTTACGAATCAAGATATCATCTTCAGACCGCGGGCCTCATCTGCCCTGAAAAAGACCGCGCCGAACTCGCAGAACTATTCACTCAACTCGGTCTTATCCGTGTTACCAGAGGCGCAGACATGAGCGCCTATTTCCCCGGCGAATGCCACGACGGCGAGTACGCGCTGAACAGGTATATGAGAGTGGTGAATGTGGAAGAGTGAGGGGTTCGACTAATTCTCCTAAATCCATTTTCGCTATACAGTTTTTCGTCCATCATTTTTCGAAAATAACATAGACGAAAAACTGTATTCTTTACCATTTACAGGTTTTTGTACAGCATATTTTCCATAATACATAGCCTAAAAACTGTACACGGCCTTATCTGCGTCACCAGAGGCGCTGACATGAGTGCCTATTTCCCATGCCTCGTCGAAATTCAAAGAATCGCTTGGATTTCATTTACGGGAAAACCTATATGTCCGGCCGTTGGTTTTGCTGTAAATGCTCATTTCATTATATGAACTGACATTGAATGCAAAACAAAGGCCTGCAGAATGAAAATACATTTTGTTATCAATAAAATAGTAGTAGTCGTTATCTTCGTGGTAAAGCATTGGAATATTAGTAGTAAATGTGTAACCGTTTGAAGTTACACTCATATTAAAATAATAATCTCCTGATCCACTCCATTTGCCAACCAGATATCTGTTTGCTAAGTCCTCGTTTTTAAAAATAACATTTTCAATATTTGGAACATCATCATAACTGAAAGCTTCTTTGATCAGTTTGACATAATCGTTGCCGGTTGCAGCCAGATCTAGTTTTCTGCAAACTTCTCCATATGAGGCGGCGTTTGAATATGAAGAAATCATATTAAACCAATAGCGGGCATCTGTAAAAGAACCGCTGTTATATAGTTCTACACCATGATCAAAAACGATCTTAGCTACTTCCTCATATTTGTCAGATGTATATGCGTTAAAATCCTTAATAGGATCAATTATTTCTATAGCTTTTTCGTATTGAGAATAATTAGCATAATAATGAGCAGTGGCAGCTGTGCTTTCGACATAATCATCGTAAGCATTTTTGTATCCCAGATCATATATTTCCTTAAGTTCCTCATTAATACTGAGGATACTGTTACTGGAGTAATCGGTATAAGCTGCCAAATTGTTTTTTGCTATATGGTAACGGGTCCCGAGTTCGATCTGACGACCAAGATAGGGAGTATAGTATATGCCAACAGACAAAAGTATTGTAAGAAAGACCGAAAGAAGAATAACCAGAGGAATCCATTTCTTTTTGGTTTTCTTAGGTTTTTCTGTTTCTCCAAGCAATGAGGAACTATCATTTGATGATACGGCATTGTTGATTGGATCATTGGAAAATAAGCCTTTTGGGATTTGCTCTTCCTGTTTTACAGGTTTGTCAGGTGCTTCGGGCAATTCCGGTTCAACATATCCTGTTCCGTTGGTGATATAGTCAACAGGTTGTTCAGTATGTTCAGGTTCAGGAATCTTTTTTGGTCTTTCAAAAGGAGTTCCGCAATAAGGACAAAATATAGATGAATCAGCAAGCTCTTTACCGCAACTACTACAAAATGCCATAATTCAGATCCCTCACATATTTTTCGTGTTTCAGATTGAAATATCTTTTCATAATAATATTAAAACTGATTCGTGCGGTTTGCTCGAAAAAGCAGTAATAATTTACAAAATTCTTAAACCATTAATAATTTGAAGCAGATGGGAATCTTTTACCGGCATTTGGGGAAGCGCTGATCTGCACTTTGCGCACACCTGATGATGAGGTCAGCGCTTCCTATTTGCCACACGTAGTGTAACACTCAGGGCACGGTGAATTTTCGTGAAGGGTGGGTGAAGGATGCGTGAAAACTGAGTGATTCCCGTTACGGTTTGATTACAGGAACGCTTGACGCACAAAAAAACATGCTGTATTATCACGGCGTAAAATCATACAAACGGAGGAACACCAATGAGAAAGACGATCTGCTGAAGTTTATATAAACTGCCTCGCGGATAAGTCTGTCTTTATGTGTTCATTTTTATTGCAAATAATTTAGCCGCGGCCGCTGCTTTGTGTCGCGGCTTTTGATTTATCCGGCAGAGGATTTTCGAAAGGAATCATTATGCCAGTAATTAACATTAACAATTTAACATTCGGATACGACGGGTCGGAAAAGACCTTATTTGATGATGTCAGCATAGTCCTTGATACTTCGTGGAAGCTCGCGCTTGCGGGCCGTAACGGAAGGGGAAAGACTACATTTTTCAAGCTTTTGAGAGGAGAACTTCCGTACAGCGGGTCCATCACGGGCGTGCCTGAGACGGTCATCTTTCCCATGACTGAACTCCCCGAAAACGAGGACTGGAGAGTGCGCAAGGAACTGAATCTGATGGGCGCCGATCCGGATATCATGTGGCGCCCGATGGAGACGCTCTCGGGCGGCGAGCGCACGAAGCTCATGCTTGCGAATCTCTTCGCATCAGACGGCATCTATCCTCTGATCGATGAGCCCACGAACCATCTGGACAGAAAGGGAAGAGAAGCGGTCGCGGACTATCTGTCGACTAAGGAAGGCTTCATCATGATCTCGCACGACCGTGCGTTCCTTGACCGCTGCACCGACCACACGCTCGTGATCACCAAGACAGGCCTTGAGCTTGTGAATGCCACATATTCAGTGTGGTGGGAAAACAACGAGCAGCGCATGGAGAGTGAGCGCGCACGCAATGACCAACTGAAGAAAGAGATGAGTTCCATCGATGCCGCCATGAAGAAAAATGCGCAGTGGTCATCTAAAGCGGAAGGCTACAAGAACAGAAGCAAGGCGCCTTCTAAGGTCGCGGAGGATCATTTCAGGAGAGCTTACGAAGCCGAAAAAGCGCGTAAGCTGATGTCCGCATCAAAGAATCTCGAGAGGCGCAACGAGCGCAAACTGGAAGAAAAGCAGAACCTTCTCAAAGATCTCGAACGTTCAGAAAAGCTCAAACTCACGGGTACCGAGCACCATAACCGCACTCCTGTGATACTGAAAGACGTGACGCTTTTACGTTACGGCGAGCCTGTCGTTACGGGCTTCAGCCTGACGGTCGAACGCGGAAATAAGATCTCACTGCAGGGCAGGAACGGCTGCGGAAAGAGTACGCTCATCAAGTATCTGGCAGGACTCGGAGATGAAGAAGGCATCACTGCCGAAGGCGATATCTATGTCGCGCCGGGTCTGAAGATCTCTTACGTTGGTCAGGACACGTCTTCGCTGAACGGAACGCTTTACGATATCGCAGGAGAACGCGGTGCGGATAAAACGATATTCAGCACGATCCTGATCAAGATGGGTTTTACGAAGGAGATGCTCTACCGTGATGTTTCCGCGCTGTCCTTGGGGCAGAAAAAGTTCGTCATGATTGCCCTTTCGCTCTGCGAACACGCCGACCTCTACCTGTGGGACGAGCCGCTGAATTACATCGATGTCTATCTTCGTCAGGAGATCGAACGTCTGGTCAAGGATAACAACGTCACCATGCTGTTTGTCGAGCACGACAGAACGTTTGCGGAGTCGGTTGCGGATATTGAAGTGAATATGCTTTAAGCGATTCTGATTATTAGTTTTTTTCCTGTTGTCAGATTTTCCGTCAAAACAGGCTCGAAAAGTCGGATAAAAAGTCGGGATTTTGAAAATCCGACTTATCGTCCGACTTTTCGAAGACGAAAAAACGGATAAGAGGATAGTTGATTCCTGCTTTAGACAGATGCAGCTTCCGAGAAGAAACTCTCAGTACGCGGGTCTCTTTTTACGTATGCGCAAAAACCTTTGCCGTCAAAGACGATTGCTGCTTCGGTCTGCGGCTCGAACCTGAAAGTGTTCACCATGCCGCAGTAACCGAAGAACTCTTCTTTGCCGTCAACGATCCAGCCGCCCTCAGCCTTCTCGTAAACCACATACTTTACAACCGCAGTGTTGCATTCGAGTTCTTCGGGAAGCAGCATCTTGAGATATTTGCCATAGTGTGTTGCGCGCGCCTGCTTGTAAGCACGGTCATCTAATATGTAATAAAGTATCGGAAGAAACCCTGCCGATATCACGAGCATTATGCATCCTGTTGCTGCGAAAAATGTGGGATGGTCGTTGATGAAATCGGGAAAGAGAAATCCGAACCCGAAGAATAACACGGCTGTAACTGCAGGGAGAATAAGCGCTTTCCCGATCGATGCGCGGTGAGTCTTCATTGCTTTGTACGGTTCGAACATCACGAGCTCAGGGTTGTTAAGGAGTATCTCCCGCTCTTCAGGCGTGACTTTGCGCTTCATTTCAGATGCCTTTGCAGAATGAGATTATCTCTTCTTTTCTGGGTTCTACGTCAGCTTTATTCTCGACGGAAGTGAGGCCTAAATGTCCTGCACATTCGATCTCGAGATGTCCGTAGAAATGCTCGATGCTGCCGATGAGCCTCTCGCATTCGGGCATGTTGGGACCGGTCCTCAGGGCAACCGCATAGCCTTTCTTGCCCGGCTTTATCGAAGCATGGGGCTCGTGTGTGTTGCACCACGGCGTGCACCTGTCGATGAAGGACTTATACTGTCCCGGGATGTCTGCCCAGTATGAAGGAGCGACTGAGACAATGATGTCTGCTTCGTCGAATTCGTGCATGATCTCTTTTATGACAGGGGCGTCGGGCATGACGCACTCTGCTGTCTTGTGGCATGCACGGCACCCCCTGCAGAATGCGAAAGAATAATCATCAATGCAAATGCATTTGGTGTCATAGCGGGAACCGAGTTCGCTGTTAATGATATTGACTATCCCGGCTGTTGCGCCGTTCCTGACCGGACTGCAGTTGATTATAAGTGCTTTCATTATCGATCCTCCGCTGATTAGTTTTTATGTTTTACCATCCATAAGAGAAACTGTATTCTTCCATGCCGGGGAAATATATTTCGATCCTGTTCCAGAAATCTTTGCCTGAGTCTTCGAGATACCGGTCTTCTATACTGTCGAAGCGGCTTTCCTTTTGGTCGAAAGGCGTATCGGTATGATCTAGGCGCGTGCAGTCGTAGATAAGATATGTTCCGTCATCGAGAGTTAACTCTATTCCGTAAGAGCCCTTATAGAAATAATCCGAGTGTCCGATATGGGAGACCAGCGGAGTGGCATTGATCTCGTTTACAAGGTCATCAAGCTGATCCGGTGATACTTCCTTTATGAAATATTCCTCATCTCTGCCGCGGCCTTTCGCAAAGACTCTTGCCGATACGACTTTGGCATTGTCATCGAAATAAGTTGTGAGCTTCTTTTTGGTTTTTGACGGAGCTAAAAGAAAACAGCCGCTCAGTGCAAAAGCCAGCATAACCGTCATAATGATTGCCGTAATGCGTCTCATACCGGATCGCTCCTTTTCTCAGATACAAAGAATTATATCAATAAATCTGACCGGCAAAAGAATATCTTCAGCGATATGGCGTTACACATAGTTTCAAATTATTTTATAAAGTGTTGATGAGATGATTTTTATTTCCATTTATTATATTAGGTAGCGGAGTGAGAATTTAGGGCGAGGTGCGTCTGGTGTTATCGAGATATGTTTATGCCGGTATATTTTTGGTGATAATGCTCACACTTATCGGGTGTGCGGTTGATTCCAGACGCCATTATAAGGAGCTGGGCAAGGCGGTCGCATGGCTTGATCTGGCATTTATACCGCCGATCCTCGGTAATGCCATTATTATATTAGCGAAGCGCAGGATGCTTGCTCTTGTCGGCTGTTATATCTATTATGTCGGCATGGATTTTGTTATATATGAGCTTTTGAAGTTCACCGATGAATATTGTAAAGGTGTCGGTAAATGGAAGAGGGCTCCAAGGTGGTTCAAGTGGCTCCTGATCGCTGATGCAGCGCAGCTCCTTATGAATCCGTTTACAAAACACGCATTTGATATTGAATGGATCGTTCACCAGAGCCAGGTCTATTACGTCTTAAAGCCTTATGCCGGCCAGATGTTTCACAGGGTAGTGGACTATGGTATCTTCCTGATAATTATCGGTGTCTTCCTGATGTCGACTATCCGTACTTCACGCATCTACAGAGAAAGATATTCTATTATCCTGATCTCCATGATCGCTGTCGGCGTATGGCAGTCATACTCTATTCTCTCGAAAAATCCGATCGACAGATCCATGATCGGATTCGGAACATTCGGAATCATCGCTTACTATTTTGCCATCCATTACAGACCTCTGAGACTCCTTGATAAGATGCTGTCGGGCATTGTTTCAAACAGTGACAGTGCATGCTTTATCTTCTCACCGAGAGGACGCTGTGTCTGGGTTAACAAAGCGGGATGTGTCCTTACAGGTGTCCGTGAAGAAACCTGCGAGAAAGCCCCGGATGCCCTGGAATATCTTTTCGGCCTGAAGCTCCGCAGGGGAAACTGGACAGAGCAGCATATAACCGGCGGCGGAGAAAGCGTAAAGTATTACCTGTTCGAGAACCGTGATGTCCTTAACGAGAAGGGAAAGATCACAGGTTATTATCTGAAGATCAGCGACAATACCGAAGAACAACTCAGGATCAAGAAAGAGCTTTATGAGGCATCCCACGACAGACTTACAGGACTTTATACAAAAGACCAGCTGTATAAGATCATCAAACAGAACATTGAAGTTCACAATGACACCGATTATATGGTCATGTTCATCAATGTCAGGAACTTCAAGATAGTAAATGATATCTTCGGCAATGATTTCGGTGATTATGCTATCAAGTGTTTTGCCGATAAGATGAAGAGCAGCTTCTCCAAGAGGACCGTTTACGGCAGACTCGGCGGCGCCAACTTCGGAATCCTCATGCCCAAGGATGAGTTCGATTCCGCGGATATCGAGAAAAATTTCGGAAACATCATTATCGCCCAGGGAGATGTCAGGTTCCCGATCCAGACCCAGATGGGAATATTCGAAACGGACCATGAAGAAAAAGACGTAGAGATGATGTTCACTAATGCGAGGATCGCCCTTTCCACTATCGAGAGTGACGACTCCGCTCACATCGCATATTATGACGATAAACTCAGACAGGAGATCCTGTGGAACCAGGAGATCTCGTCACAGCTTGACGATGCTATAAAGAACCGTGAACTCAGGCCTTACCTGCAGCCTATCGCAGACAGGGAAGGCAATATCGTCGGATGCGAAGCGCTCGTCCGCTGGATCCACAAGGATTACGGTTTCCTCCCGCCGTTTAAGTTTATTCCTTCGCTTGAGAAGAACGGCATGATCGCTGAAGTAGATAAATATATGTGGCGCTGTGCCTGTGAGATCCTCTCTGACTGGAAGAAGCGCGGCTGGGATATTTTCGTATCCGTCAATATCTCGCCAAAAGATTTCTACTATCTGGATGTTCCGAAATATATCAAGGAACTCGTTGATGAATACGGCTTAGATCCCCGCCAGCTCCGTGTGGAGATCACTGAATCCGTCATGGTCAATGATTCTGAGAAGGTCGTTTCGATAATGGAAGAGTTCCGCAATTACGGTTTCATCGTCGAGATGGATGATTTCGGAAGCGGCTATTCATCACTCAATATGCTTAAGACCCTTCCTGTAGATGTTCTCAAGATCGACATGAACTTCCTTGGCAAATCCGAAGATGAACAGAGAGCAGATACTATTGTAAAGAACATTATCAATCTTTCTTTAGATCTCGGTATTGTTGCCCTTACTGAAGGTGTTGAGAGCCAGAACCAGTACGATGTTCTCGCGGACATGGGCTGCAAGCTCTTCCAGGGTTACTATTTCAGCAAGCCTGTTCCGACAGACGAATTCGAAGACCTGGTGATCGTTAAGAGGAAATAAGCCTTACTCAGCGTGGGCCGACAGGCGGCTGATATTTTTCCGTTCCTGAACCGTTTTTATATCCGAAGCAGCTGAATACTATGACCGGCAGGCATGTGTAGACAGGGTATCCGAACCTGAATTCATCATGCATCAGCGTAGCTATCAGGAGTGTTGCGACAAGCGTTAAGACCGGCAGGGACAGGATATATTCCTTCCGTTTATGGAAGATCGAATAAGCGGCCGCCAGAACGATGACCCACACGTGCAGCCCGATATTGTAGGTTAAGCCGAGTATAGAGTTTTCGGATTCGAAAAGTCCGACATACGTGTGGAATATCTCATCTGCTTTCGGGGAGAGAACATGCAGATAGAGGCCTTCTTCCTCGCAGACGCCGTCCCACCATTTCATCCAGTAATATCCTGAAGGATTCCAGTATCCTGACGTCTGGTCTACCCATGCCTTTGCGGCAACGACAGGATGTCTCATGACTATCGTAAACCATGTGCCGAAGCATTGGACAGGGTGGCCCGAGATATATGTCTGGTCGCCTTCGTAACGGATGACGTCTCTCGCGTAGTCGTAGACCTTCGGATTATACTGTTCCTTCAGTCTCTCGACAGGGGCGATCTGTTCTATAACATAAAGTTCCTCTTCTGTAAGATCGTCTTTCTCGATAGCTATACGTGTTATCTGCTGGACTGGGATCGAGAGCATCTCCACAGTATCAGCCTGAGGAATGCCCATCGCCTTAAGCACGGGAAATTTAAGGATTACTGCCGTCAGGAGAGCGGCCAGGCAGAATATGATGATGTTGCGCTCATCCTTCTTTCTTGAAATAAAAAAGAGGACCGCGAGGATGACTAGCAGCAGGATAAATGCCGGCAGTCCGTTGCTCCTCAGCAGGCAGAATCCCGTGCCCGATAAGAAGAGAAGGATGTAATTGAATATCTTATTTGAACCGGTATGCTTATATATCCTGAACAGCGAGACGGTGAAGATGCAGACCACTGCGCCGTACAGACTGTCTTTCCATAAAGTAAAGCTGAATATGATGTGGCAGGGTGTCAGCAGGAACCAGAGAAGCCATATTACTGCAAAGAGTTTTTTGCTGCCTGCCTGTATCAGTGTTGAGATCATAAAGGCATATGCTGCGGATATGAAAAGGATCTGGAAGACCGTATATGTGGCGACTGCGGCATTTATCTCGCCGAACAGAGACATTCCGATCTTCATGAACAGTCCGATGATCCATGTCTGGTACACGGGGTGGTGATTCGAATAATTGCCATAGATCGTCTGCTTGATCTGGTCCAGACTGTCGGAGCAGATCTGGCCCGGATACGAGCACAGGAAGAAGATCAGAAGATAGAAAGATGACAGGATAAGGAATGTTGCGATAAACCATATTAAAGGTTTTCCCGAAGGCTTTTCGTCACGTATGTCGGTCTTAGTGAAAACATCATTACAGAACCTGAAGATGCAGTCGAAGACAACACCCGAAGATATGAACAACAGCAGCATGACGCATGTCCTTAATAATGTGGGCATTTCGATGTACATCTCATAATTTGCGAAGACCGTGATAAGTCCGAACAGGGAGCCGAAAACATATAAAACGGTCCTGCCGCGCTTATCGAAAATACGGTTACCGGTCACGGTCTTGATGTAGAGCCGGTCGACGAAGAACGCCAGCATGGCGAATATTGCCGTCACGAGATATGCAGTCTTGGAAGAGGCCTTTTCCGGCTGGCCGAAGAAACAGAGAAAGAAAAGCAGCAGGGCAAATCTGATAATAGCCGGATTAAATCTGTCAATTATCTTTTTAGACATCCTCTTCCCCTTCGCGGTTAATGGTGTTATTCTATCACCTTTTTTTGATTCCTGGCTTATAATGTATACGGAATAAATACGGGACAGGAGAGATTTTATGGCATTTGCAGGAATGTTTATAGCCGCAATAGTTATTATTGTTTTGATCATCATCTTTATAATCGCGCTCGTCGAGTTGATCATCGGTTTGATCCTTTTGAAGAAAAAGAAAAAGGTGCCGGGGATCATACTCATAGTACTGGCTGCTATCCCAGTAGTCCTTGCCATTATCGGTGTGAGCATCTACCTGTACAAGTACAATCACCCGGAATTTGAGAGATATGACGGCAGCATGGTCACCGTCAATATGAGAGATGTAAAGAAAATGCATCAGCTCCTGCGTGATGATGACATTGACGGTTTGGGCATCCTTCTCGATAAACATCCGGAACTTATCTACTATCAGGATATCAACCATACGACCATTCTCGAATACGGGGTCAAGAGCTGTGATGTAAGGATAATGGAGACGGCATATGATCATGGGGCCAGGTTTGACGCTCCTACGGTATTTGACGGACTGGTATATGACTGTTCGCTCCAACACTTTGCCGATGACCATTACTGGAATTTTATTTACAGTTTTGATGATGATTTTGAACCGAGATTTGTTGAGGGTGATGCGACGCCGGAGATGATCGAAGCCGCTAAATTTGCCGTCGATCACGGTGCAGTGACTGTCTGGCCGGACACATATGGTATTAAATGGAATTTCAGCGATAAGATCATCGGGTGGGTCGGAAGTGACGGTGAATTCACTTCAACGGATAAAGATCTGATCAGGTACGCCAATTCAGTCTGTCAGTAAGGAATTAATGTTTCCCGGATGGTATAATGTCAGGCGTTTACTAAGGAAGGTGCTGTTCGGGAATAATGCAGAAGCTTTTATCGGTGGCGGTCCCCTGTTTTAATTCGCAGGACTATATGCGCAGGGCTATAGAGAGTCTTCTGCCCGGCGGAGATAAACTGGAGATAATCGTCGTTGACGACGGTTCGACTGACGACACTTCAAAGATCGCCGGAGAATATGAGAAAAGATATCCTGACATTGTCCGTCTGATCAGGAAGGATAACGGCGGTCACGGCGATGCCGTAATGACCGGAATCGACCATGCTTCAGGATTGTATTTTCGCGTCCTTGATTCCGATGACTGGATCGAAAAGGATTCACTTATAAAGCTCATGGATGTCCTTGAAGACATGACCGATCCCGCGGCGGCGGCAGACCTCGTTATCACGAACTACATTTACGATAAGGTAAATGAGGGCAGGCGCCATAAGGTTCATTACCGTAAGACGCTTCCTTCGGGGAGACTCTTCGGCTGGGACGAAGTAGGGAAATGGGCCACGGGCTCATATCTGCTCATGCACTCTTCGACATACAGGACAGAGATCGTCCGCAGCTGCGGAATGGATCTTCCGAAGAATACGTACTATGTAGACCACCTCTATGTATGTTATCCGATGCCCCTTGTTGAAAAGATGTACTATCTGGATACCGATCTTTACCATTACTTCATCGGACGCGAAGGCCAGTCAGTAAATGAGAAGATCATGCTCGGCCGGATGGACCAGGTCCTCAAGGTCAACCGTCATCTGCTCTATGAACCGGATGTTGATTCTATAACCGAAAAAGCCCAAAGAGAGTATATTTATTACTACACCGAGATCGTGACCCAGGCGACTGTCTCACTGCTTCTCCGCAGCAGGAAAAAAGAGGATGAGCAGGTCATGCAGTCATTTCTCGATGAGATTATGGAAAAGCGCCCGGCCTTTTACGACTGGATAATGCAGAGGCCTTTTTACCGCCACTACATAGGTCCTATCCGCAGGCTCCCGCACTGGTTCGGTTATCCGCTGTACCGCTTTTGTTATCTGCTTGCCAGAAGGATATACAGATTTAATTAGTTGTAACGCGCGATAAGCACGCCCCGCACACCACGGCACGAAAAGAGGACATAACATGAAAAAGACGATTGCATTAATGATAACGGCCGCCATGCTCTTTGCACTGGCCTCATGCGGTAAAAAGCCTGAGCAGACCACAGAGGCTCCAACGGCAGCGACTGCTGTTGCAGAAACGCCGGCAACCGACGCTATGCTGACGGAAGCGTCTGAGACTACTGAGGAGACTGTTTTTTATGAGACACCCGCCTGGGAAGGCAAATGGCAGGCCGCTGACACTGACGAGCATTTCGAGATCTATGATGTCACTGATGACGGTTTCAAAATGGTCTTCTATCACTTCGAAGAAGGCCAGATCGAAGAATTCAAATATACAATAGAATTCGACAATCCCGAGAAGACCATAGCTTCCGAGCTCGGCTCTGCTGACGGCGGCAGGTGGGAGTACACCTTCAATTTCAAAGGTGACAGCATACTGGTCCAGTCCAAGCATCCCGACCAGATCTACAATAGGGTTGTTGAATAAATTTTTTAAATACCTCTTTCCGTTTCAGGTTCATTTCAGGTAGGGGGTAAATAATATGGCCATGAAGCTCATATAACACTTCGAAAAAACAACACCCTCCCCTGAAAAGTCCGGTTATAGCGCCCGGACTTTTTATTTGGCTGTAGAAAATTCCCGACATACTTCCCTATGTGTCGGGAACTATATCGGGAATTTTTACGAAAACAATGTGATTTTTCCCGACATACTTCCCGACGGGTCGGGAAATAAATCGGGAATAAACTGAATCAGTCGAGCGCTACCTCGATCACGCTGCCGATCTTGTCCTTCGGCAGGACATTTCCGCCTTCGCTTATGCAAACGCCGTCGACGGTTATCTTCTTAACTGCAGAAGCATTTTCTGACTTACTGTAGATTACTGTCAAAGGCTTTCCGTTGAACTCGAAACTGACGGAGGCTTTACCTTCGCCGTCGAACTGTGAAGGCAGGAGCTTAGGCTCGAAGACCATGTCACCGTAGGAACCTTTTATTCCGAACATCTCGGTCAGGACCGTAAGCATGAGCCAGCTGGCAGCACCGGTGAGATAGTGGTAAACGCCGCGTCCCTTAGGATCGAAATATTCGGGTACACCAGGATAGATCTTACTCTGTTCAAAATCAGTCGCATGAGCATACAGAGTTCCCAGGACTTTCCAGCCCTCATTCTTAAAGCCTTTGGAATAGAGCGCGTTTCCGAACATTACCGTCATGTGGGAGAAGACTGCGCCGTTCTCTTTCTGGCCGTATGAGAAACCGAACATACGGCCCATGTCGGTCTTTACTTCGTGGAAATCAGTATTGAGCTTGTAGCCGCCGATGGAAGCGTCGTAGATGTATTTGTCTGCGGACTTAACGATCTTAGCGACCTGGTCCTCGGAAGCGATGCCTGACATTACCGTGAAGACCTGGCTCGTGAGCATCATGGCAGGATTGCCGTGCTTGTCGCCGTTCTTCTCGAGAGCGTTGCCGCTGTTGTCGTAATAGCCGTTGTAGCGTGAATAACCCTCGCTGTCGGTGAACCATTCGGTCTGTCTGATATGGTTTGTGATCCAGTCGGACTTTCTCTCGAGGTCATCAGCGAGAGTGTCGATCGCAAACGCCTTTTTAGTGCCTGAAAAACCTGTTTTAACACTGTTACAGTACTGATTTAATATGGATTGCAGCTTATCCGCGTCGTAAACGCCCAGAAGGCCTTCCAGCTCCCCGGCGGCCTCTATAGTGTCCTTTCCGTAAGCTTTTTTATACTCTCTGAGGATCGCAGCGAGCTTTCTGTAGTTGCCTGCATAAGCTGCGGTAAAAGCTACGCTCTCGCCCTTGTCCTTGCCCATATCCAGGGCATCGTTCCAGTCGGCACCCCTGAGCTTCATGTGACCGTGATCACCGACATCGAAGAATGACGCGAAATTCTGCAGGAGCAGATGCTCGATAACTGTGCCTTCCGAATGACAGCCGGAAAGATCAGTGTCTTTATCGAGCAGCTCTTCGCCGCGCATGACCTGACGGTCGATGAAATAAGGCGCGGTCTCATCAAGGATCTTCAGGTCGCCCGTCTGCTTAATGTAGAGATCCATGGTCATGAAAGGCCACATCGCGTGATCCATCCAGACTCTCGTTATTCCGTTGCGGTCTGCGATGAATTCGCCGCTTCCGCTGCCTATTATCGTAGCATTCGTGCCGTCCGTCCTTACGCCGCCGAAGTTATCTATGAGCATTTCTCTTACATCCGAAGGATCCATGATTATCAGCGCGAGGCAGTCCTGCCAGAGATCGCGCCAGCCTCTGCCGCCCTTGCCGTAGTCGTGGTGCGGCAGGAAAGAACAGCCGTAGATCCTTCTGAGCATCGGCTGCACGCCTACCCAGTACATCCAGTTGTCGAACGCCTTATCGCCGGTGTGGAAGCTGACGTTATTCTTTTTGTCCCAGTATTCCTTATTCTTCTCCAGCTCGCTCTCGAAAACAGCGCCGGACAGATACTTAACGGTCATATCCTGAATTGTTTTCGTTTCAGCCTCAATATCATTCTCGTTGTCAGACGGCTTTAACATGTCATTTATCGCGAGCGCGAAAATGTATTCTGCAGATTCGCCGGGCGCAAGTGTCTTTTTAGCGAACATCGCTGCGCCCATGGCCTCAAATCCGTCAGCCCTGTCGCCGGGCTTTGATGCGGGAGTGCCTGTGACCGGGAATCTCGGGTTGTCGAAAGCGCCGCCTTCGCCGATAAAATCTTCTGCAACGGGGCAGAATGAGACAGGCTTTGCTCCGTCCGCTTCTGCAGCGAAGAAACCGTAAATGACTTTATTTTTCCTGTGACCTCTCTCATCGAAAGTCAGCGTAGGATCGTTCGTGATACCGTACTCGGTGACAGTCATACGGTTGAGCATCGAAGTAACGTTTCTGTGGTCTCTTATGTTGTCGGCTGAACGTCCGTAGATTGGTGTTGCCGCAGTGGGCGTGAACGTAATGTCAGCAGAACCCGTGTTGGTGATCTTAACCCGCGTGAGCTCGATCTTGTCGGAGGTTTCCACAGGAACAAAAGCCGTGACTTCGGTCGTAATGTCTGTGCCGTTTATTTCACGTACTACTTTCTGCCAGAGAAGGCCGCCGTAAAGGGTGACTATATCTTTTCCGGAAGTGAATCTTTTCGCATGCGCGAGGGCAGAAGCGCCTGTCGCGGAAACAAGGGTGCCGTCCTCGAAGCATATCCAGAAGTTCCTGGTGGAGCGGTTGTTATGAAGGTTATCGGATGACACGGGCTCTAATATAAACGTGTTCTGCGAAGTCTTGAGGTCGCCGCCGAATTCGGGCGTGAGCGAACCCATCATGCCGCTCGGCGCACCGTCAGGAAAATACAGGTAACTGTAAAGATCAGGATCCTCAAGCTTAAATGTGCCTTTGTTGTCGATGAATTCGTAACCTTTCATGGGCGTGTCTCCTTAAGTTCAGTACTACTTTCATTATAAGAAATTTCCCGGCAATCTTGTATAATCACCTTGATGAAAAAGTTGTTCCTGAAATCAAGATATCTTCTTCTCGCGATCGTCATGGTGATCGCCTGCTATATCTATGTCTCTGTGGTCGGGCACGAATACACCTGTGAATTCGACTGCAGCGCGGCACTCTCAGGATCTCCCGGATCGGAGATCTGTATTGAAGATGACGGCAGGGACACGCTTGGGATTATCCATTCCCGCTATTCCGGCGACACCGCTTATGTCGGTGTCAGATCAAAAAATCCGGGCCGCGCGTACGTATATGTGAAAAACGGTGACGAGAGTTCATCTATCGCGGTACTCTATATCCATAAGAACGGAATAATCACGAGCGGAGACTTTTTCGGCGACTTCACGGGAAGCTTCATAGTAAGGGTCAGCCTTGCAATATATATGGCGGTACTTCTTATGGATCTTATAATCATGTACAGAAGAGGTCTTAGGAAAAACCTTTACCTGTCTCGCAATATCCTCACATGCGGACTTATAATCTTCATGTCAGGCAGTTTCCTTATGCATCTCATTAACCTGATATCAATTCCAAGGATGGGTCTTTACGAGATCCTCGGAAGCTTCATGAACTTCCTTGAGACATTCGCCATTTTCACCATGCCGGTGGCAGTGGTAATGGCCATCCTTGCGACCATAAGCAATATGAATCTGCTCCGGAAAGAAGGCCGCACATGGCGCAACATGCTCGCGATAATCCTGAGCATTCTTCTCTGTATCGCAACCGTAACGCCGGCATTTGTGTCATATATCCTCCAGTCTTCAACACTGATCGATGTCCATAACTGGAGAGGCACCGGACGTTTCATCGGTATGTTCATCGAGAATACCGCCGGTATCATTGTCGTATACTTCGAGTGTATCCTTGCAGGTTCCATTGTCCTCGGCATAAAGGCTGCGCGCCACATTCCCTCATTCGATAAAGACTACATCATTATCCACGGCTGCCAGATCCGCAAGGACGGAACGCTTACGAAGCTTTTGCAGTCCAGGGCCGACCGCGCGGTCGAATTTGCGGAAATGCAGAAAAAGGCGACCGGCAAAGACATCATCTTCATGCCGTCAGGCGGTAAAGGCAGCGACGAGGTGATCAGCGAGGCCGAAGCGATCAGCAACTACCTCAAGAGCCGCGGCATCCCCGAGTCTTCGATCCTGCTCGAAGACCGGTCGACCAACACGTATGAGAATTTCGGGAATTCGGTTGAGATAATCAAAAAGGCGGGTGACAAAAAGGCCCCAAAGATCGCGTTCGCCACTACCAACTATCATGTCTTCCGCGCAGGCCTTCTCGCTGCCAGGCTCCGCATAAAAGCCGAGGGCATCGGCAGCAGGACCAAGAGCTATTACTGGGTAAATGCTTTCATCAGGGAATTCATCGCGACAGTCTACTACAAGCTTAGGACGCACATCCTGGTGTTGGCAGTCCTGATGCTGATAAATGTTGTCGTTACGCTGATGACGTATATTTCAAATGTGGTGCTGTCGTAAGGAGCGCGTTTTTGTTTTTCCTTTCCGCTTTGCTATAAATCAATAAGTCATTTCCCGACAAACTTCCCGCTATGTCGGGAACTTTTTCGGGAATTATGGAATGATTTGAACTATTTTTCCCGACATACTTCCCTACATGTCGGGAACAAAATCGGGAATTCAAGGGCTTCTTGAGGCATTTCAAGTCCTGATCAGCCTCTTGTAAATTGAAAATTTACCCCCCGAAATTGAGACTTTACCCCCCTGTAATGAGACTGGAAAACCCGCTAAAATTTATGTAAATGAGACATAGTTATCGAAAGGAGGGACTTATGAACAAGATTATTTTTCCTATGAAGGTTCATGCAGTCAAGCTTGAATACAGAAGGCAGAAACTGGAGCAAATGCCGCACGGACATTTTAATGTAAGGAAGGGAAAAGCAAACGTAGTCGTTACCTACGATCCGGATAATCCGAAGTTAACTCCTAAAAAACCCAGAACCCTCTACGTTACATCTAAGCTCGGGAAGATATACTCTGAAAAGATCAACGAATACCTTAATCTGAAGGCCGAGTATGATGCATTGCTTAACGACTGGAATTCGAGATACAGACTTGCTCCTCCGAGAATAGTTTTTCCGATAAAACAGTACGCTGATCCTCATTTTATGAATAACGATTACTACAACAGACAGCCTGAACGATGCGGTAAATATATTCCGGATAATCCTACGGTCAGTGAGCATGGAGATCTGAAGTCCAAAAATGAACTGATGGGTGCCGATCTGCTGAAGGAAATGGGCATTCCATTTAAGTATGAGACAGAAGTATTTTTCACGGAGACAGAGGAGACGGTCAATCCGGATTATCTCGTCAATTTTATTGAGATAGACAGATGTTCTTATCTGGAAATCCTGGGAATGAATGACAAACCGGATTATTCAGCAAGAACGGCCTCAAAGATATTCGTTTTTTCGAAAGAGAAATACAGGCCGGGCAGGGAAGTGATATATGTTCTTCTTTACGATAAGTCGAATTTTGACAAGGATTATTTCGTAAGCCAGGTGTTGGCGGCTTTTAACGACATGATTCCCGACAGCGCCCTGATCTGGGACGCGGAGTCAGAAGCTGTTTAACGCTTCACTCAATGAATACGGCACGCCGCGGGGGCCTCTGACAGCATAGATCCCGTACTCGTCGCCGAGTACCGGAAAAGTAAATGTGTCGCGGTCGTAGCGCTTCAGAAGTTCGATCTTCATGAGCGTCGTAATAGTGAGGTTCTCATCCTGATAGTCGTAGGGAATGTCTGTCTCCAGGACGCGGCACTTATAAATGATCGCGGACACGGGTGCGGCGACATACATATAGACGGTATCGCCTTTGATTATGCCGGCGCCCTGTTTCCAGGTGATGATGTTATCTTTCGCAAAAGCACCCTCGACATCATAGAACTTCGGATTGGCGGGAATGATCCATTCTTTGGGTTCGCGCACAGCCTTTCTGCGGCGTTTTGGGGCTGTGGCATTATAGCTGATATCGAGAAGCGAACGCACCCGGTCTTCGGACACGGTTCCGTCGAGCAGGACCGTTATCCAATGCTGCTTGTTCATGTGATATGCGGGCATGATGCCGTCTTCGCGGATCACCATATCGTGGAGGATCACATCGTCAATCTTCAGATTGATCACCGGAACAGCAGAAGTTCCGGACATCCCTAATTTGTCACGGCCGACGTTCATTATCAGGGCGAACCATTTGCCGTTTTCCGTATGGCGGTAAACGGCGTGATCGTTGTAGCGCGGCCAGGGAAATTCCGGAGCTGCGCCGTACTGGTTCTTTATGTAGGCATCTATTGGATTGCGCAGATCAACGTTCATCAGGATCAGTTATTCGGAAGGAGAGCGACAGCTTCGGAAAAGTTCTCCGCTTTGCCTGTCAGGATCAGAGCTTTGGCGCGGTCCATGTGACGGCTTGTCCTGAACTGAAGGGGAACCATCCCGTTATATTTTTCGAGCTTGGATTTCTTTACTGAATACTTGTTCTGGAGTGTAGTGGTCTTTTCCTGCAGTTCCCTGTATTTCTTCCGCTTTAACTGCACCTCGTGATCGACCTGGATATTCAGGGAATCTCTTTTGTTCGTTGCGGTCTTGCCGCCGACGATTAACAATATGATCGCAGCAATAAAGCCTATGAGGACCATAACATATAAGAAGCCGGCAGCCTTGGAAATAAGCAGGGCTGCATATCCTATAATATAAAACACGTTGAGGGCGACAACGGCAGCGACGAGATACGGCCAGAAGAACTTGAATGCCGCATGATGCTTTACAGAAGGAATAGGCTGGGAGATGACAGTTTTGTTCTCGTTGATCTCTGTGCTCATCTTTTCGAGTTCGCCATATTCCTTGCTTAGCATTTCCGCAAACGCAATGCTTTCTTCCTTTGACATTGATACAGGCTCGCCGGAAGGAGCCTCAAAGCGTTCGGTCTTTTCGCCGCACATAGGGCAGAAAGCCTCATCATTGATTCTAAAACCGCACTTGCTGCAAAAAGCCATATAATATTCCCTCCCCAAAAACAATGGAGAGATTATAACATATCGGAATTAAGGAATATATGTCAGCCGCGGGGTCTGTCCCGCATGATGCTGTTTCAGTTTTGAACCGCCTTAAAGGTTTTTGATCGCTTCGGCAAAATTCTCTGCTTTTCCGGTCTGAAGCAAGATCCTGACGCGGTCCATGTGACGTGCGTCCCTGTACTCGCGGGGAACAATACTATTATATTGTTCGAGACGTTTTTTCGTTGAAGTATATCGTGTCCTGAGTTCTTTGTTTTTTTCCGTCAGAACCTGTTGTCTCCTGTGTCTGTCACGCTCTGCCCGCTGGGCATTGGCATTCAGTTCGTTCCTTCGGCTTTTTGAGGTTACGGCTCCGATGATAGTCAGTACTATCGCAAGAACTACGCCTCCGACGGCGAATGTTGAATAGAGTTCACCTGATCTTGTGGCGGCTACGACAAATAAGCCCGTTATCCAGCCTGCATTACCTACTATTACAGAAGATACCAGATACGGCCAGAAATATTTGAAAGCGGAGTGGCGCTTGGCAGGAGTGACCGGTTTGGAGATGATCTCCTGATTCTCGTCGATCTCTTTCTGGATCTTCTCGAGATTGTTGTACTCTTTCTTGAGTTTCTCGGCCAGTACGATACTTTCCTCTTTTGTCATAGACGGAATCGGGGAAGCGGGAGTCAACGGCTCAGATTGATCTTCAGAAAACTCAGCAACCGACGGAGCCGGGGAATATGATGCATCCGCACCTCCGACCCGGGCGCCGCACTCCGGGCAAAAGATATCGTCAATTTCTATTCTCGTACCGCACTTGTTACAAAAAGGCATACCGCGTTCCTCCTGCAGACTATTAAAAAAATTATATCACTTCGTAAAGTCCGAAAAAGCCTTCAGCTGACGACCTTATTCTTCCCGGATTTCTTGCCGATATAGAGGTTTTCGTCGGCGGTCTTTACCCACTGGTCAACGGAAGTGTCTGCCGTGTAACCGCCGAGGCCGGTCGTTATCGTGACTCTTATATGATCTTCGGCATAAACAAAATCTTCGGCTTCTATCCTCTTTCTCAGAGATTCGGTAAGCGTGAGAACGTCTTCGCGCGTTCTGTTCGAAAAAAGGATCAGGAATTCCTCGCCGCCCCAGCGCGAGATCCTGCAGTCAGAGCAGATTTCGCGCATGATCCGCGAGACGTTGACGAGAACGTAATCCCCTGCGTTGTGACCGTATTTGTCGTTGATCATTTTGAAGTCGTCTATGTCGATCATCGCGACAAAGAGGGACTTGGCATCCTTCATGGAAGCCTCGAGTTCGGTCATCATGAAATGACGGTTATAAAGACCTGTCAGGCGGTCGGTGTGGGCAGTCTCACGGAGCTTATTCTCGTAATCGCCGATAAGGCTTAACATCAGTCTGGAATAATATACCAGGAAGGCGAGGACTATCACGGAGTTAAATGCCCAGAAAGCGCCTGCCAGCATACTGTCGATCTGATATATCGGACCGGCGATCGACGTATATCCCGTAGAGATCAGATAACAGATCCCGATGATGCCGCTGACGACGAATGCATTTACTCTGGTCTTGCCGAGCTTATCAGCCATATATTCCGTGTAGAAGATAATTGGGATCATCGAGAGGCAATAAAGGTGGAATCCGAATTTGTATCCGAGGCACACCGAGCATAAGCACATGTAAAGGGTTATCCAGAAATATACGAGCCTTACATAAATATCGAGACGGTCTTTGGTGATCAGGATATAGCCTAAGACATAGACCAATAGAGTCGGTATGCTGAACCAGATGAGGATCGTTGCTCCGCATAGGAAAAAGAATCCCGCGAGCGCGATAACTAGGAACATGATGATGCTGTTGATTATGTATGTGAATCTTTTGATCCTGGCAAAATCCAATCCGCGGTTCCTCCTTGATGACTTACTCTTATAGTATATCCCGCGATAAAGGCCATGTTGTTAATGATTAGAAAACATTTATCTCAAATATGCTTTATAATGATAAATGTTCGGTTAAAAGAACAATCAAATCGGGAGGAATACAGAACATGAAGATCGGATGCGTAAAAGAGATCAAGAACAACGAGTTCCGCGTGGGACTTACACCTGACAACGTCAAGGCTTATGTTGCCGCCGGCCACCATGTCTACATGGAAAAGGGCGCAGGCGTCGGTTCGGGTTTTACGGACAATGAGTACATCGATGCCGGTGCATCGCTCATCGATAATGCCGCCGAAGTATGGGCTCTCGTTGACATGATGGTAAAAGTAAAAGAACCCCTGCCGGAAGAATATCCTTTCTTCAAAGACGGACTCATACTTTATACATATCTCCACCTTGCAGCAGACAAAGAGCAGACGGAAGCTCTTCTCGCAGGCAAGGTGAAAGCCGTTGCTTATGAGACTCTCCAGGAGAAGGACGGATCACTTCCTTGCCTCGCTCCTATGTCCCAGATCGCAGGCCGTCTCTCCATTCAGGAAGGCGCGAAATATCTCGAGAAGAAGTTCGGCGGCGAAGGAATCCTCCTTGCCGGCGTTCCAGGTACACCTAAGGCAAACGTTGTAATCCTCGGCGGCGGCACGGTCGGCATGAACGCATGCAAGATCGCAGTCGGCATGGGTGCAAACGTAACTATCCTTGATGTAAACCTTAAGAGACTCGAAGAGCTCGACAACAGATTCGGATCACACATCCAGACACTCGTTTCCAACGACTCCAACGTCGAAAGAGCAGTCAAGGATGCAGACCTCGTAATCGGTTCCGTGCTTATCCCCGGCGGCTCCACGCCCAAGCTCTTCAAGCGCAAGTATCTGTCCGAGATGAAGCCCGGTGCAGTATTCGTAGATGTTGCCATCGACCAGGGCGGATGCGGTGAATCTTCACACGTTACTACACACGACGATCCTGTTTATGTTGAGGAAGGCGTCGTTCACTACTGCGTAGGCAATATGCCCGGCTCTGTTCCGAGAACATCCACGATCGCACTTACGAATGCTACTCTCCGCTATGGTCTTGAGATCGCCAAGTCCGGTCTCGAGGACGCATGCAAGGCAAATCCCGTTATCGCTACAGGTGTTAACTGCTACGACGGCAAGATCGTCAATAAGAATGTTGCGCTTGCTTTGGGTTACGACTGCGAAGACCTCGGCGGACTGATCTGAGTGAGATAAATTTGATTCTTCAGAGGCTGTCTCGTTGAGGCAGCCTCTTGGTTTTCGAAAAGTGTTAAGAAAACTTCATAAAAGATTTTTCATGGAAATCTGATTATGGGAAAGAATATTTCTGATGCTCAGCTTAAGGCTCTGATATCTTCCGTTCTGTTTAAGATGGAACAGTTTATCCATGAGAACACCCCCTGAAACAGAGTATTAGACTTATAACAAAACATTAAATTAACAGGTTACACAATTCTATTTCGAAAATGTTAAAATCTGCATCAGCAGATTTGTTCGGTTGACTAATTAACAAACAGAAGGGGATTACGTTTTATGTTAGAGATTTTCGGTATCATGATGCTTTGCAAGGCAAACAAGAAGAACGCGCTGGCAAGAGGAAGAAGGCCCGGCGGATTTATTGCGCTTACGATCATTCTGTGGGTCGGATTAGAGCTCGTCGGATTTGTCATCGGAGCCATGACGGAAATAGAATACGGTTACTTTTTATTCGGATACGGATTCGCGGGAATCGGTGCGCTCATATCTTTTCTCTGTGCGAAATTCGGTCCGAAAGGCAATTATGTAGATCCGAAATCGGTTCCCGAGAACCCTGCGGCAGGAATACCCGTCAGTATCGACGGACAGCTTTTGGGCACATATAATGTCCCGGTTGATCCGTCGACTTATGCGCCTTATCAGAATGCTGCTCCGGTGCAGCAGGCTCAGTTCCAGAATGGTGCTCCGGTACAGCAGGCCCCTTTTCAGGCAGCTCCGGTACAGCAGGCTCAGGCCGTCACGCAGCCGAAGTTCTGCGGACACTGCGGCTCGCCTCTCCAGCCCGGAAACAACTTCTGTGATAACTGCGGGGCAAAGATCTGAACAACCTCATGCTGTTCCGCCTCCGCTTATTCATGCTTCTGCCATGACAAAAGACTGCCGGCAGGAATCGTGAGCAGTATTATAACCTGAAAGTCATTCCGTTCTGACCCTTCAATTAAGGTATAATTGAAGCGTCAGGTTTAACGGATATGATCATGATATGGGGTATGACCATGAAAAAAAGAACGACAGCACTAGTCCTTGTTGCCTGCTTAATGCTTGCCGCGACTGCCTGCGATAACCGTCCCAAGGCGACTGTTATCCAGACCATGGCACCGTTTGAAACTGCCCAGCAAAGTACTGTTACGGAAGAGACCGAACCGGCTGTCTCAACAGTCAGCGCGCTTGAGAACATAACTCTCCGCGGTTCGGGTGATGATACATATACTTTCACTTACGACAGCGACATTATCACGTATTCCGGCCAGGGCGGTAACTTTTTCCTTGTAGGCAGCAGCCCGACAGAGTGCTATCTCCACGTTATGGTCCAGAGCGGTGACACCACATATGAAGATGCTCTCCAAACAGAATCCGGAAGGATCGATGAGGAATTCGTTCTGGATTCAGGCCGACGAGCATTTTGTTATAAGACCAGCGATGCGAGCACCTGTCACGTGATCATCGATGGTTCCGATATCAATCCTTCGGGAAATGCCCTTATCAAGATCACGATAGGCTCGGCCGATATGTGGCTTTACACCTATAAAGATCTGGCGAACATGGTCGATAAGGGATTCTGATCACTGGATCCGGATAGAGGGAAAAAGGTGTCTCTAATTCGGAAAAATCGAATTTTAAGACACAGATTCTGTTGCCACTGTTATCTCAAATTCCCGGTTTTTCAGCTATTATTCAAAAAAAGTGGGGTTTTTGTATCTCAATTTTCGAAATTTGATAATTTGAGTTAACGCATCAGTGTCTCAAATTCCGATTATTGAAATTTTGAGACACCTGTGTATTTTTTGACTTTACAAATTATAAAGGGGCTGCCTTCAGCGGACAGCCCCTTAGTAATTGTTCCTTAAACTTCCGTTCAGCCTTCTATGGCTATTGTGTTATTTGCAGGCGGAAGTGCCTGTAATTCCTTCTTCGGAATAGAGAGACTGAGGACGCCGTCCTCGAATCTGGCCTTAACGTCTTCGACCTTTACAGCGTCACCGACATAGAAGCTCCTCTGCATACTTCCGCAATATCTCTCCTGACGGATGATCTTGCCTTTTCTGCCTTTCTTCTCGGTCTCCTGATCCTTGGCAGCGCTGATGGTGAGGTAACCGTCTTCGAGCTTAACGTTGATCTGATCTTTCTTGAAGCCCGGAAGATCCATATCCATCTCGAAATTCTCGTCGGTCTCGTGGACATCGGTCTTCATCAGGTTACGCGCATTCTTCCCGTAGAGGTGCTTATCGATATTAGCCAGCTCATGCGTAGGGAAGTCCCAAAACTCATCGAACAAATCTTCTCCAAATAATCCGGACATCAACATAATAATCATCTCCTTTGATCGTTGTTATCCGAGCATTAGAGCGGAGGTCTGATCTGGTGATCTTCGTTCCTTTGTTCGCCTTGGATTATAAAACGAAAATTAGCACTGTCAAGGTGAGAGTGCTAATTCAATTTTGATCAAAAACAGCCTTTCGATTTGTGCAGTTTTTAAGCCGCCTGTTTTTCCGGGCGGTACTATAATAACGGGGGTTGCCACGATTCTTTCAGCGCGGCAGCCTTTATTATTTTGTGAAAGATGCTTACTTCAGCGCCGCGCCGTCTTTGAAGGCATCGCCGACTTTCTCACCCAGTGCGATATATGCGTTATTGCAGGGATCGAAAGTGATCGGCTTCAGCTTTTTCGGGTCGATCCTGCCGTCGGTGACAACGCTCTCGTCAGCGGAGACATTAACGATCTCGCCTATGAGGATGCCGTCTTCAAAGCTCTTCACTCTGCATTCCAGCGCCATGGGAAGTTCATCTATCAGGGGCGCATCGACAAAAGCGCTCTTTGTCGCATGGAAGCCTGCTCTCGCGAACTTGTCCGGAACTTTGTCTGCGGATTCGATCCCGACATAATCACAGGCAGCCACATAGTCCTCGGTAGCCATGCTGACCGTAAAAGCGCCGCGGACCGCGAGGTTTTTCGTGGTCTTATGCACGCCAAGACTGATGGTTATCTCTTTGAAATCCGTAGTGATCCCCCAGGCTGCGTTCATTGCATTGGGGACGCCGTTCTCATCGTATGTGCCGATGATGAGGACCGGCTGCGGGAACATGATAGGATGTGCTCCGAAATCTACTCTGCCCATGACATGTACCTCCGTATACTTATAAATCTCCGGGCACTCACTGTAAGTGACCCGGTAAATCACATTGTATAATACAAATATCTTTCTGTCTTTCGGAGGGAAAATGAAGATAGTCATCGCCATGGATTCGTTCAAGGGAAGCCTGACTTCGCTGCAGGCCGGAAATGCCGTCAGACGCGGTATCTTAAGAATGCATCCTGATGCGGAGATCATCGTACTTCCTTTGGCTGACGGCGGTGAGGGAACTGTCGATGCGATCGCGGGATATATAGGCGGAATCGCGAAAACACTTACCGTAAGAGGTCCTCTTAATGTCCCCGTTAATGCGGATTATATCTACGATCCAAAGACCCGCATGGCGTTCATAGAAATGGCGAAAGCATCAGGTCTGACTCTCATTGATCAGGAAGACCGCGACCCTTATATCACGACCACTTACGGCACCGGAGAACTGATGGCAGATGCTATTGCGTGCGGTGCGGAAAAACTTGTGATCTGCATCGGAGGAAGCGCGACCAATGACGGCGGTGCGGGAATGCTTCAGGCCCTGGGCGCAAGACTTACGGATAAGGACGGCAACATCATAGGACCAGGCGCGGCAGGTCTTAAGGACCTCTGTTCGATCGATCTTTCGGGTCTGACAGGAAGGGATCTTGATATCACCGTGGCATGTGACGTAACCAATCCTTTATGCGGACCTGAAGGTGCAAGTTTTGTTTACGGACCGCAGAAGGGCGCTTCGGAAGAGGCATGTAAGGAGATGGACGGCTGGCTGATGCACTATGCGGAGACAGCAGGTTTTGACCCGTTCGAAGAAGGAACCGGAGCTGCAGGCGGAATGAGTTTTGCCCTGAAGAATTTTCTGGGGGCCCGGCTGATGTCCGGAGCCGACATTGTTATGAATATCACCGGGGCGGAGAGCAGGATAAAGGATTGCGACATCGTCATAACAGGCGAGGGCAGGATGGACAGCCAGACCGTTAACGGCAAAGCACCTTTTAAGATCCTTCAGAATGCAAAGAAATACGGGAAGCCTGTATACGGTATCACGGGTGTCTTGGGTAACGGCTGGGAGCGCTGCATCGAGGCAGGCTTTGCGCGCATCGTTCCTTTGAAAGATCCTTCAATGGTGACGGAAGAAGCCGTAATAAGTGTAGAAGAGACTGCGGCATGGCTTTTTACTTAAGCCGGCATTGTTCATTTTTCAGACTGAAATATACCTGTTTTCTAACACGCAGTTAACAAAACGCTAAAATAACCATGATAAAATCTGTGTATGGATATGGATTATACATTTTTCTATATTGAGGCAAATATCGTATGCATCGTCATTTTCGGGGTGATGCTTATGAGAGAAATGCGCGCTGTCGGCAGACAGGCAAAGCAGCTCATTTTCATCAATATCACGATAAGCCACATCCTGTATTTTATCAGCGACATAGTCTGGGTCCTGGTCGTCGAGGAAAAGATTCCCAACACGCCTGTGTCTTCGGCGATCGTCAATATCACGAATGCCCTTATACTCGGCATCATCTGTTCCGGCTGGTTCGTTTATGTCGAGCTCTCGCAGGGCGAAAAATATATCACCGGGACAAAGCAGAGGATGATAGTCATGGTACCGGCAATGGCCTCGGGACTGATCACGGTACTCCTGTTCGTCTTTGCCCCGTCGTTCATGATGGATGAGAACAACAATATGACGGAAGCCTACAATATCTGCTTCCTGCTCGTGCCCAATACTTACGTTGCTATAGGTTCAGTAAGGTCATTTGTCAGATCTTTCAGGAAAGAAAATTACGCTGTCAGATCACAGTATCTTGCCTGCGCAGTCTATCCGATCCTGATCATGGTATTCGGGATCCTGCAGACCGTTACGAACGGCGTTCCGCTATTCTGTTTCGGGTGCGCGATCATGATGTTCTATGTCTATATCGTTTCCCTTAATGACCAGGTCTCGATCGATGAGCTCACGCGCCTTAACAACAGGAACCAGCTTAAGAGATACATCGCGGGCGAATCGTCTAAACAGAGCAGTGAAAAGACCATGCGCTACGTGCTCATGATCGACCTCAATAAGTTCAAGAGCATCAACGACCAGTTCGGTCACGTCGAAGGCGATATCGCTCTTAAGAGGACGGCTGACGCACTGAAAAGCGCCTGTTCCGGGAATGTGCTCAAGACATTTATCGCACGCTACGGCGGTGATGAATTCATTATTATTGCGAAGACTGACAACGAGGAACTTGTAAAAGAATTGTGCTCCAACATCAAGGCCACGCTCATCCGTCTGAACGATGAAGCCGGTTCGAAATATGAGCTCACCGCCAGCATAGGTTACTCGCATTACATGGGTGGCATTACCGAATTCCAGTCTGCGCTGACCGAGGCGGATGAGGCTCTTTACAAGGAAAAGAAAACCCGCATCCCTGCCTAGAAACACCGTCAAATAACAGTTTACAGGCTCAAGAAGTGCCTAGTATAATAACTTTATGAAGATCTGTGTTTTTATAGGCGACATATACAGGGATTATTCTCTGTCTATCATAAAGAACCTCGATGAATATGCCAAAGAAAAAGGGCATAAGATCGATGTGTTCGGAACATGCTCGATCACGACCAGCAATCCGCTGCACATCATAGGTTTTAAGAGCATCCTGAATCTTCCTAATGTCCACGATTACGACGGCATCATCCTGTGCTATGACACCCTGATCCATGAGGGCATGGCAAAAGATCTTGTCGAGGAACTCCTGACCGATACCGAGGCGCCTCCGGTTGTATGTTTAAGGGCAGAGATCCCCGGCTTTTATAATGTCCTTCCCGACAACAGAAAGCTGATGTATGAGATTTCCAAATACATTATCTCGAAATGCAAAACAGGTGATATAGGATTTGTCACCGGCATGGACGAGCTTGCCGATTCTCACGAACGAATACTCGGCTTCAAAGACGCCATGGCAGAGGCCGGCTACGAAGTGGATGAAGATAAGTTTTTTCACGGCAATTACTGGATCACCCAGGGCCCGGAGATGGCTGATCACTTCATCAAAGAAGACGGATCCCTTCCTGAAGCCATAATCTGTTCCAATGACTATGAGGCGATCGCTCTTTGTAACGAGCTGATCCAGAGAGGTTATTCCATCCCTGCAGATACATTGATAAGCGGCGTCGATAATGCTATCGAATCCCGGACGCATGTCCCGACGATCACCACGATCGAGATGGCAGAAGCCGATTTCGTCCATTCCGCCATGAAGATCCTTGAAGCGCTCGAAAGGGGAGAGGAACCGGAGTATAACGTTTCCGTCGCATCGAGTCTCATTTTGCGCGAGAGCACCGGAAAAGAAGAGAAGAACAGAGATACCTACAGGGCGCTTTGCGAGCAGAACGTCGCATCCTCCGTTTCAATGGATGACATGAGGGAATTCGTTGTCATGAACGCGCTTTTCGAAGGAACTCTTACGAAAGAGGAGCTGATAAAGGCTTCGCTTGACGAATTCAAGAAAGTCGAGAGCGTGAGATCCTGTTACTTCTGCAGATACAGGGAAAACGACAGGGTCATGGTCGGTTATTACCGCAACAGGGGAGATAATGTAATTGAAGACGTTCCGTACCCCAGCGATAAACTCCTTCCCGACCGCATCAATGATATGGACAAAGGCACGCTGATCTTTTTCTCGCTCTCATACAAGAATGAAATATACGGCTATGCTGTCCTCGATGTTGATACGGGCTGCCCGACATATATTAATTTCAAGATCGAATATATCCTGTCGCAGGTCGGACAGAACCTTAATAAGCTCGAGCTTTACAGCAAGCTTTTCGGTATATCGGATGTAATGAGCCTTTATATCAGGGATCCTCTTACGGGCGTTCTTAACCGCCGCGGTTACGAACAGAAGCTGTCCGGGTTGTTTGACAATGACGGCAAAGCCAAAAAGGAGCTTGCAGTCGTCTCCATCGACATGGACGGCCTCAAGCTGATCAACGATAACTTCGGACATAATTCCGGAGACGATGCCATCAAGGAAACGGCCTCTATCATCGAAAGCTCCCTGAATCCCGGCGAGTTTGTTGCCAGGATGGGCGGCGATGAATTTGTAGCGGTCCTCATCCTCTCGGAGGTCGGCAGGGTCGGCAAGTTCATCAGGAACGTCAGGAACCTGATTAAGAGTGTCAACCAGTCGGCCAAATATGAGTTTGAGATCGGCGCCAGCATCGGAACCAGCGAACTCACGAAGTGGCACGACGTCGCCGACTGCATGAATAAGGCCGATAAGGCAATGTACCTCGAGAAGAAAGCGAAAAAGACTTCCAGAGACTGAGTTTTATAGAGTGTAAATGTTGACCTGCCTTAGGTCGTCAAGGGTGCCTGGCGGCACATTCTTACGAATGTTTCGCCCTTGACTACCGTCGTCCG
Source organism: Saccharofermentans sp. (assembly GCA_045532275.1). GTDB lineage: Bacteria > Bacillota > Clostridia > Saccharofermentanales > Saccharofermentanaceae > Saccharofermentans. Next base: position 9,374 of record JAZSFQ010000001.1, on the reverse strand, counting down.
ATCTGTGTCTTGGTGTTCAGGCAGCTTGCTGATAATGGCGATTGTCATTACACTCCGGTATCTCAGATGCAGGAGAATTTCTATTGCTTTTATCTATTATTCTGATACAATTCTCGAACCGACAAATAAAAGAAATAATAATGACAGGCATTAATGGAGACAGAGAATATATCAGAAAGCTGCTAAAGATCGCCATTCCGATGATGATCCAGAACGGCATTTCGAACTTTGTTAACCTTCTCGACAATCTCATGATCGGGAGGGTCGGTACTAATGCGCTTTCTGGTGTTGCTATCGCAAACCAGCTGATCTTTGTTTTCTATCTTGTTATCTTCGGCGCGACTGCCGGAGTAGGTATCTTCACTGCCCAGTATAAGGGAAGCGGTGACGATGACGGTATCCGCCATACGTTCCAGTTCAAGATCATTTTCAATACTTTCCTTGCCGCTGTCTGCGTTGCGGTTCTGGCAATATTCTCCCGCAATCTGATAAATCTTTTCCTGCTGGGAGAAGGCGATCCTGCTGATGCTGCCGAGACGCTTGAGATTGGCGTTAAATACATGAACATAATCCTGATAAGCCTTGTCCCGATCGGTATAACGCAGGCTTATGCGGGTACTCTGAGGGATCTGGGATCGACAAAAGTTCCGATGTTTGCGTCCCTTGTCGCGATATTCGTAAACCTTGTCGGCAACTATCTTCTGATCTATGGTCACCTCGGACTTCCGGCCCTCGGCGCTTCAGGTGCCGCTATTGCCACGGTTATCTCGAGATTTGTCGAGCTCGGAATACTTGTGATCTATACCGGCAGGCATTCGGATCTTTTCCCTTTCATAAAGGGTGCGTTCAAGACTATTAAGATCCCCGGAAAACTCGCTCTGAGGTTCCTGCAGAAAGCCCTGCCGCTCATGGCTAATGAGACCTTATGGTCACTCGGAATGACGACCATCAACCAGAGTTATTCTTACAGGAGCCTTGATGCGGTTGCTGCGCTTAATATCCAGTCGACGATATGGAATCTCATGGCAGTGGCTTTCATTGCCATGGGCGAAGCTGTCGGCATCATGATGGGACACATCCTGGGTTCGGGAGAACTGGAAGGCGCGAAAGAGAAAGCTGGCAAGATGCGTATGGTCACCGTGCTGTGCGGACTGATCTTCGGACTGCTCCTTGCCGCGGTTTCGCCGTTTTTCCCGCTGCTCTATAACACCTCTGACTACATAAGACATCTGGCGACGGTCTTTATCTTGATCTCTGCGGTCATGATGCCTTTCTGCTCTTACACGCACGCTTCGTACTTCATCATCAGATCAGGCGGAAATGCCTTTATCACGGTGCTTTTCGACAGCGTGTACACATGGGTCATAGTTGTGCCGCTCGCATTCTGCCTGAGCAGATTCACGGACATGAACGTTACATGGATGCTGGCGATCGTCAACGGCATGGAGGTCATCAAATGCTCTATTGCTTTCGTGTTCGTAAAATCAGGCATCTGGGTAAAAAATATCGTCAAGTAACAGTATAATCGTCCTAGGACACTGAAGGGACGGTGCATACTATGAAAATTCAGGACCAGATCTCGGAGACAGCTTACAAAGCATCAGGTTTTATCGGCAGGTACCAGAAACTCGTTACGGAAACCGTTATCCCGTGGCAGGAGAAGATCCTTTGGGACAAGGCTCCGGACACGGAGAAGAGTCACGCTATAGCGAATTTCATCAATGCGGGAAAAGCTCTTCGCGGCGAAGATCCGGGCGACGGTTTTTACGGCATGGTCTTCCAGGACAGCGATGTTGCGAAGTGGATCGAATCAGCTTCATTTTCGCTCATGAATACGCCTGATCCCGCGCTCGAAAAAGAGCTGGATTACGTCATCAGCCTTATTGCCGCTGCCCAGGATAAAGACGGATATCTCAACACATATTTTACGGTCAAGGACCGTGACAAGAGGTGGACAAATCTTCACGAAGCCCATGAGCTCTATGTCGCAGGCCACTTCATCGAGGCCGCCTGCGCGCATTTTGAAGCTACCGGAAAACGTGATCTGTTAGATGTCATGATCAGGAACACGGAGCATATCTACGATCATTTTGTCGTTCAGAAAAATCCCGGCGTGCCGGGGCATCCGGAGATAGAGATTGCGCTGATGAAGCTCTACAGACTGACCGGCGACAGCCGCGTTCTGGAACTTTGCAGGCATTTTATCGACGAGCGCGGTCAGGATCCGGAACTCTTTATCAGGGAGGCCGATAACCGCACCTGGAGCGTGTGGAATTCCAATCCGAGAAATGAGGGCGACAGGGAGTACAGGCAGTGCGACAGGCCGCTGCGCGAAATTGAGAAGGCTGTGGGTCATGCTGTCAGGGCAGTTTATCTTTATGCAGGTATGGCAGACCTTGCTTCAGAGACTGAAGACGAAGAACTGATGGCAGCGTGTAAACGTGTTTGGAAGAATATCGTTAACAGCAAGATGTATGTGACCGGCGGCATCGGCTCGACCGTGCTGGGAGAGGCCTTTACCGTTGATTACGATCTCCCTCCGGATACCGCTTATGCGGAGACATGCGCTTCTGTCGGGCTGATGTTTTTCGCTTCGCGCATGCTCGAGAAAGAGGTCTCGGGCGAATATGCAGATGTAATGGAGAGGGCTTTCTACAATACCGTTCTCGCGGGGATGGCGCTTGATGGAAAGAGGTTCTTCTATGTTAATCCCCTGGAAGTCGATCCCGGGATCTCAGGTGTCGCTGCCACGCACAAACACGATCTTCCGGTAAGGCCTAAATGGTACCAGTGTGCCTGCTGTCCGCCGAACGTCGCAAGGCTGATCGAGTCTTTCGGCAAGTACGCGTACGGTGAGAATGAAGATACCGCGTACTGCCACATGATCGCTTCGGGAAAAGTAACTTTCAGGAACGGAGTGGAGCTTATCTGCAAGACGGATTATCCGCACAAGACAGATGTGAAATATACCGTAAAAGGCAAGGGCAGACTTGCGGTCCATGTGCCGGGATGGAGCAGAAAATATGAGATCGTCAGGGACGGAAAAGCGCTGAACGCGGAGCTCAAAAACGGATACATTTATCTTGATATCGACGGCGCTTCGGAGATAGAACTGAAGCTCGATGACGCGCCTGCATTTATATATTCATCACTGCGCATTCCGAGGACTGCAGGCATGGTCGCGCTGCGCCGCGGACCGCTGGTCTACTGCTTTGAAGGAACTGATAACGGCAGCGTAAAGGCACTTAAGATCGACAGGGATTCGAAGCCCGAGATGTCTTCTTTCTCAGAGGAACTTCAGGCGGACAAGATCTCTGTTAAGGCGTTCCGCGAAGATGACAGTGATGAGCTGTATCCGGATACTCCGCCCGCGTTAACACCCTGCGAGGCTACGGCGATTCCTTACTACACCTGGGGCAACCGCGGTGAGACTGAGATGCGCGTCTGGATGAGGTAACAGTAGAGGGTTCGGTTTCCGCAAATCAAATATATTTGGTATATTATGAATAGACGCTTATAAAGGGGACCAAAGGATATGCGTAATCTGAATTGCAAAAACTGCGGAAGCATAATGATCTACGACGTTTCTTCCTTGACCGCGCACTGCAGGTTCTGCGGAACTTCTTATGTGCTCGATCACAAGGACACCGATTACTACAGAAACTTCTACAGACAGATGATCGATTCTTCATCCGGTGATGAAGAAAAAAAGAAGAGAGACGAAGCCCTTTGGGAGAACGCGGATGCGATAACTTTCACCACAACGGAAGGCCAGTGCATCGAGCTTAAATATCTCTATTCCTACAGCGACAAATGCGCCGATGTTTATGTCACGAGAAGAAATATCGCGTTCCATTTCAGGAGCGGCATGAACGGCAAGGCCGAGCACTTAAGAAGGATGGTATCTTCTCTTGATTATCCTTCTGCTGATACAAGAACATTATCTGACTTTTTCCCGCGTGTTACCGGCGCTTTTATGCTTAATGACGATACATCACTTGTCGTTATCAACAAGAGGGAAGAGGAGTATCCGCTAAGGCTTTTCGGCAAGCTCGGAGGCAGACATATCGCATGGATCATAAGCAGGCTCGAAAATCTCTGCTGCGTCCTTGAATATAACGGCCTGGTCCACCCTGAGATCGATGTCGATACGGTATATATCAATCCGAATAATCACACGGCGTGCCTTTACTGCAACTGGTGGGATGTCGGGCAGAAGAATATGAGCGGCCTGTCGTCTTCAGCCAATCTCAAGGGACTGCGCAATACCGCAAAGGCCCTGCTCGAGACAGAGGATGTGACGCCTGATACGCCGCAGGCCCTTCTGGACTTCATCAATTCGAGTCCGAAGATCGATGCATATGAGGATTTCGCTTATTGGGACGAAATGCTTATAAAGGCATTCGGCGAGCGCAAATTCATAAAGATGGATAAAGAAGATTCCGATATCTACGGAAAGCAGGACGGCAACTGATGGGAAGGGGAAGTTACCGCGCCGCTGACTGGATGGCATTAAGGAGCAGCCGAAAGCTGTCGGGAGACAGTACTGCTGTCCAGATCTTTGACAGCAAGGCTGCGAGCACTTCCGTAAGGAGTGATTACGTTAAGACCAGGGAGAGCAGGGACAACCCGGATTCTCCGAAGTCCACACCGGTGATAATCGGATTCGACGTCACGGCTTCCATGGGTTATCTCGCAAAAGAGATCGCCACGAATTCGCTGAATAAACTGATCACAACTATTCTCAGCAATAAGGCGGTAAGAGATCCGCAGGTGCTCTGCGCTGCAGTCGGCGACGTAAAGAGCGACAGCTATCCTCTGCAGGTCACACAGTTCGAGTCCGATATCCGGATGGTAAGGCAGCTCATGACGCTGTGCCTTGAAGGCGGCGGAGGCGGCAACGGCGGCGAATCCTATAACTTGCTCTGGTATTTTGCTTCAAGGCATACATCCACAGACTGCAATGAGAAGAGGAATGAGAAGGGACTTCTTTTCTCGATAGGTGATGACAAGTGTCATGCGGACCTTTCGCGAAATGAGATCTCAAAGGCGTTTGGCGACGACATTCCTTACACTCTTTCCAACGAAGAGCTCATCAGGGAGGTCAGCCTCAAGTACGATATCTTCCATCTTTATATCGAGAATGACACAGTAAGCGACAAAGAAGTTTTCCGGTACTGGAACGACATGCTTCCCGGAAGATCCGCGCCGATCAACAAAAAGGATATCTCGTTCCTGTCGGATCTTATCGTGGCAATAATGCTCGTTAACGGCGGGAAAACGCATAACGAAGTGCTTCAGGGAATGGATCAGGACGTGGCCGAGAGGCTCGCGAGATCACTTTCATTTATCGAGATCAAAAAGAAAGACAACAATACTATCATTTTCTGACGAAAGGAGAAAACATGGGTTACGGCAGTTACAAAGCAAAGGACTGGGATAAGCTCAGGAACAGCAGGGGAATCAATTCATCTTCGAGTGTCAATGACATCTTCAAGAACAAAGATGTGGATCCTAAGTACGATCCAAAGAACATCAACGTGAGGGAATCAAGGGACAGCGCCGATTCACCTGAATCAACGCCAATCATTATCGGATTCGACGATACCGGATCCATGGGTTATCTCGCCCAGGAGATCGCACAGAATTCACTGAATAAGACACTTACTGAAATCTATGATAAAAACCCCGTTACCAATCCGCATGTCATGTGCGCGGCCATCGGTAATGCAGGTGACGTCGGAGCTCTCCAGGTCACCCAGTTCGAGGCTGACATCAAGATAGTCGAGCAGCTCCTTGATCTCTGGATCCCTTTAAGAGGCATGGGCGACAGCGGCGACCCGCTGCTCTGGTATTTCGCAGCAAAGCATACGAGCATTGATTCATGGGAGAAGAGAGGCAAGAAAGGCTTCCTCTTCACGATCGGCGACGATACGATCAAGGAACCGATCAATGATTATTTCTTTGATATGATCTTCGGCGATAGGATAGACAAATCACGTCTGACATCTGAAGAGACTCTTGCGATGGCACAGGAAAAGTACCATGTATTCCACATCATCACAAAGCCTTTAAGAAAAGATGTACTCGATACATGGCTTGAGCTTCTTCCCAACGGTACGGCCATTGTTGATGAAAGAAATGTCAAGAATCTCTATATGGTCATCATCTCCATCATGCAGCTTGTAAACGGTCAGGACAGAAACGAGATTCTGAAGCAGTGGCCCGTAAACGCCCAAAAGGGTATTGAGTTTGCACTGAGATTCATCAAAGTCTGATTATCTCCGGCTTTTTGGATTACGGTTTTTCGGGCAGACCCCGCGGCAGGCAATGAACATAAAAGCAGTTATAGGTAAGAATTTCGGTGACGAGGGAAAAGGCCTCGCCACCGATTATCTTGCGATGTGTTCCGAACGGTCGGGGCGCTCCTGCATCGTCGTGCGCCATAACGGCGGCGCCCAGGCCGGCCATACGGTGGAGGCTTTGGGGAAGAGATTTATCTTCCATGAACTGTCCTCCGGTTCTTTCAGGGGCGCAGATACTTTTTGGGCACCGACATTCATGCCGGATCTGTATAAGCTATCCGAAGAACGCGATTCGCTGGCCGCACTCGGTGTTGCTGTTCCCAAGATATTGTCAGCTCCTGACTGCCCTTTGACTTATATCGATGACATCCTTATAAACATGTCCCTCGAGACCAGGCGCGGCAAAGACCGTCACGGCAGCTGCGGCATGGGCATCGATGAGGCGAAGAGAAGATCGCTTATTCCCGAATTCAAGATCACACCTCTGGAGGTAGTCTCGGGCGGCGCAGAAGCGTTTTATAAGAAACTTCTTTCTATCCGCAGTGAGTATCTTCCCGGGCGGCTCGCTGCGTTGTCTCTCGATCCGTCTGCGATGGGCGAATACGGCGACCTGATCATTGATAAGAATGTCCTTTACAACTTCTGCGAGCGGATGTGCCGCAACAGCGAGCTGATTACCATAGCTGGTGAGAACGTGATCAGGTCGTACGACGACGTCATCTTCGAGGGCGCGCAGGGGCTGATTTTAGACGAAGAGAATAATGCCTTTGCGCCGAATCTTACGTCATCGCGGACGGGACTTACGAACCCCGATGCGATGCTTTCGCGGCTGGGTATTAATGAGCCCTGCGAAGCGGTTTATGTGACGAGGACTTATGTCACGAAGCACGGTGCGGGCAGGTTTCCTAATGAAGATGTTTTTCTTGCGCAGGGTAGGGTGTTTGCCGACGAGACCAATATACGAAATGAGTGGCAGGGCTCTTTGAGGTTCGCGCCACACGGGGATGAAGATGAGTTCAATGAATATGTGATCAGGGATGTTGATGGGTCCTTTTTCTCGCCGTCGGTGATGTTTACACACGTTGATGAGACGGACGGGAAAGTGCTGACCGTTGATGGGGATGTTCTGCTGGATGAGTGGGTCGGTAAGGTCAATAAAGGCGGGCTGTATAGGAAGGTTTATGTGTCTGCTTCGCATTTCGCGGAAGATATCACGTTGATGAAGTGATTGTGTCTCAAATACTCGAAATGCAAAGAAAGAGACATTCAATAAAAACGGAACGGTGTCTCAAATTTTTGTTTTTATCAGTTTGAGACATCAAAATGCCCATTTTGGCATTTTTGGGATGATAATCAACAATTTGAGACACAACATTGAAAAGACGGCGTGTCTCAAATTTGCAAATCCGCATATTTGAGACAACAATAATTGGTACTATTACGAATCCCCAAAAAGGAGGACTGCAGGATGAGGATCACTACCGGAGATACGATGCACGTTTACGGCGCGATCGGTGCAGGCGTCGATTATACCGTACGCTTCAAAGTAAGGCTTACTGATGCGATAGACGGCGCAGTCTTGGCTGAAGCTGTATCCAAGGCTTCTGCGCGTTTTCCGTATTTCTCGGGACGGCTTGTCCGTACCGGGGATGCTTATGAATATGAGGATAATCCGCTTCCTATAACCGTTAATGAGAGTGATTCCAAAGTAGTGCTGAATTCAGCTTCGACCAATTACCATGTGTGGGCAGTGTCTTATCAGGGCGATGCAATATATTTGGATTTTTTCCACGGAATAACCGACGGCACCGGAATGTACAGGGTGCTTGCGGCCATTCTTTACCATTACTGCAGAGAGGTCTACGGCATAGAAGAGATAGCAGAGATCGACTTTTCCGACATCGATGCAGAGACGGAAGATCCGCAGGACAAGATGGATCCCGTGCCGGTTCCGGACGTGTCTTATACTCCGGCTTTTACATTGGAGACTGACGGCGGCCTCACGTCTTCGCTGCCTGTGATCTGGGACATCAGGATCCCTGAAGAAGCCTTTGTCGGCTTCGTCCGCACCAACGATTCGACGCCCGGAACTATGGTCGAGATCCTCATGGGCAAAGCCATTGATTCACTGTATCCCGGCCATGAGAAACCGATAATAAGTACTTACGTTATCAATGCCAGACCCATGGTCGGTGCCGTGCCGACCAGCCATAACTGCCTAGGGATGTCCATTTTCAATTATTCCTCAGTGATAGGTTCTATGCCTCTCGAAAAACAGGGCACGGTATACCGCGGAAAGACTTTCGCCCAGAGCAGAGAAGAAGCAGTGGTGCCGGGCCTTGCAGTTAATGCCACTGTCGTCCGTTCAGTCCTTGCTGACAATCCTTCTCTGTCTTCCAGAAAAGACATCTTCACCGCCATGTTCAACGCAGGCGAAGGCTTCATAACTTATCTTGTAAGCTATCCCGGAAAGTGGAAATACCCATCCATCGGGCAGTATATGAAAGAATTCTGGACTCATCCGCCGTGCACATTCGGCCTGATGGTCATCCTCGGCGCCGCAGGCGGGAACATTTCGCTTTCGATCCAGCAGAGATTCGCGGAATCTTCAGTCGTTGAAGCATTTCTTGCTTTACTTGACGGAAACGGCATTCCTTATGAAGTCGTCTCCAAAGAAGCAAGCGATGTCGCGGGATTTGAGGTGCCGGGCTAAGTAAGTTTGCGTGCGTTTCTTGATGCTCACCCGAAAAACCGTGTACAGCTTTTTGTCTAGGTTTTTCGCGAAAAAAAGCTGTACAAAAAGCTGGAAATCTCTAAAATCCAGGTTTTTGTCTATGTTTTTCAGGCATTTTTGCTATACAAAAAGCTGTACATCCTGATCAGTGCATTTTGACCGGATTTCAACGCCGGCCCAAACAGGCCCAAACAGGTTGAATGTAAAACTAAATTAGAGTTCAGATATGTTTGAACTAAGATAAAGCTTACCAGGGGTGTTTTTGAGCGAAATTCTGATGTAAAATCTGACTAATCAGCTGGATATTCTCTTGATTTGGTCATGGCAAGCCGGAC
>JAZSFQ010000052.1:0-51395 GCA_045532275.1 Saccharofermentans sp. | reverse complement strand
GAACGCCCATTCATGGGCGGCTACGAGTCAAAGGCAATAAGGCTTGAACAGAATGTGAAAGCCAGCGTCTTTAGGCGCTGGCCGGTAACAGAGGCTTATAGCCTCAGTGCAAACCACCCGTTCGACGGGTGGTGCTGATTTCCCGGAAAGTTGTATTTTCGGGAAGACTAAAAGCTTTCTGCGGGTTGGATTACGGACGTCCCGGAGCCGGTCGACGATTTGTTGACGATATTCAGTAAAATCGTCGACGATTCCGTCGAATTTGCCCTGATTCGACGATTTGGTCGACGAAAATTGCCATTTCCGTCAACGTTTCGTCGACCTGCCCCGTTTTTGAAACAGTCATAATTGTTTATTGGACTTGCAGGTTGCTTTGATTTAGAATTCAGATTGTAAATAATAACCGTGTACGGGTTTTCAAGGAGATACAAGAATTATGCAGGACAGAACCGTAGATCTATTTCTGACAGAGCTTTCTTCAGGCAGTCCCACACCGGGCGGCGGCGGAGCGTCTGCAGTCTGCGGGGCTATAGCTGCGGCCTTGGGTTCCATGGTCGGCAATCTCACGAGCGGTAAGAAGAAATACGCCGAATATCAGGAAGAGATCGAAGTGGCGATAACGAAGTGCGGAACGCTCGTTAAGGAATTCGAAGCTCTCGGAAAGAAGGATGAAGAGGTCTTCGAACCTCTTGCCAAGGCATATTCAATTCCCAAAGATCAGGCGGGAAGGGATGAGATCCTTGAAGGCGTTTTGAAGGATGCCAGCACCGCTCCTTTCGAAGTGGTTGAGAAGGCTTACGAGACAGCTCTCGTGCTGGCGCGCCTTGAAGTAATCGGTTCCAGGCTTGCAATAAGTGACGTCGGCGTGGCCGCGTCTGCCTGTGAGACAGCTGCCAAAGGAGCCGCCATGAATGTATACATTAATACCAAGTCCATGAAAGACAGGGTATATGCGGATGATCTGAATAAAAAGACTGACGAACTTGTCGGGCAGACTTCGGAGATCTGCTCCGGTGTTTATGCCCGGGTAAAGAATAATCTGATCGGCGGGTAATCGATATGTTAAGACTGAGCGGTAAAGAAGTTGCAGATGAGATCATGGCTGATCTCAGGAAAAGAGTTGAAGTATTAAAAGGCAACGGCATAGAACCCAAGCTTGCCATACTCCGTGTCGGGGAAAGAGAAGATGACCTTGCATATGAGAGAGGCGTACTGAAGCGTTTCGAGTCGGCAGGCGTGACCGTTGATGTTCATGTTCTCGATGAGAATGTGTCACAGGAAGAACTGGATGATACTTTTGACGGGATCAATAACGATCCCCTGGTCCACGGGATACTTGTATTCAGGCCTCTGCCGAAGAACTTAAGCGATGAGCATGTCAGAAGGACGATAGAGCCGGGCAAGGATGTCGATTTCATGGATATAAGGAATATGGAAAATGTTCTTGCCGGTGTTAAGGACTGCAGCGCGCCCTGCACGGCCGAAGCCGTAATGGCACTGATAAAGCATTATCAGATAGAGACAAGGGGCAAAAAAGTTACCGTTGTGGGAAGAAGTCTCGTAATCGGGAAACCGGTCGCCCTCCTTCTTACGACCGCGAATGCGACTGTAACCGTCTGCCATACCAAGACGCAGAATGTAGCTGAAGAGTGTAAGGGGGCCGATATCATTGTTGCCTGCTGCGGCGTTGCGAAGATAATCAGCGAAAGATATGTAAGAGAAGGCCAGATCGTTATCGATGTCGGAATGAACGTGGATGATGACGGAAAACTCTGCGGTGATGTTGATTATGACAAAGTATCGCAGATAGCCGAAGCCGTATCGCCTGTACCGGGCGGAGTCGGATCGATCACGACGGCTATACTTCTTAAACATGTTGTGATCAATGCCGAAAGGCAGGCGTGATGGGTTCTTCCGGGGAGACTGACAAGAGCAGGCTCATCGCTGCGATGAGCATAAGAAATGATTGTCCTGTCGCGAAAAAATGCGGCGGCTGTTCTTATGCCGGACGGAATTATTTAGAGCAGTCCGCAGCAAAGGAAAAGAGAGTAAAAAGGCTTTTATCGCCTTACTGTGAAGTCCTTCCCATCCATCATTGCGAGGATCCCCTGTACTACCGGAATAAGGTCCATTCCGCATTTAAGATGTTGAAGAACGGGCGGATAATCTGCGGCCCTTACGAATCGGGTTCACACCGTATAGTCGAGGTTAATTCCTGTCTGATCGAGAACCGGACCGCATCCGCGATAATCAGGGACTGTGCCGAGATCGCGAAGAAATACAAGATCCTTATCTACGATGAAGTAAAGGGCACCGGTGATCTCAGAAGAGTGCTCGTAAGAACCGCCGATGCGACCGGCGAAGTCATGGTCGTTCTGGTCATCGGCAGCAGTTATTTCAATAAAAAGAAGCTCTTTACGGACGAACTGTTAAGACGTCATCCCGAGATAACCACTCTCCTTATCAACATAAACAGGCGTCATGATTCGATGATCCTCGGAAAGAGCGAGATCAGGAAGATCACTGGTAACGGATACATCACGGATGTTATCCTGGGAAAAAGATTCAGGGTATCCGCGGACTCGTTTATGCAGTCCAATCATGACCAGGCCGAGATACTGTATACGGAAGCGATCAGGCTTGCAGGGTTTAACGGAGACGAAACATGTATCGATGCTTACTGCGGTACCGGGTCGACCACTTTGTCGTTTGCGGGATATGTAGGGAATATAACGGGCGTGGAGATCAATGAATCTGCATATAAAGACGCTCTTAAGAACAAGTCCCTGAACAAGGTCAAGAATGCCGGTTTTGTGCTGGGTGATGCTACGGAGTATATGGAGAAGCTTGCCAAGGCTCATGTAAAGACCGACTGCGTTATCCTGGATCCGACAAGAGCAGGGACCACAAAGCAGTTTATAAGGGCCTGTGGAAAACTCAGGCCCTCGACAATTCTTTATATATCCTGCTGCCCGGAGACTCTCGCAAGAGATATCAGGGTTTTCATGACACAAGGTTATGAGGCTCAGATAGCAAGACCGGTGGATATGTTTCCGTGGACAGACAAGGCAGAAGTTATCGTGGTTTTAAAGGAAAAACATGATGAACCGTCCGAATGAAACGCATAATGCAGACTGCAATCTGTATGATTTTATAAAAGAAAATACTACGTTTAAGGATACGGATGAAGTATTCTCCTATTCGTCGATTATTTATGATTACAGGCGCTTTAAGGACCTGACGGATAAGATAATAAGGATCCTTGCGTCCATACCGTATCTTGAACCCGGCGATAAGGTCGTTATCGGACTGGTTACATGTCCGGAATCCGTGGCACTGGTCTATGCCTGCAATTATGTTTCTCTGACGCCCGTCATGGTAGACGTAAGGCTTTCGGCAAAAGACTATCAGAAGATATTAACTGAAGCAGGAGCAAAGATCGCCTTCCTCGCGGATCTCTGTACCAGCAATATTCAGGTAATCTCCCGGGCACCCTGTCTCAAGGATCTGTATATCGTATCTCCGATAGAAAGTGAGAAGCCTGTCAAAAGAATGTTCTGGGGAATAGCATGTTTCTTAATGGGCTTTCATTATCTGAGGGCATCTTCAAAGATATCTTCTGTTTCGCTTTGGAAAGATTTTCTTGAAAAAGATCCCGGAGCGGATGGAAAAACCGTGTATACGAAAGGAGATGCCGATACACCGGTCATATTTGCCACGAGCGGATCCACCGGCGAACGCAAATATGTTATCCAGACTGCAAGAGCGCTTAATCTGAATACATTGAATGACGGATACCGTGATTATCTTTCAGATCCGGAGATCAAAACATCGCTTACATTCCTTCCGATATTCGCGTGCGCGGGATTTGCGAGCAATATACATATGCCGTTATATTGCGGTAAGAAGGTGTTCATCCACCAGGTATATGATTTTATAAAGATCGGGAAAGCCATACTTAAGGTAAAACCCAATATCGTTATCGGTTCTTTGGGAATGTGGGAACATTTTCTTCATTCCGAGAAGATCAGCGGTGTGGATCTCTCATTTTTGCGCTTCATTGTGTTCAGCGGTGAAAGGTGTGAGGTCGATCATATCAATGAGATGAACAGGATACTGGAAGAGCACGGTTGTAAGACCAAGCTTATTCAGGGTTACGGTATGACCGAGCTTACAGTTGTGGCTATGCAGTCTTTGGATGATTATGATCCTGCTTCGGTCGGAAAGCCCTTGTCCATGGTAGAAGTATGTATCGTAAAAGAGGAAACGGATGATGATCTGCCTGCAGGTCAGACCGGTGAGATCTGCGTTAATTCCCCGTGCATGATGAAGGGCTATTGGCTGAATGAAGAGGCAACTGCAAAGATGCTGCATGTCCATGCTGACGGCAGGACATATCTGCACACGGGTGATCTGGGATACCTGAATGAATTTGGCTCCCTGTTTATTAGCGGAAGGATCAAGAATATGCATGTGTCCATCAGCGGGACCAAGATCTATACTCCGGCTATCGAAGAAGAAGTTCAGAAGATGGAGGGCGTTCTGCGCTCGGCTGCCGTAGTCTGCAGACCTGCCGGAAGAAATGACATCTCAGAGATCATTCTGTATGTTGAGGTAAACAAAAACTCGCCTCTTAAGAAAGGGGCAGCGGGCAAGATCAAAGCATACTGCCATGACAATCTGCCGATGTTCCTTAAGCCTGACAAGATATTTGTCCTTGACCGCATGCCGTCTACACCTTCAGGCAAGATCGACCGTCAGGAACTTCAGAAAAGAGCAGATGAGTTTGCCATGAAGCATAAGGTTACCGTTATCAATGTAAAATAGCAGACGACCGGCCCCGAAAAAACCTGTATAATAATGTCTGTTTATTTTACAAAAGCGGAGCATCAAATGATATACAACAATATCCTTGAAGCAGTAGGCAATACGCCTCTGATCAAACTGAACCATATAGTACCTGAAGGTGCGGCTGAAGTGCTGGTCAAAAATGAAGGCCTCGATGTCGGAGGTTCCATAAAGACACGTACTGCACTTAACATGATCGAGCGTGCCGAGAAGGAAGGTAAGCTTACTAAGGACAGCATCATCGTAGAACCTACCAGCGGCAACCAGGGCATCGGCCTGGCCCTGATAGGCGCGGTCAAGGGTTACCGCACCATTATCGTAATGCCGGATTCGGTAAGCCGCGAGAGAAGCCTTCTGGTCAAGCACTACGGTTCGGAAGTCATCCTTGTTCACGATGACGGCGATATAGGCAAGGCGATAGAAGAATGCAGGATCAAGGCTGAAGAGATAGCCGCATCAGATCCGCGCGTATTCATTCCGCAGCAGTTTGAGAATCCCGCTAATACGGATGCCCAGTATTCATATACGGCTAAGGAGATCCTCGAAGCCATGGACGGCCGCCGTATCGACGGTTTCTGTTCCGGAATCGGAACGGGAGGAACGATCACGGGTATCGGACATGCCCTGAAAGAAGTAAATCCTTCGACGGTTATCTGGGCAGCTGAACCCGAGAATGCCGCCATATTATCCGGAGGAAGCATCGGAACGCATGTGCAGATGGGCATCGGCGACGGACTGATCCCGGGCATCCTGGATACCTCGGTCTATGACGATATCTGCATCATTACTGATGAAGAAGCCATCAATACATCACGTGAGCTTACGCGTAAGGAAGGTATGATGTGCGGAATATCATCGGGAACGAATGTTGCATGCGCGATCAAGCTCGCGATGAAGCTGGGTCCCGGAAAGACGGTTTTCACAGTATTGCCCGATACTGCAGAGAGGTATTTTTCAACACCTTTGTTTGAAGAGTGATCAATTTGCCGCTGTTTTCAAGCAGTTATCGGGACTGATAGGATATAGTATAATTACGTCAGGGTAAATCATTCGGTTGCATTAATCAGTAAGGTGATACTATGATCAAAAGAGTAAGATGTCCCGGCTGCGGTGAAATAGCCAGTTTTGATGAATCTGATCCTTCAAGGTTCTGTATGATGTGCGGACACAAGTTATTTGAAAATGTTCCGCAGAAAAGCATTCAAACGCAGACCCCTCCCGCATCCCGGCCTGTTTCAAAGCCCTCTTTCCAGCCTGCTCCCGTCCAGTCTTATCCCAAGGGAAGCAATCTGATCGTTACTTATTCTTCAGAGCATCCGCGCGTTAACATGATAATCACTTTTATCAGCACCCGTTACAGGGAGAATTTTTACAACGGCACAACTAAGGCATACAACCTTGATCCCGGCACGCATTCCATTAATTTTACGATAGGAAAAAGGACATACCGCAGAGACATTTACATTTCTCCCAACGGCATACCCGTAACGGTTCATGCTTCATGGCGCAGGGGTGTTGCCCGCATAGAGATCATTAACCCGCCGGCAGGCAGTTTCCCGATGCCTTATTGATGAACGGCTGCCGGTATTCTTCTTTTTTCGGAGACAGCATATGATCTTAGCGGCTATGACATTTGAACGGATAATGAGTGATATCGTAAACAGCCTTTTCTGGGGCGCGCCCGTTATTCTTTTTATAGTTTTTCTGATCTTGTTTATAGTTAATCTGGTCAAGCTAAGAAAAGGCGAAGGGAAAAAGGGAAAAACGATTACTTTCGGCGTTCTGGCGGCAGTTTTCCTTACATATACGATCGGAGAAGCTTTGTTGGTTGCAATGCTTGCTGCCGCAGTAGCTCACATGTGAGGCGTCTGTTATGAAGGACAGGACTTTCGGGATAATACTGGCAATAGTTGCAGTAATAGGGATCGGAGTTACGGCCGCAATGCTGATTCACGGATATAACCTTTGGAAAGATATTTCGATCGTTGAGATGATCGCGAATTGGGGCTGAGCATGGATAAGAAGAAACTGGTAAAACAGCTTGCTGTTATTGCATTGGTAATTGCTTTGTTTGCCGGTTTGGATATTGCGATCTATCAGTTGTTTATAAAAAGAGTTATCAGCCACCACTCTCCCGGCATGCAGAAGATGAGTGTTGAAGTCGGAAACTATGTGCCGTTCACTGGTTCAGAAAATGTGTATTCGGTTCAGGGTGCTGAGAAGCTCGAAGGCGACATACCGGTAATAGACGGAGCGGCAGCGCTGCTTCCTGTATATGCAGGTTTTGTCGAGAGCATCTATCCTGAAGATTCTGTTATCTACAATGGCACGGAATATGATCCGTCCAGTGCCATGCACTATACCAATACAAGGGGCGCTTACAAGGATATAGTTGACGGCACAGCTGACATCATCATTTGTGCACAGCCGTCTGACGAACAGCTCAAATATGCAGCAGATAATGGTGTCGAACTTGAGATGGTGCCGATAGGAACGGATGCCTTTGTCTTTATCGTCAATTCGAGCAATCCCGTATCAGATATTACGATCGACCAGATAAAGGGCATATATTCAGGTGAGATCACCAACTGGAGCGAGCTGGGCGGGAAAAACGTCCCGGTCGCAGCCATGCACCGTAATGAAGGCAGCGGCTCGCAGACTGCATTGGAAAAACTGATGGGTGATACGCCCATAGTCCCTGATTACACGACACTGACGGGCAGCCCCATAGGCTTTTCTTTCAGATACTATGTTACAGGCATGCTGGCCGAGGGCGGTGTAAAGATCCTATCAATAAACGGTATTGAGCCCAACATCGAAAACGTTGCAAATGGCACATATCCGATAGGCGGAGGCTTTTATGCTATTTACCGCAAGGGTGAGACCAATGAGAATGTTTATAAAGCAATAGATTTTATGTGTTCACCTGAAGGTCAGAAGATCGTTGAGGAGAGCGGTTACATTCCGATCAGATGATGCGGCATGGTCAGCCTGAAACCGCGCTGATGCCTTAATTTGCTGCGTTTGCGAACACATTTTTATGTATTTGGTTATAAAATCACCATTCCCGAAGAAGAAAATTTGTATTACTCAAAATAGTTTGTTGATTTACATTTTTTCAGAGTAATGCAATAATATCGCTGGTGCATGCTTTTATGGCATACAAAATTTCAAGGAGGGTTTATATGGAAACTACAAAGAATAAGCAGATCGTTGCTATGGTATTGGGTATTGCTTCCCTTGTTATTCCTAACATCGGAACAGCTATTGCTAACGCTTTCGATACTTCTACAAATGAGGGTTCTCTTACCTATGGTATCATCGTTATCGTTGCTACATTGGCGGCTATCGTAGTTGGTGTCATTGGTTTGATCAAGTCAGCAGGTGCAAGAAAAGAAGCTAAGGCGGCTGGTGAGAAGCAGATATTTGCTACAATCGGTCTTATTACTTCAATCGTAGGTACAGTTGAAAGTGCTATCGTATTCTTCTCTTGCGGTCTCTGCATCGCTTGTGTTGCTTGCGCAGCAGCTTCAGTTTAATAGATAGTTTTTTCAAAGCATAAGATTATCAAAACATAAGAGGTCAGTTGCTTAAGTCATTAAGCAACTGATTTTTTTATAAAGGTTATTCATGTATCCATATATCGAATTATTCGGCAGAAATATAGGAACGTACGGCATAATGGCAGCTGTTGGAATGCTTGCCAGTGCATTGTGCTGCTATCTGCTTTTAAGAAAAAAAGAAGTTGATATTGAAGACATCGCCATGACCGGTCTGATATTCGCTGCCGGAGCCGTGATCGGTGCACATATTGTTTACGGATTTACGAATACAGATAAGATCATCGTTTTATTTAAGAACATCAGGGACTATAACATCATAAGTTTTTGTCAGACTTTCTTCGGGAACTATTTAGGCGGTATGGTCTTCTATGGCGGTCTTATCGGCGGCCTGATCGCTCTTGTAATTTCAGACAAAGTATCCCAGAAGTATTTCAGGGGAAATGTCATGTTTGATGCTGTAGCCGTTGCTATTCCGCTTTTCCATACATTCGGCCGTATCGGATGCTTTCTGGGCGGATGCTGTTATGGCGTAGCCTGTGATGTCGGTTTCACAGTACACGGAAACACACTGTATCCGGCCGTAAATGATGTTAACAGGCTTCCGATACAGCTTATTGAATCAGGACTTAATCTTATCCTGTTTTTTGTTTTATTGGTGCTTTATAAGAAAAAGAAGTTTCAGCACAGGCTGCTGATCGTTTATTTTTTCATCTATCCGGTTATCAGATTCACAGATGAGTTTTTCAGGGGAGACGAGATAAGAGGATTTCTTTTCGGATTGTCCACATCTCAGATCATAAGCATACTGCTGTTTACGTTTGCGGTTGTCTTCACGGTAATCGATGTCAGGAAAAGGAAGATTCAAAAAGCTTAAAAGATTTCCGTCAGAAAAAGACTCAGATAAAAAGGGTGTCTCTGGATTTGAGACACCCTCTTCTGCTTTTTAATACCCGGTTGCCTTATCACATTGTGCTTGCTGTTTCCAAATATGAGGCTACGCCGACAACAAGTATCAGGATCATGATAAGTCCAATAACGATGCTGAGTATAATTCCGATGATAGATGTGATCTTACCTGCCTTTGTGAAAGTACTCTGATCGCCCTGCTTTGCACACTGGCTGCTGAGAATAAGACCGATGATCGCGGGAATGAGACCTGCGCCATAAACCCAGCTGAGAACGATGGATGCGATGCCGCATGCCATGCCGGCAATCGCCTTGCCCTTGGACTGACCCTGTACGGGTGTATTTTCTGACATTTGATATATCCTCCAATATTTTATATCCGGGGATTTCGCTAACGTTCTATCCCAATGGGACCGATTTTATCAAATGTTCTTGTAGAAGTTAATTGATTTTCGGACGAAAAGTTTGATAATCAAAATACTATATTGGTAAGAATTGACAATATTAGATCCGGGTTTTCGGGCATTAGGGAAATGAATCATACACAATACCCCAAATCTATCATTTACTTTTCACTTCTGATTAATTATTATTCTTGTGTATTTTATATTAAAGGAGTACTTCTATGGATATTTCACCACTTCAGAAAGCCAGATATGAGTATCAGCCTAAGCTTCCGGGAATGCTTAGAAACGGTATTGCTGAGATCAGCGTACAGGAAGGCGCTGCTACACAGAGTGTCGCAGACCAGGACAAGATCAAGGCTCTTTTCCCCAATACATACGGTAAGCCCGAGATTACGTTCGTAAAGGGCGCTAACACATCAGAGGCTAAGAAGCAGGTTGTAGGTGTAATCCTCTCAGGCGGTCAGGCACCTGGCGGACACAACGTTATTTCAGGTCTTTATGACGCTCTGAAGGCTACAAACCCCGAGAACAAGCTCTTAGGCTTCAAGAAGGGACCCGACGGACTTCTTAAGAATGACTATGTCGAGTTCGACGACAAGTTCATCGATGCATACAGAAACACAGGCGGTTTCGATATTATCGGTTCCGGCAGAACAAAGCTCGAGACAGTTGAGCAGTTCCAGACTGTTGCAGGCTTCGCAAAAGAGAATGGCCTCACAGCGATCGTAATCATCGGCGGCGACGACTCCAATACAAACGCTGCCACACTCGCTGAGTACATGGCTGCCAACAACACAGGTATCCAGGTCATCGGCTGCCCCAAGACTATCGACGGCGACCTCAAGAACGAGGACATCGAGGCTTCTTTCGGTTTCGATACAGCTACAAAGACATATTCCGAGCTCATCGGTAACATCGAGAGAGATGCTAACTCCGCAAAGAAGTACTGGCACTTCATCAAGGTCATGGGACGTTCCGCTTCCCACGTTGCTCTTGAGTGCGCTCTTGAGACACAGCCTAACATCTGCCTCATCGGCGAGGAAGTTGCAGCTAAGAAGATGTCTCTTGCAGATATAACAAACCAGATCGCTGACTCTGTTGAGAAGAGAGCAGCTAACGGCGACAACTTCGGTGTTGCTATCATCCCTGAGGGTATCGTAGAGTTCGTACCTGAGTTCTCCGCTCTCATTGCTGAGATCAACGAGCTTCTCGCAGGCGAGAAGACAGCTCAGTTCAACGCACTTCCTGACTGGAACGCTAAGTATGAGTTCATCAAGGCAGGCCTCTCCGCTGATGCTTTCAAGGTATTCGATATCCTTCCTCAGGGCATCCAGCAGCAGCTCTTCCTCGAGAGAGACCCTCACGGAAACGTTCAGGTATCCCTCATCGAGTCCGAGAAGCTCTTCTCCGAGATGGTCAAGAACGAGCTCGCTAAGAGAAAGGAAGCAGGCACATACAAGGGTAAGTTCGGTGCTCAGCATCACTTCTTCGGATATGAAGGCCGCTGCGCATTCCCTTCTAACTTCGACGCAGACTACTGCTATTCATTGGGCTTCAACGCATTCATGCTCATCCAGTACGGCTACACAGGATATCTTTCAAAGGTTTCCAACATCAGCAAGCCTGCTGACGAGTGGGTTGCAGGCGGTATGCCTATCACAAAGATGATGAACATGGAGCGTCGTAATGGTGCAGACAAGCCGGTTATCCGTAAGGCTCTCGTAGAGCTCGACGGCAAGCCGTTCAAGTATTTCGAAGCTAACCGTGAGAAGTGGGCAGTAGAGACTGCCTTCACATTCCCGGGCGCTATCCAGTACTTCGGACCTTCAGAGGTCTGTGACCGCACAACAGTTACACTCGCTCTCGAGAAGGGCAACATGTAATTATCGCTCGAAAACAGTGATCTATCAGGGGCTGTCCTTAGGACAGCCCTTATTAATTTGTCAAAGTACAGTTTTGTCTGCACCGGCTTTATACTTGAAATTAAAAAAAAGCCCTTCTAAGTATAAAAAATTCAAATTTATATACTTGGAAGGTCATTTTCTAAGTGTCCAAGTATAACTTCTGACCAAATACAATGAAAAGAACCGGATTTATATATAGAGATAAAATTTTGCAAAAAGTTTGCCCCCTTTCCGGTTTTCGCGTCGTCCTATGAGTAAAAGGTGAGATAACTCATCAAAAATCAGGAGGTGCGATATGCAGTTTTGTTCTCAGTGTGGTAGTCAGGTAAACGGTAATTCCTGTTCTGTCTGCGGTATTCAGGTCGCAGGCTATGAGTCTTCCTTATATATGCAGGAAAGATTAAGACAGGATTCGTTAACAGAGCTGACCAACATGATCAGTTACTTTGGCAGGATCCGGGATCTGTTCGAGGAATATAAACGAAACAGGGAGTTGGCAGATTATTTCAGTAACCCTTTAGCGGGACAGTTAAGGATAGCAGTGTTTATGGTGCCGGGTATTATCCTTACTGCTTTTTTCGGAATACTTGCATTTTTCAATGCTTCGACACTGGTTGATTCACACGATGCCAATTCTTTGAATTCGGCATTTAACAGTCTTTTTGAAGTATGGTTTGTATTTTCGTTATTTTTCATGGCTGTCGGGATCGGGTTTATTATTGTTTCCGTTATACGGAAGCGTATTAACAGACGCCGTGACAAAGAACGCAGGGAGATATGCAGCTTCTATGAATCCAAAGCGGACGAATATTCTGAAGGTATCAGGAATTACTACAACAATTATCAGGGTTACCGCATAGCTTTGGGATATTGTGATCCTGAAGTTCTTGTTCAGATAAGGAGTGTCATTGCCGGCGGAAGGGCAAACACCATTACCGATGCGATCAATCTTCTCCATTTTGAAGAGCACAACGCTGATATGAGAGAACTCGCTGAGTTGTCCGCTGAGGCATCCGTCATGGCTGCCGCATATGCAAGACGGGCAGCTCTCAGGTGAGCTGATGACTGAACCGGTTCCGGTTAACTGCTGTTTCACAATGCTATAATTACTTTATGAGCAGTAAAAACAGATCCGTAACCGAGATGATCCTGAACACAGTCATTGTAGTATTGACTATAGTGGGTATCATTTTCATGCTCACCGGCAAACCGGAAGAAGGCGCTCTGCAGTCAACAGGTATAGAGAATTTCAAATACTATACCGTTCTCACGAATGTTTTCTGCGGAACCGTCGCAGCTCTGTATCTCGTATTCATCCTGCTCAAGAAAGACACAGGTAAAATCAGGGTCCTTAAGCTTGCTGCCGTCTGCGGGGTTGCCATTACTTTTGCGGTAGTGGCGTTCATGTTTGGACCTCTTTACGGATATCCGCAGTTCTATAAACACGGCAATCTGTTTTTCCATCTGCTGCTGCCGGTCGCTGCAATGGCCGAATTCATAATCGTAAAACGCGAAAGGATGCCTTTCAGATATACGGTCTGGTCTGCAATACCTACACTGCTATACGGAGCAGGTTACCTGCTCAATATCCTGATAAACGGAATAGGAGGCCCGTGGCCCGATACCAACGATTTCTATGCATTCTTAAGCTGGGGGTGGCCCGTAGGCATAGCGATCTTTGCGGTAATAACTCTTTCGGCTTTTGCCGTTGCATGCATATTCAGGGCGGTCAGCAATAAGAGGTCAGTCTGACAGGTGCTCAATTTTGCCCCTTTTTGGGCGGATATAATTCCGGTCCCAATGTTAAGATATACAGGGGAAAAAGGAGAATATCATGAAAAGATCCGAGATCAACAGAGCTTTAAAGCGCATGGAAAACGTAATCAATGAGCTGAAGATAAGCCTTCCGCCGTTCTGCAGTTTCACACCGGAGGAGTGGCTCACAAAAGGTCACGAATATGATGAGATCAGGGACAATATGCTTGGTTGGGATATCACCGATTACGGCCTTGGCGATTTTGAGAAGGTCGGCTTCTCGCTCATCACTCTCCGCAACGGCAACCTTTCATTAAAAGACAAGTATCCGAAGCCATATGCGGAGAAACTCCTTTTTATTGAGGAAGGCCAGTATTCACCGAATCATTTCCACTGGAACAAGATGGAAGACATCATTAATAAAGGAGGCGGAACCCTTCTGATCAGGGTCTATAATTCGCTCCCCGATGAAGAGATCGACAGGGAAAGCGATGTTACCGTCCATACCGACGGAAGAACTTATCAGGTCGGCGCGGGAACGCAGATCAGACTTACGCCCGGTGAGAGCATATCGATCCAGCCCTATCTGTATCACGATTTTGAGGTTGAGAAGGGGACCGGGGCGGTGCTGCTCGGCGAGGTCTCGCAGGTAAATGATGATAATACGGACAACAGATTTAATCCTCCCGTGGGAAGGTTTCCGGAGATCGAGGAGGATGAGGAGCCTTACAGGCTGTTATGTAACGAGTATCCCCGTTTGTAGTGAAATGGTAACTTATATGTAAGATGACGGTGCCTTGACTTCGGGGATATACTAAAGCATCATTATCATGAATATTTGTGTTTTTAAACAGGCGGTATTGTTTTGAAGAAAAAAGCAAACAGAGAAAATACAGAGATCAAAGAGAAACAGGGCTTTTTCGCGAGATTCTGCTCAACACAGGAGAAGAAAGCGAGAATAAGCCTTATTATTGCTTCGGCTGTCGTGATCGCGACTGTCGGTTCCGTCTGCGCGGCTGCAATAAAGATGAATTCCAGTATTCCCGTTCCTTCTGAGAATGTGGAACTCAATGTTGCCGAGAAATATTTGGAGCAGGCTTCCGTAGAAGCTTCAGAGGCAAAGTCGACGGGTCCTTCCGCGACTCATGAAAGTTCAAACGCAACGAATACCGAAGAACCTAAGACGACCAAACGCGGAAACCTTACAGGCGAACGTGTTGCTGATGTCGGCAACCTCAGGGCAATGTCCGACGAGGAACTTATGGACGCTATCGTATCGGGAGAGGCCGGAGTCATTGACGTAGAAGATATTGAGACTGACCAGTCACAGAACGAGAATAATGTCCATCACGGCGAAGGCGGAGATGCTCCCCCGCCGACGGACACACCGACACCTGTTCCCACGAATGTTCCTACTCCGACATTAGCTCCTATTTCCATGGTCAATTTTGAGCTTGGTATAGACATCTCCGAGTTCCAGGGTGATATAAACTGGGAAGCAGTCAGAGATGACGGCATAACATTCGCCTTTATCAGATGCGGCGGAAGAGGATGGGGCTCATCCGGCAAGATCTATGAGGATACAAGGTTTGAGGAAAATGTCAGGAAAGCACATGCTGCAGGCATAAAGGTCGGCGCTTACTTCTTCTCACAGGCTTTGGATCCCTATGAAGCACTCGAAGAGGCCTCGATGACGCTTTCAAAAGTCAACAACGTCAGCATGGATCTTCCTGTCGTTCTTGACTGGGAGACCGGAAGCGGATACAGGACTGAAGACTTATACGGGGAAGATTTTGCAAATGTTATTACGGCATTCTGCAGCACTATCGCCCAGAACGGTTACACACCTTGTGTCTATCTGAATACGTCCGATATTAACAACAGGCTCGGAAGCTTTTCCGGCGGGATCCTGTCCAAGTACAAGTTATGGTATGCATATCCTTATGCCTGCTACAGCGACGGCAGTTTCTACCAGGCCGGAGATACTATTCCACCGAGGAGTTTCTCCTATGAGTACTGGCAGTATTCCTGGCATGGTGATGTAGCAGGAATCAGCACGGATTGCGACCTGAATATCAGGATCCTCGGCAATACCACCCTGATCGCTCCGGAGATCAATCTCGAGAATGAGACGATCACAAGTGTTGTCGGAGAATCCGTTGATCTTCTGGAAGGCGTATCTGCAACGACATCGCAGGATTATACGGTAACAAGCGGTATCACTTATACGATCACGGATTCCTCGGGCAGGACCGTAAAACAGGATCTTGCCCAGCAGACTCCGGGAACATATACCGTAACTTATGAATATGATGATTCTTTCCGCGGTGAGGTAACTGCGACCGCCACATGGGTGGTAACCGATGCCCTGTCGCCGACGCCGACGATCACCCCGGAACCGACTCCGGAAGGAGGAACGCCGGAAGATACGCCGACACCGACGCCCGGAGAGATTGAGGAAACGCCGACTCCGACACCGGATGAGAGCGGAGGTGACACCACACCTGCTCCTGAAGGGTCAGAAGAAACGTCGGATACAACTGCCGCAGCTAATTGATGAAACAGTAGAATGAACAGCAAACCGGTCAGCGATCCCGCGATGCGGAGTCTTGAAAGAAGGATAAGGTTTGATCTTGAGAAGCTTCTTCTCATCATTGCGGTCGTATGCCTGATCTTAGAGATCGGAATTGCAATTTACTACTATATCATCCAGGATCTGGGACAGCCTCTGAAATCCTACATCGAGTTCAGGATCCTTGTTCCGCTCGGGATAAATGTCCTCGTATATCTTGTTACCAGGTTTTCCAACAGGTCCGAGAACAGTACGGACAGCACGAAAAACAGGGTCTGCTCGTTCTCGCTCCTGATAATGATGGGAGTCATCTCCCTTGCGCACAGTTTCTTTATCCCGCTTTGGACGCTGCCTCTGTTTTCCATTATGTTCTGTTCGATCTTCCATGACGGATTCATCCAGAAGATCCAGGGCGGTGTATGCGTGGTATTCATTCTGTATTCCGGCATCCTTCATATGTATGATTATCCGACGGAGAGGTCTTTTACGATCCTTTGCATAGTTATCTCTGAGATCCTCGCGCTCGTCGTAAGCTATATGTCTTATAAGCTGGAGCTGTATAACACTTCGAAGTTCCTTATCAGTGAGAGGAGCCTCACAAGTATGGATAAGTTCGAGCACGGCTTTGAGACGGACAGCGTTACCGGAGTCTACAGCAGGAAATATCTGACCGAAGAAGCGGAGAAGATCCTCGAGAAGACCAATGAGCTTGATCCTTGCGGAGTTGCGGTCATTGATATCGATGACTTCAAGAAGATCAACGACGAGCTCGGAAACGATAAAGGGGATGATGTCCTCCGCACTTTGGGAGTTATTCTCCAGGATTACATTGATGAGGATACCATTATCGGGAGATACGGCGGAGACACTTTTGTGATCATTTTCGAGAACGGATCAAGGGACGAAAATCTGGATGTTTTGAATAAGATCCGCAGGGAATTTTCGAAAAAGAGATATTCTTTTATGAAAGAATCCGTTACAGTAAGCGGAGGATATTCATGGTTTGACGTTACCATGGATCTTAAAGGAGCGCTTGCCGAGGTTGACAAGGCATTGCTCAATGCGAAAAAATCAGGTAAAAACAGGATAATGTCATCCGGCGAAAGTGAGGAGATCATATGACAAAGACCAAGAACAAAAGCGATAAGATCAACAGTTACAATGTTGGCAGGATAGCCATTGATATCGTAATGCTGTTTTTGGGACTTATCTTTGTTATCGGAACGCTGTTCGGCAAAGGTGACGAGATAGCATCCGTATTTGTAAGAGTAATCGGCAGCATCCTTATTCTGGTCGGATTATTTGCACTTGTAAATTTCCTCAGGATAAAGGATAAGACGCTGTTCGACTGGATCATTCTGATAATAGGAGTATCGATTGCCGTCGTAGGCCTTATCTTTGTCATAAATCCGCTTCCCGTTATCACTGTATTTAATTTCATATTCGGAATAATCATTGCAGTCTATGCCATAGTCATCATTATTGCTGCCGTCGGCACTTTGAGACCCGCGGGCGCCAAATACTGGTGGTTCTCCCTGCTGTTCGGCATCATCGCGCTGATATTGGGAGTAGTCATCGTATTCTTCAACTTTGCAACCAAGACTCTGACTGTAGTTATAGGCATCACGCTTGTTGTCGGATCTATCGGCGGAATGGCAAATGCCATTCTTGCATCCCAAGCCAAGAAGGATTATAAGGCAAATAAGAAGATACTTGATGACGCTACTTATACTGTTGATTCGACAACTGATTCAGATTCCGGCGCCGGCAAGTCCGGTGATGACAGCGTAAAATACTGATAAAGACTTAATAAACGCTGAGCAATATAGGAGACTCATTCATGGAAATCACTTATATAGGTCATGCATGCTTTCTGATCAAATTCTCCACAGGCCTCAGGGTATGCTTTGACCCGTACGGTCCGGGTTCTGTTCCGGGACTTGCAGATGCGCATGTTGCCGCGGATGAAGTATTCTGCTCGCATTCACATCAGGATCACAGCTATAGGAAGTCAGTGGTTTCTCCTGAGGATCCTTATAACGGTCCCGCTCCGGAAACGGAGATCATAAGGACATACCATGATGATGTCTGCGGAGCAAAGCGCGGTGAGAATAATATCACGATCGTAAGGTCCGGCGGTGAGACCGTAGTTCATATGGGTGATATCGGCTGTGATCTGACCGGAGAACAGACAGAAAAGATCAAAGGCTGTGATCTTCTGATGATACCTGTCGGAGGTTTTTTCACTATCGGATGTGCCCAGGCATTTGACATGTGCTGCAGGATCGATCCGAAGACCGTTATCCCGATGCATTTCAGCGGGGATTCTTTCGGATATGATGTCATCTCCGGAAGAGAGGAATTCATTGAACTTGTAAGAGATTCAGGTGAGAGGAAGATCATCAACGGCGGCAGCTTCGTTTCCGGTCTGCCTTCGGAGAAGGCTCTCCTGTTAATGGATCCGCTTCAAATTTTGTAACATAAGTTTGGACTTCTTTGGGATATAATTTTCCGCAAGGGGGTCTGTTTCTTATGTTTAAAACCGGTTTTTCCAATGAAAAGTATGTAGAGCTCCAGAGCGAGCATATCAGAGAGCGCGTCGAGAAGTTCGGCGGCAAGCTCTATCTCGAATTCGGCGGCAAATTATTTGATGATTATCATGCTTCCAGGGTCCTGCCCGGTTTCGAGCCCGACAGCAAGATCAGGATGCTGAAAGCCCTTTCTGAGGATGCTGAGATCGTCATCTCCATCAATGCCGATGCCATTGAGAAAAATAAGAGAAGAGGAGACCTGGGTATAACATATGACCAGGAAGTCTTAAGGCTCATCGACGCTTTCACCGAGTTCGGACTCTATGTCGGAAGCGTTGTCATCACCCAGTTTGCGGGACAGCCTCTGGCCGAGAAATTCGAAGCAAGGCTCCGCGGTCTCGGCGTTAAATCCTACAGGCATTATCCTATTGAAGGATATCCTTCTAATATCCCGCTTATCGTAAGTGAAGAAGGTTACGGAAAGAATGATTATATCGAGACTTCACGTAAGCTCGTCGTCGTAACCGCGCCGGGTCCGGGTTCCGGAAAGATGGCCACATGCCTTTCACAGCTCTACCACGAGAATAAGCGCGGCATCAAGGCAGGATATGCTAAGTTCGAGACATTCCCCATCTGGTCCATTCCGCTCCAGCATCCTGTTAATGTCGCATATGAGGCTGCCACGGCAGATCTCGCCGACGTCAATATGATCGATCCATTCCATCTTGAAGCGTATGGCAAGACAACAGTCAACTATAACAGGGACGTTGAGATCTTTCCGGTCGTAAATGCCATCTTCGAGAAGATCTACGGAGAGAGCCCCTACAAGTCGCCTACGGATATGGGCGTTAACATGGCCGGGTTTGCGATCATCGATGACGAGGCATGCCAGGAAGCCTCCAGACAGGAGATCGTCAGAAGATATTACGAAGCTAAGATGGCGGCCCGCGCGGGAAATTCCGACGGTTCGGATGTTACCAAGATCGAATTTCTTATGAAGAAGAGCGGTATCGATATTTCTGACCGCAGGGTTATAGGCGCTGCGCTGGTCCGTGCAGAATCCACCGGCGGTCCGGCAGTAGCATTAGAACTTCCTGACGGCCGTATGGCTACAGGTAAGACCACGTCGCTCTTAGGTCCCGCGTCGGCTGCGCTCCTCAATGCGCTTAAGATGCTCGCCGGGATCTCACACGATATTCCGCTTATCTCACCCAATGTTATCGAGCCTATTTCGGATCTTAAGATCAACCACATGGGCAACCACAATCCGAGACTTCATACCGATGAAGTCCTTATCGCGCTCGCTATCAGCGCCGCTACGAATCCTGTAGCCGAGCTCGCGATGCAGCAGATAAGCAACCTCATGAACAGCGATGCGCACTCGACCACCATGATGAGTTCCGTAGATATCAATATGTTCCACAAGCTCGGTATCAACCTTACCTGTGAACCTGTGTACGAGACGAAGAAACTGTATCACAGATAATTTTCGAACTTCATACAGTTTTTGACGCAAGGCACCTGTTATAACGCGAAATGTGTTTTAGCAGGTGCTTTTTTATGTGTTGACAAAACTAAGAAACAGGGTGATAATTCTATTAGTCAAAGAAAGTCAAAGTCAAAGTCAGGAAAGAACAAAGGCTTTCGGTTATAACGGAAGGAGGGCGGTCTTGTGGCCAGACTGGTAGATGTAATTGAACAGATGATCAAGGAAATGGTCGATGAGAATGACGGAACGGCGACGATCTGCAGAAGCCAGCTTGCTGAGCAGGCGAACTGCGTACCGTCACAGATCACATATGTCCTGTCTACGAGATTTTCGGGCGGAAGCGGCTATATCGTTGAGAGCAGAAGAGGCGGCGGAGGACAGATTACGATTACCCGTGTAAGTCATGTCGGACCTGCCGAATATCTTAAGTCCGTTATCGACAGCGTAGGCGATGATCTTTCTCAGCAGCAGGCTAAGAACCTTCTGATGAATGCGGTTTCCGTCGGCGCCATGACTTCCAAAGAAGGCACTGCGATAATGGCCGCGGTATCGGACAGGGCGCTTGCAAGGGTTGATTCTGATATAAGATCCGTCTTAAGAGCAGATATCTTCAAGCATGCAATACTGGGACTGATGGTTACATAGGAATAGGGAATAAAGCGAAAGATTATGATTTTCAAGGAGAATAAAGATGAGATGTGAAAGATGCGGTAAAGAACTTACCAACAGGATAATAAAGATAAACGGAGTCACTTACTGTGAGAACTGCGCGAGGCTCATGGGCTATGACAGGTTCTTAAGGGATCCTTCGGATATTATGGGGAACCCTTTTTCCCCATTAGATCAGATCGCTTCTTCTCTTATGCAGATGAGCGAACTTGATTTCGGGAACAGCACACTGACTTGCCCGAAGTGCGGAATGACCTTAAGAGAGTTCGAGAATGAAGGACGTGTCGGCTGTATTGAATGCTACAACACATTTAACGATAACATCGTAAGAGAGATGTTCAAGCAGCAGGGCAACAGCGAGTATTCGGGACGTCTTCCCGCACAGTTGGCTGATACGGATGTGAAGACCAATGAGGTTTCAAGGATAAAGAAGAGCGCAGATCCGAAGATAGAAGTCTCAAAGACCGGAACACCAGGGGAAAAGGAAGCCCGGGTCCCCGTTAAGGACAGCAAACCGGAAAAGGGCGGACTCACGCTCGATCAGCTTAAGAAGGCGGATCTCGGAATGCTTTCCGATGAAGATCTCGAGAAGGGCATAAAGGTCGCTGCGGATGCGGAAGAATATAAGCTCGCATCAAGGCTGAGAGATGAGCTTAAGGGAAGAAAGGAAGGTGAAAGCAATGTCTGAGTGGTATATGAAAGAAGGAAAAGATAATGACGTTGTTCTTTCCACCAAAGCATGCATCGTCCGTAATATCAAAGGCTATAATTTCATGCCGAGGTTAGACGACAAAGAATGCCAGAGCCTGCTTGAGACAGTCGAGAATGTTATCGATAAAAGTATATATGACGGCGGAAACGCTTCAACATTCGACAAAGATACAACGATAAGACTTACGAGGCTTCAGATACTGGGCCGTGAAGCCAGCCAGATGGCCAATCCTGAAAGAAAGGCATTCTACTATAATGAAGATGCGAGCCTTTCGATATCGGTAGGTTGCGGCGAACATCTGACGGTAAAAGCCATGGCGCAGGGCCATGATATCAGTGTGTATAAGGACGCTGAGAAGGTGGCAACCGAGCTCGAGAGCAAGCTCGATATTGCGTTTACGGAAAACTACGGATTCCTGACTTCGAATGTCAGGCTCGCGGGTACGGGACTGAAGATCCTGTATACTGTTTCGCTGCCTGCGATCTCAAAGACAGAAGGCGGAATCGCAGCATTAACGCAGCGTGTAGGCCAGTATGAATGGAACATCTATCCGTTTGCCGAGAGAGGCGAGATAGCGGATTCCGATGTTTACATCATCGCGAGCGTTAATACTCTGGGCGTTACCGAAGATGAG
Organism: Saccharofermentans sp.; assembly: GCA_045532275.1. Classification (GTDB taxonomy): domain Bacteria; phylum Bacillota; class Clostridia; order Saccharofermentanales; family Saccharofermentanaceae; genus Saccharofermentans. The sequence goes on along the minus strand of JAZSFQ010000052.1, from coordinate 29,405 downwards.
GTCCTGAAAAGAGGCGAGATGCTGATCTCAGATGTCATCAAAGCGGAAAGAGCATGCAGGGAGGAGATCGCGACAAGCAAGAAAGACCAGTCTGAAGATATCTACGGAAGGTCATACGGCACATTAAGATATGCGCACATGATATCCAGGAGTGAGGCCCTGCAGGCATTAAGCTGGATCAGGCTTTTCCGCGAATATGATGATTCAGGCGAGATAAAGATATCTTGGAATACATTGGATAAACTGACGATGGATATTCTCTGGGAACCCGGCGCTCCGTCGAGAAAGAACAGCCAGAGTGCCGCGTCTATGATATCCAGAGCTAACGGAATAAGAAAGATATTGAAAGGGGATGAGTGATATGAGCATGAGAATTACCGAAGATACTGCCAAGGTACTTGCAGTAGCGAGCATAATCGCAGAAGAAAAGAAAACGGCATTGATCCGCGATACGATCCTTTTTGCCGCATTGTGCGTAACGGACACGCCCGCAAGAGATATCTTAAATGATAATGTTCCGGATCTGTCGCTGGTTAAGGAACGTCTCGGCGTGGAAGGTGAATATGAGCCTGATGACGATGCACTTAAGACACTTGCGGACAGGGGATTTTCGAGCCTGCGTATTGACGTCAGAAGGATCTTCGCAAATGCTGCTGAGCTTTCCAGAAGGACCGGCTTCAAGGGCGCTGTAAATCCCGAACATCTGCTTTTTGTGATCATGTCCCGGAGCATCTCCAATCATCCGGAGATATTCAATTGCCTTGAAGCAGCAGGTTGTGATATTGAAGGTATCAGGAATTCCATAATAAATATATTTAACGAACAGGCTGAAAGAGCAAGGGAAGAAAGCCGTGCCAAACCTGAGAGCAGCGATGATGACGAACCCGAATCCGTCGAGTCTTCCGCGCCTGCCAGAAAACCCGTTAAAAAGACGGGCGGAAAGTCCGGTCATAAGACGCTCGACAAATTCGGCAAGAACCTGACCGAACTTGCCAGGCAGGGAAAGATCGATCCCGTTATCGGACGTGAAGAGGAGATCTCGCGTGTCATGCAGATCCTTATCCGCCGCACCAAGAATAACCCTTGTCTCGTAGGTGATCCGGGTGTCGGCAAGACAGCCATCGCCGAAGGACTTGCGCTGAAGATAGCGGAGAATAATGTTCCTGATGTTATAAAGGGAAAGATCGTCTACAGCATGGAGATGGGCTCAATGGTTGCCGGTTCCAAGTACAGGGGCGACTTTGAGGAGCGTATCAAGAATATGCTCGACGAGGCAGTCTCAGATCCGAATATCATATTGTTTATAGACGAGATCCACACTCTGGTCGGTGCCGGAGATTCGCAGGGAGGTTCGATGGATGCCGCTAACATAATGAAGCCTCTTCTTACGAAGAACGAGCTCCAGATAATCGGTGCCACGACACTTGATGAGTATTCCAAGTTCATAGAGAAGGATCATGCTCTTGAGAGAAGATTCCAGAAAGTTATGGTAGAAGAGCCTTCGATAGAAGACGCGATCGCCATAATGAAGGGCCTCAGAAGCAAATACGAAGAACACCACAAGATCTATATTCCCGATGATGTTCTTGAGCAGTCCGTAAGGCTTTCAGCCAGATATGTATCAGACAGATTCCTTCCCGATAAGGCCATCGACCTTGTCGATGAAGCTGCTGCCGCAAAGCGCATCAACTATGCGGATTCAAAGGCGAAGAACGAACTCGAGAAAACGATAGCAGAGATCGAAGAGAAGAAGAAAGCCGCTGTCGACAGCCAGGACTTCGAAGCTGCGCAGACTCTTAAAGAGGAAGAAGAAAAGCTTAAGGAAAGGCTCTCGCTCCTTCAGGATAAGGTAAAGCCCGATGCGGACGGCTACACCGGAACACTTACGGTCGATGATGTTGCAGTGGTCCTCGCAAAGTGGACGGGCATCCCGGTTACGAAGATAACCGAATCCGATGCAGATAAGCTTAAGAATCTCGAAGCGGAACTCGCGAAAAGAGTCGTCGGTCAGGATGAAGCCGTTCATGCCATCTCCAAGGCTATCCGCCGCGGAAGGTTAGGCCTTAAGGATGAGAAGAGACCTTCAGGCTCATTCATTTTCCTTGGTACGACCGGTGTCGGTAAGACGGAGCTTGCAAAGGCCCTTGCCGAAGTCATGTTCGGCAACGAGACCGCGCTTGTAAGGATCGATATGTCCGAATATATGGAAAAGCACGACGTCTCGAGACTCATCGGTGCGCCTCCGGGATATATCGGCTACGATGAAGGCGGTCAGCTTACCGAGGCAGTAAGAAGACATCCTTATTCGGTAGTGCTTTTCGACGAGATCGAGAAGGCGCATCCTGAGATATTCAACACGATGCTCCAGGTATTGGATGACGGCCGTCTTACTGATGGTCACGGCAGGACCGTAGATTTCAGAAATACGATCATCATCATGACATCAAACATCGGTGCCAGGATGCTTACGGGAGCCGAAGGCCGCAAGATCGGTTTCGCCATGGCAGATGACAGTGATACTGACGAGCTTTCCAGGGACGGACTTTACGGCGGCAAGTCTTACGATGAAGCCAAGAAGGTCGTTATCGATGAACTCAAGAAGACGTTCACGCCCGAATTCGTTAACCGTGTTGACGATATTATCTTCTTCCGTATGCTCGGAAAGGAATCCCTCATCAAGATCGTTGATATCCTTATGAAGCAGGTCGGCAAGAGGATCAGGGATCTCGGCATGGATATCGAACTTACCGAGAGTGCCAAGGAACTTCTCGCGAAGAAGGGTTACGATCCGCAGTACGGCGCAAGACCTCTCAGAAGAGTTATCACTTCGATGGTTGAAGACCGCTTCTCGGAAGCCATGCTCGACGGCATCGTCAAGCCCGGACATCTGGCTGTCATCGATGCGGTAGAGACGACTGATCCTGAAGCTATCCTTGCCCAGGGCAGTGCGGCCGAAGACGGAAAAGTGATCGTTATCAGGGACGGAGGAGAACTGGAAAAATCAAGTGATCCTGTTATTTCGGAAACGGCAGGAAGTACTTGAAGAAATGTTGTATAATACTCGGGCTATCTGATAAAGTCAGGATTATTACGGAGTAGATAAATGCAGGAAAAACCCAGCAATGCGGCTTCCCGTTCTAAAGCGCCGCGAGATTATGACATCGGCTGCTACCCAAGCAAATTCTATTTTGGATTTTTGGGTTCACGCATTATCGTGCCTCTGGTATGCGCTTATGCTCATATCAAGGTTAAGCCGGACATGGAGTTCGTTAAGCACGAAGGTCCGATCATAGTTATCTCCAACCATGAATCGTATCTGGATCCGATGATCATAAACAAGCTTACAAAGGCCAGACCTGCTAACTTCGTAACGGGAGAGTTCGTTTTCAGGGCACCTGCATGGGGCCACTGGTTCAAGCTCGGTGGAGCTATCCCTAAGAAGCAGTTCGTAGTAGATACCGCTGCTGTTAAAGCTATGATGCGCGTCATGAAGCGCAACGGTGTCATCATCGTTTATCCTGAAGCGACAAGACATGTTGACGGTAAATCAATAGAATTCGATGACGGTGTCGCAAGGCTTGCGAAGAAGGCCGGCGCATCGGTCTACATCGCCCATATCCACGGTGCGTATATGGCATGGCCGAGATGGTCAAGATCCGGTATGCGCAAGGGCAGGATCAGTGCTGAGTTCGTCAAGAAGATCTACTCTGATGAAGTAAAGGATCTGTCGGTCGAAGAACTCCAGCAGAAGATCCTTGACGGAGTCAATTATAACGAGAATGACTGGATCCGCGAGAATCCCAGGACATACAAGAGCAGGAAGCTTGCCGCAGGTCTTCAGAATATCGCATACGCGTGCCCGAAGTGCGGTTCCGAATATACGATGCAGTATATGAATTCCGGAAAGCATGACATGATCCAGTGTTCCAACTGCGGAAATGCCGCGAGGTATCTGCCGACAGGTCTGATCGAGAAGGCCGATCCGCAGTGCGTCGTTTTCGATGATCTCCACAAGTGGACCGAGTGGGAAAGAAAGCTCATCGCAGACCAGCTTAAGGCAGGCGGTTTTAAGATGGAAATGAATGCCGATCTGTTCAAGGTCTTCGACAGGTTCACCTTTGCGAAAACGGGTAAGGGCAGAGTCACCATTACCGACAAAGAGATCACTTATGTCGGAACGGATTGTCCCGCCGAAGAGGGCATCCCCTATAAGAAGGGCAAGCCGATAAGAAAATACAAAGACAGAAAGCTCGATCCCAATGCGCCGTTCGAAACGAAGGTCTTCGAGATAGATACCATGAGAGGTCTGGTCGCATCTTACGGAAAGCATTTCGAGATCTACGACAAGGACGGCGAACTCTACAGATTTTACGTTGACGGCCAGAAGGTCTTTAAGGTCCACGAGATTGTAACGCTTCTGGGCAAGAAATAATTTTCACTAGAACGTATTAAAAGGAAAAACAGACGGGTTTGGCAAATAAATCGCCAAACTCGCCTTTTTTATTGCTTTTATATGACACGCGAAGATAGTATAATTTTCAAGTCAGTAAATAAGAGGCGTCGTACCGGCGCTTCCCAAAACACAAAATAATGAATCAGGAGTGTGACAATCCATGGCAATGTATGACAAGAAAAGCGTCGAAGATTTAGACGTAGCCGGCAAGAGAGTTATAGTCCGCGTTGACTTTAACGTACCGCTCGACAAGGAAACAGGCACAAAGATCACAGACGACAAGCGTATCAAGGGCGCTCTCCCTACGATCAAGTACCTTGTAGACAACAATGCGAAGGTTATCCTCGTATCTCACCTCGGCCGTCCGAAGAACGGACCTGAGGCTAAGTTCTCAATGAAGCCCGCAGCAGACCGTCTTGCTGAGCTCATCGGCAAGCCCGTTACTTTAGCTGCTGACGTAATCGGCGAAGATGCTAAGGCTAAGGCTGCAGCTCTCAAGGACGGCGAGATCCTCATGCTCGAGAATGTCCGTTTCCACAAGGAAGAGACAAAGAACGATCCTAAGTTCGCAGCAGAGCTCGCTTCCATGGCTGACCTCTATGTAAACGATGCATTCGGAACAGCTCACCGTGCTCACGCTTCTACAGCAGGCCTCGCTAACTTCCTGCCTTCAGCATGCGGTTACCTCATCAAGAAAGAGATCGACTTCATCGGCGGCGCACTTGATAATCCGGCCAGACCGTTCGTTGCTATTCTCGGCGGCGCTAAGGTTTCCGACAAGATCGGCGTTATCACAAACCTCTTGGACAAGGCTGATACGATCATCATCGGCGGCGGTATGGCTTATACATTCATCGGCGCTCAGGGCGGCAAGATCGGCGATTCCCTCTTCGAGGCTGACAAGGTAGACCTCGCTAAGGAGATCCTCGCTAAGGCTGAAGAAAAGGGCGTTAAGCTCCTTCTCCCTACTGACACTGTTGTTGCTGATGCTTTCGATGCAAATGCTAACAGCAAGGTAGTTCCTACAATGGAGATCCCTGACGGATGGCAGGGTCTCGACATCGGACCTGAGACTATCGCTAAGTTCTCCGAAGCAATCAAGGGCGCTAAGACGGTTATCTGGAACGGCCCTGCAGGCGTATTCGAATTCGAGAAGTTCGCAGTTGGTACAAAGGCTATCGCTCAGGCTATCGCTGATGCAGACTGCACATCGATCATAGGCGGCGGTGACTCAGCAGCTGCTATCGAGAAGCTCGGCTATGCTGATAAGGTTACACACATCTCCACAGGCGGCGGCGCTTCTCTCGAGTACATCGAGGGTAAGGTTCTCCCGGGTATCGACTGCCTCAACGACAGACAGGTCGGCAGGATCTTCGCTGCAGGCAACTGGAAGATGAACTGCGGTATCCCTGCAGATGCAGTTAAGCTCATCGAAGCTCTGAAGCCCCTTGTTAAGGACGCTAAGTCCAGGATCGCTCTTGGCGTTCCCGCTACAGCTCTCGCTGCTGCAGTTGAAGCTGCTGCTTACACAAATATCAAGATCGCTGCACAGAACTGCCACTTCGAAGAGAAGGGTGCTTTTACAGGCGAGATCTCACCTCTCTGGCTCGCTAAGATGGGCGTAAATTACTGCATCATCGGCCACTCCGAGAGACGTGAATACAACGCAGAGACAGACGAGACAGTTAACAAGAAGGCTCTCGCACTCCTTAAGTATGGTGTAAGACCTATCATCTGCTGCGGTGAGTCTCTTGCTCAGCGTGAAGCCGGTGAGACATTCGACTGGATCAAGGGTCAGATCGGCGGCGCTTTCAAGGATATCCCTGCTGACAAGCTCTGCCAGATCACTATCGCTTATGAGCCTATCTGGGCTATCGGCACAGGTAAGACAGCTACAGACGAGCAGGCTGAGGAAGTTTGCGCATTCATCCGTGGCGTCATCGCTGAGCTCTATTGCGAGAAGTGCGCTGAGGCTATCACGATCCAGTACGGCGGTTCCTGCAACGCAAAGAATGCTGCAGGTCTCTTCTCACAGAAGGACATCAACGGCGGTCTGGTTGGCGGTGCTTCCCTCAAGGCTGAGGATTTCTCAATCATCTGCAACGCATAAGTTGATTTATAACTGAATTAATAAGGACCCGTGCTTTCCGGAGCGCGGGTCCTTTTTGTTGAAAATGATATTTGTAGAAGTAATGTTTATTTGAGAAAATGGATTCTGCCGGAATATTGTTGGGCAAATTCCAGCACTGATATCACGAGCAACAAAAAGAGGATGTCCAAAAGGACATCCTCTTTTTATATGGTTAATTATTATCAATGTAATTTCCTGAAAGGCAGAACGGGCTTGTTAAAGATCTCCTGAAGTTCCTTAACCGTTTGTTCCGCATATTCGATCTGAGGCTTTTTGGTATTTGCGAATAAGCCGGAAGCGGTAGGGACTTTGTCTAACACGAAAACTTCCTCTTTCAGATACTTGTCCTCGATTGCAAGTACGATCGTGTTGGTATCCGTATATTTCCATCTCGAGATCGAATCCTCGCCATAACCTTCCTCATATTCATAAACCATCTCATAACAAATGCCCTTAACATCGCTGTATGGATGTATCAGGCCGCTTGGCATACCGCGTTTTGCACTGTTATAAATGTCTTCGTCGGCCCTCACGACGCGGAAAAGAGACTTTGCTTCGTCTAATTCCAGACATCCGTCACAAATGGTTTTGGTAGGGTTGAAATCCGAATACTGTTCATTATTCTGTTTCAGATATTCAAGGCGTTCTTCCAGATCCTTTGATGACAATTGGGGAAGAAATTTATCAATATTCGGAATGCTTGCAATTCCTTTTTCCTTTACAAGCATGGGATCAACAGTTCTTTTGGGAAGCATCGACGCATATTTATCCAGACAGTCAGTGCAGATCACGCCGTCTTTCAGCCTAAAAAGATGGTTACCTTCTCTTTTATTCTTTTTGCAGTAGATGCAGTAATGCCACTGTGCATTCGGATCGGCTGTTTTTCTCTCTTCTTTGAAGTCATCTCCGAGGATCTCTTCTGCGACAGGTAATGCTTTTCCGGCAATGCGCATTTCATAAATGGATCCGATAACACCGAAAAGACCACCGCATAACAGATTCAGAGTGAATAACTTCAGAGCGCGGCTGCCCATCGATTCATAAAAACCATAGAGAGCTTTCAGGTCCACTTCGCCGTTTTCGAAACTTTTCAGAAATTTCTGCGTCTTAAGGAAGAATATAAGATTGACTACAAACATAGCCAGCATAAGAACGCCGTACACGATAAAACAGGCAACTATGCCGACGATCAGCAGATATGCCAGCACTCCTATCCAGACATGGGTACAGGTTTTTAATGCCTTTTTCTGTTCCTCCATGAATTCATTTATTTCTTTTTCATTCCAGACTTTCTTTTCTTCCTGATTGGGTATTTCCACTTTAACCGGTGTTGCTTCCATGATAATATCCTCTGTTTCTTTAAAGATGTTCTTATCAAGGATAATAACACTCTTTATGCAGTTATATGTTTCAATATGGCTTTCGTATTTAATTAGATTACAAAGTTTTAATCTACTGTGGTGTCACAAGAACAGGATGCCCCGCGGGACATCCTCAAAGTGAGTGGTTAACTCGAAATCAGTTCTTAGATAGATATTCGTCGATGCCTTTTGCGGCGGATTTTCCCGCGCCCATCGCGAGAATGACCGTTGCTGCGCCGGTAACTGCATCGCCGCCTGCGAAAACACCGTCTCTGGATGTCATCTCTGATTCGTTTACGACTATGCCGCCTTTTCTGTTGACTTCAAGGCCTGCGGTAGTCTTCTTGATCAGGGGGTTGGGTGACGTGCCGAGCGACATGATGACTGCATCGCACTCGATAGTGAATTCGGAACCTTCGACAGGAACCGGAGATCTTCTGCCTGATGCATCGGGCTCGCCTAATTCCATGCGGATGCATGTGCAGCCTTTTACCCAGCCGTTCTCGTCCGTGAGGATCTCAACGGGGTTGGTGAGAAGGTCAAATATGATGCCTTCTTCTTTTGCGTGATGGACTTCTTCGGCACGTGCGGGAAGCTCGGCTTCCGAACGGCGGTATACGACGTGTACTTCAGCGCCAAGCCGTTTAGCCGTACGTGCGGCATCCATAGCAACGTTTCCGCCTCCTACGATGACTGCTTTCTTCGCACGCATTATGGGCGTTCTCGAATCGGGTGAGAAAGCGCCCATGAGGTTGGATCTTGTAAGATATTCGTTAGCGGAGAACACGCCCAATGCCTGTTCGCCGGGGATATTCATGAAGCGGGGAAGGCCTGCGCCTGAGCCGATGAATACGGCAGAGAAGCCTTCTTTTTCGAAAAGGTCATCGATGGTAAGTGAGCGTCCGATGACAGCATCAGTTACGATCTTAACTCCCAGTTCCCTGATGTTTTCAACTTCCTTAGCAACGACCTTCTCCTTGGGGAGACGGAATTCGGGAATGCCGTATACCAGAACACCGCCGGCCTTATGCAGAGCTTCGAAGATAGTTACTTCGTAGCCCATCTTCGCAAGGTCGCCGGCACATGTAAGGCCTGAAGGACCTGCACCGATAACCGCGACTTTCTTGTTCTTCCTGACCATATCTGCGGGAAGCCGGGGCTTGATCCCCATTTCCTTTGCGGTGTCAGCAACGAATCTCTCAAGGCGTCCGATGGAGACAGCTTCGCCCTTGATGCCTCTGATGCACTTGGCTTCACACTGTGTTTCCTGGGGGCATACACGTCCGCATACTGCGGGCAGAGAAGAGGACAGGGAGATTACGTTATAAGCGCCCTCGACATCACCGTCTTTGATCTTTGCGATGAAGCCGGGAATGTTGATCGATACAGGGCACCCTTCCATGCAGCGCGCATTTTTGCAGGTAAGGCAGCGTGATGCTTCCAGTACTGCTTCTTCCTTTGTATAGCCGAGGCATACCTCATCGAAATTTTCTGCACGGACTATAGGATCCTGCTCTTTAACCGGTACTTTTTTCAATACGTCAAATTCCATTTTACCAATTCCCCCTTATGAGCACATACCGCATCCGCCGCTGTGTGTATCGCCTTCGGTGAGTCTTAACATGAGTTCACCTTCCTGAGTCTTATAGAGGCGCGAACGCTGCAGTGCCTGATCGAAATCGACTGCGTGACCGTCGAATTCAGGTCCGTCCACGCAGGCGAACTTTACCTGGCCGTCGACCAAAAGCCTGCAGGCGCCGCACATTCCGGTGCCGTCGACCATGATGGTGTTCATTGAAACGACAGTCGGAATCCCAAGCTGCTTTGTGAGCTGGCAGGCAAATTTCATCATGATGACAGGTCCAATTACGACGCAGTGATCGTAGCGGATGCCCTCATCCCAGAGCTTCTGCAGAGCGACACAGACGTTGCCGTGGATTCCGTAGGAACCGTCGTCTGTTGCGAAATACAGACTTCTGGTAACTGCCTTCATCTCGTCTTCGAAAATAAGGAGATCCTTAGTCCTTGCACCCTGGATGCAGTCGACATCGACACCGTTATCGTGGAGCCACTTGAGCTGGTTATAAACGGGTGCTGTTCCGACTCCGCCGGCAATGAATAGGATCTTCTTTGCCTTTAATTCATCTATTGAGAGGTCGCAGAGGTCGGAAGGATTTCCCAAAGGACCTACGACGTCTGCGAAACACTCACCTTCGTTCATCCTGCTCATGCGCTCGGTCTCGGCACCGACTGTCTGGTAAACGATCGTGATGAGGCCCTTTTCGCGGTCGAAGTCGCAGACGGTCAAGGGAATTCTCTCTCCGTCCTTATCTGCACGCACGATCAGGAACTGGCCGGGCATAGCTTTGTTTGCGACAAGGGGAGCTTTTATTACCATTAAGAAGACCTTGGGACCAAGGCACTTTTTAGTTACTATCTCAAACATCCTGTTATTTCTCCTTAAGAATAATGTTTAGGTCTCAGCTAACATGTTACCATACCAGCAAATATTATAAACCATTTAACTTTCTTATTGTTTTCTAATTTTAAGGAAAATCGCATTATTGTAAAGACTGCGCTGTTTTCGAAAATAGCATCCTGAAAAGATGTTAAAATATATATAGAATTTATATGGCAAGCGGCGGCTATGGAGGCAAAAGATGTATTGGTATCTGGGTGACTACAGCGGTCTTTTCTACATTCTTGCGATAGCAATCATGATATGGAGTCTGATCGTCAGGGGAAGGCTGAACAGACTTGTCAGGAAATACAGTGATGTTACCGCTTCGAGCGGAAAAGACGCGAATACATGCGTTAACGAGATGCTGCATGCGAATGAGGTCTACGGAATCACTATAGATTATATCCCGGGTGAACTGACAGACTGTTTCAGCCCGAAGGAAGAGGTAATAAAATTGTCTGATACGAGTTACAAAAAGAACTCGATCTCTGCGATCGCGGTCGCAGCCCATGAGTGCGGACATGCATGTCAGGCACACTCCGGAATGCTTCTGTACAAGGTCCGTCAGGTAATCGCACCTGCCGCGAACATAACGTCACGCATCAGCGTGTGGATAACGATCATAGGCGTTGTGGTCATGTATGCGGCGAGCAGCATGGAAATGAATAATATCGGTTATCACATAAGCACCATCGGAATAGTTCTGTATTTCGTGGTGTTCCTGTTCTATCTTGTCACTCTTCCGATCGAGCGTAACGCGAGCAGAAGAGGCCTTAAGGCTATGAAGGAATTCGGGTGGGTTTCCGACGGTCAGTTAAAAGCAGCCAGAAAAGTTCTTTGGGCGGCAGGTGACACATATGCGGTCGCGCTCGCGAGCTCAGCGCTTACGCTCTTAAGACTCCTGCTTATGAGAGGCAGACGGAGAAGATAATTATTTGTCTGTGAAGGAGGGTCCGGCATGGCACAGCTTAAACCTGAAAGAATGGCTTTTGTCAGTTCTATCAGAGGGGGATATAAGATCGTAGGTTTCTTTTACCCCTCGTCAGCTTCCGAGATCAAGGGTGTCGTTCAGATATGCCACGGAATGGCAGAATATATAGCGCGTTATGAGGAAATGATCTTAATGTTTAATGAAGCAGGTTACCATGTCTGTGGTATGGATATGCCGGGGCACGGAACGACATATGACCTTAATAAAGAGGCAGGATATCCAAAGGGATATTTCGGCGGTTTAAAGAACGGCTGGCAGATGCTTCTCACCGATGTTATGGGTTTTCATGAATATGCGGTCGAACGCTTCGGCAGGGAAGGCCTCAAGTATATCCTTTACGGCCATTCTATGGGATCGTTTGTCGTCAGGGCGATCTTCTCAACCCCGAGATATAGCAGACAATTCGACGGATATGTTTTCGCGTCGACTGCGGGACCTAATCCTGCTGTAGGAATAGGCAGATTTCTTGCGGGAGCGGCTTGCATCTTCGGCGGGAAGAAGATGAAGAACCACCTGCTGAACGCGATTGCTTTCGGAAGCTATAATAAACGGATCCCGCATGCCAAGTCACATATGGACTGGTTGTCCACTGATGAAAAAGAGGTAAAGAAGTATGACGATGACCCTATGTGCGGATTCACGTTTACAAATGACGGTTTCAGAACGCTATTCGGACTTATCTCTTTTATCCAAAGTAAAGAAGCATATGCCGTAGTACCGGACATTCCGTGCATGTTTACATACGGAAATGAAGATCCGGTCGGAAGTTACGGAGAAGGTGTAGAGAAGGTCATCGCAAGTATGAAAGAGCACGGCGCGAACGTGAAGTCAAAAAGCTACGGTCCTTACCGTCACGAGATCCAGAATGAACCCGTGAAGGAAGAATATTTCGCAGACCTGACGGCTTTCTTTGATTCTGTTACGTCAGCCTAAGCTTATTACCAGTTCGTTGCTTGAAAATTCTATCGACGTTCCGTAACTGAGTTTTTCAGGAACGGATTCAGACAAACCGACAACATTGAATATTCCTGACAGGATAAGATGCTTTGTACCGCCGAGATTCTTGGTGCGGACGGTGATCTTATTGCCTGCTACTTCGGCTGTGAAGATACCGGAACCCTGACCGCCGTCAGCGAACACCTCACAGGCTGCCGTCGTTCCGTTGCCGAGACCGAAACATGTGAAAGTCAGATTGTCGAGTGATCCAATACCGCTGTTGGTATCCGGCGTTCTCGTCGGAATGATCGAATTCGGACGGACAAAGACCGGAACATTATTCTGCGATACTTTACGGGAGATATAGCGGGGTCCCTGAATCTTTTCGTGGGTCATGAAATCAGTCCAGATACCTGCAGGTATATAGATCCTTATGCTGTCATTAGATGTCGTGACCGGAACTGCGAGAAGTGATGCGCCGAACATGTATTCGGAATCGCATCCGGATGCGACAGGGTCTCCTGCAAATTCCAGCGCCATGGCGCGGATGACAGGTGTTCCGAAATTAACGTATTCGCAGAGACTCGAATAGATGTACGGAGCAAGAGCAGTTCTTATTGCGGAGAATGCTTTGATCGAATCGAGAAGTTTAGCATCATCAAGGAATCTCAAAGAGCCTGTAAATCTGATATGAGGAGCGTATGCCGCGAATCCTATCCAACGGTCAAAAAGCTTGGCATCGGTAATGTCTTTTTCCGGAATATCGATATTCACTCCGCCAAATCCCGTAAGGCCGTAAGAGATAGTGCTTTTCACGGTAGCGGAAAGTGAAGAGAAATCGGGGACAGTCTTGCAGTAAACGTTACCGAAAGGAGACTGCTGGTCACCGGAACTGAATGAATCGGCGATTATGAAAGCTCCGAGTCGTCCGCGTTCGCGAGCTGACAGATCGCTCAATGCGGAATTTATGATCGAGGTGTAATTTGCCAGGCTGCCTTTTTTGCCGGATGCATTCTCGAATACTTCGGAGATAGAATGAGTGAAGTTTGATTCGAAAAGGGTAAATCCGTCTCTGGCAAGTTTTGTGCATGAATTAATAAACCAGCTTCTCGCATCGGGGATATTAAGGTCGATCAGTGCCACTCCTCCTTTGTCTGCGTTGCAGACGACGGCATTTCCGTCCGGGAAGGATACGAGACAGCCTGCATCCAGAAGTTCAGTATATTCGGCAGCTCTGTCCGATACGAACGGATTGACCGAGATTCCGAGACTGATGCCCATATCCGATACTGCTCTGGCGAAGCCTGCCGGATCGGGGAATCTGGCATTGTCCCATGTGAATCCATATTGTGCATAAACAGGATGCCATGAGTTGCCGAGCCAGATCTCTTTAACGATGACACCGGCACTGCGTGCCTGCTTTAATGAGTCGATTATTCCCTGGGCAGTAAGTGTGAAGTCATCATTTAAAGCAAGGGCGATACCGCCTGTAGTGTAGGGAAGGACCGGGATGCGGCCGTTCAGCTGGCCGTATATTTCCAGGATCTCAACAAGAGAATCGCCTGCTATTATGCTGTATTCTGTTTCTTCTCCTTCTGTTTCGAAAGTAAGATTACCGTTGACCGAACCGACATCAAAAGTTACCGGACGGGTTGTATTTACGAACAGGCCGTACTTTGAATCAGACAATATGAACGGCGTATTTGAAGAACATGAGTTCTCGTCGATGCTGTTGCATTTTACGATCTGACCGTTTCGGACAATGGAAGAACCGTTGCCGCCGAAGCCGTATATTATCTCCCTTGAACCGAGATTAAAGGAAACACCTGTCTTTGAATCAGGGCTGACGGAGTATAAGCTCCCTGATCCGCAACTGGTCTTATAGAAAGCCGGAAGCCCGGGGGTCTGGCAGCAGAGTTCGTTGTTGCAGTATAAAAATCTGATCGCGAAAGTCTTCTTATTTATATGAGCTTCGAGATAGCCGCTCTTAAATACAACGTTATCTCCCAAATCTTCCAGCGATCCTGAAGCGGAAGGCACAAGATTTATTACCGAAGGTGATTTGGCGCGGGGTTCAGACCGGCGATTGACTACTTTTACGGTAATTATCTTATTTCCGGGAGAGAAAACAGAGATCGTCATCCTGGCGTCGGATTCTTTAAATCTTCCCTTGCCGCCTGCAAGGGCTTCAGAATATTCCCTGCATCCGCATTCGATCTTAAGGGTGTTATCCTCATAGTAAACGGAATCGATCTGATAAGGCTTTCTCGTAAAGAACATATTATCCCTCCTGCCAACAGCAAGTAATGTATTAGAAAACAAAATAATTATATCCGACATCAGTGTTTTTATTATTTCAAGAATATGACGATTAAGCTTGATATAATCTGACTATGGAAATTAAAAAGACTGCACCGGAGACAGAGATACCGGATTACGTGATGAATATCCTGGAATTGATCGGATCATCAGGCTGCGAGGCATTTGTGGCCGGCGGTGCAGTGCGCGATACCGTTCTCGGGAAAAAGCCCCACGATTATGACATTGCCACATCTGCAAGACCTGATGAGATCATCGGAATCCTGAAAAAAGCGGGAATAGAATACTTTGATAACGGGGCAAGGCACGGAACGGTAACAGCCGTAACGGAACAGGGAAATGTGGAAGTTACTACTTTCAGGGAGGACGGACATTATTCTGATCTGAGAAGACCCGACGAAGTGGTCTTTAAGGCAACGATAGAAGATGATGTCAGGCGCAGAGATTTTACGGTAAACGCAATGTACATGGACCGTTACGGAGTGATACACGATCCTGTCGGAGGTAAGGAAGACTGTGAGAACCGTCTGATCAGGGCTGTGGGAAATGCCGGCGAGCGTTTCGGTGAAGATGCATTGAGGATACTGAGGGCAGTCAGGTTCTGTTCGAGACTGGGCTTTGAAATAGAATCCGGGACTTTGAGAGCAATGGAAGAACATGCTGCGGAATTAAAACAGATCTCAGCAGAGAGGGTCGCGGCCGAGCTTACAGGAATTGTTACCGGCAGGTATGCAGCCAAGGCAATAAGGACCTGTTGGAAGATAATGAGCGTCATCATACCCGAGATCGGAACGTGCAGAGGTTTTGAACAGAGGTCGAAGTACCATGACAGGGATGTTCTCGAGCATACTCTTGATGTCCTGGATCTGATACCTTATACGGATGAGGAAGGAAAAGATCCAGAACTCGCGATGGCTGCCCTGTTCCATGATCTGGGAAAGCCTGCCTGTTTCAGGCTTGACGCAAACGGCACAGGCCATATGAAAGGTCATCCTCGTATCAGTACTGAGATTGCCGGCAGGGTGCTTAACGAACTTAAATTTCCGAAGCAGTTCATAACCGATGTCTGTCTTCTCGTAAAGCTTCACGACACTTATATGAAGGCAGACAAGATCGAAGTCCACAGGTTTATGTGCAAGTACCCCGAAGAGATCCTTAACAAGCTTAAGATCCTTCAAAGGGCAGATATCCTGGCGCATTCTCCTTTCGGACAAAACCGCATAAAACGTCTGGAGGAACTGAACGCTATTTCCGAAGAATTAAAGGCTTCAGGTGCGGTATTCGATATCAGGGATCTTGATATCGACGGGCATGACATTATTGCTCTCGGAGTCTGCCCGGGTCCTGATGTCGGCAGAATAATGTCACAACTTTTTGAGAAGTATATCGAAGAAAGGTGTTATAACAATAAAGAAAATCTGATAAATGAAGCAAACAGGATCATTTCGGAGCAGCAAATTTAACATTTAATTAACATATTGTTAAAAATAGTTTCAAAAAACACAAATTCGCTATTGAAATTACATAGTGGTGTACATTATAATTTAAGCGTCACATAAGGACTTTTATTTTGGGAGTGTGATTTATATGAGAAAGATGAACAAGCGCAAGACAGGCTTTACTCTCATTGAGATTATTATAGTTGTCTCTATTATTGTTGTTTTATCGACAGCTGCTTTTGTTGGTGCATCACAGGTCATTGACAGAGCTAATAAAAATGCTGATGATTTGGAAGCACACAATGGTAAGAATTTTGAATCAAATGCCTGGAATACTGTTAAGAATCTCTCTGTAGATGTGGATGAATTCTCGGCTACTTCAGCGTCTTCCATCGAAACAGATGATACAGATGAGACTGATGAGACTGATGAGACTGAAGAAACAACATCTGCCGAAAAGGTTACAAAAGCTCTTAAGGATATAGATGAGATCATGAGTCTTGTCGGATCTGATCTGACTGAAGAGGAAGAGGCATTTTTAAAGAGAAGACAGGATCTGTTGGATTACGGATATTTGGAGAGTGAGATAACAGTTTACGTTACTATTGAAAATGGAGAAGCTACTATTACCGGTTTATCCTACGGAAGTACGAGAAAAGGTTTTGCTAATGGCGGCTCAGGCGGCGGCGGTGGTTCCGGTGATGCAAAGCCGACTTTACCTGATTGGGCTTCGGTAAAAAATGATACTTTAGTTACGACTGAAAAGGGTGTTTCTGCTTATGACAGCCAGGGTAATACTCTTGTAGTCACTATACAAAACGATCAGAATAATACTGCTGAAATTACAATAGTTAAGAATGGTGATACATATACTTTGACATTTACGGATGGTAATAAATGGATTGTTGAGTCAAAATGGTTTCCGAATTTATATTTACCGGATGCTCAATATGATTTTACAGTCGGATCCGATATTGCCAACTATTTAAGAAGTGAATATGGATTGGTACTTACTTGATTTATATAATTAAATAGTTATAAAAGAATGAGATCTCCTTGGATAGTTTTATCTTAGGAGATCTTTTTACTGTTCACAAAAACATTATAAAAAATATTCAGATACGCAAAGATATATTACGGCAGTGAAGGTACAATATAATCGTAATATATCAAAGTGACATCACTTTATATAGATCACCCTTGAGATGGGCTGCTCTGCGGAGCAGCCTTTCTTAGTTTCTACAGCCCGTGGATCTGCCTTTCAGCTTCAAGGAGTCCCGCAGCACATTCGGATTGAGGAGCCGTCAGAACATCTGACGTTGTTCCTTCTTCGACGATCCTGCCGTTATCCATTACGATTACGCGGGGGCATATCTGCCTGACAATATGAATATTATGTGTGATAAGAAGAAAAGCTGTATGGCGTTCTCTGTTGATGTCTGTCATGAGCTTTAACAGTTCGGCAGATGAACTCGCATCCAAAGATGAGAATGGCTCGTCGGCAATGATCAGGGCCGGTTCCTGAATAAGACACATTGCTATAGCGACACGCTGGCGCTGCCCGCCTGACAGTTCATTGGGACGGCGCCTCAGATGTTCGGCTCCGAGGCCGCATTCTTCCAGGACAGAGATGATCCTGGAAAGAGTCCTTACTTTTCGTTCCGCGGATGTTCCTGAACCTTCAACCGCTTTTGCATTTCCGGACGCTTTCAGAGCTTCTGACAGATGCCATCTGACCGTGTGTGCAGGATTTAAGCAGGATACGGGATCCTGGAAAATGGCGCCGACGCTGGAACTCAAGATCTTAACCGTACCGGTATGGGGAAGAAGTCCAAGGACAGATCTGATAAGCGTTGTCTTTCCGCTTCCGGAGCCGCCTATAAGCCCGAGTATCTCGTTCGGATAGACTTCAAAAGAAACATCATGAAGGATATTGTTGTCTTTGTTCCTGTTTTTGACTCGCTCGAACATGGATCTTCCGTAACCGGCCGAGATCTTATCCGCAGTAAGGACGGGACTGCCTGAGTAGTCGACAGTTGCAGGTTCAAATCCGAGGATCCTCGTGTCGAGCCTCGCATTTGTCAGGAGTTCCGCAGTATAAGTGTTTTTCGGATTGCTCAATATATCTGAAGTCGTATCCTTGTCTATGATCTTTCCGTCCTTCATGACCATGACTCGGTCGCAGAATCCTCTTACGGCCGACAGATCGTGAGATATGAAAAGGATGGTCATATGAAGCTTGTGGCACAGCTCTTTAAGGAGCGCCAGTATCGAAACTGTTGTAACCGTATCAAGAGATGAAGTCGGTTCATCGCAGATGAGAAGTCTCGGCTTGAGAAGTGCCGCGCCGGCTATGAGAACGCGCTGACGCTGCCCGCCCGACAACTGATGCGGATAACGTATAAATATCTCTTCGGGGTCAGTGAAACCGACGGTCCTAAGCATATCGGCAATTGCCTTGTGACGTTCTTCTGGCGGCGTGGATCTGTCGCCGTGTGCAGTGAATATCTCGTCTAACTGTTTTCCGCAGGTCATAAGCGGATCTAATGCCGTGGAGGGCTCCTGAAAGATCATGCCGATGTCTTTACCGAGCATAGACCTGCGTTCTTTGGGACTCATCTCCAGAAGGTTCCTGCCTGCAAATTTAATAGAGCCGGAATTAATGGATGCTGCCTCAGGCAGGAGTCCGGCAATTGCGAGCGAAGTCATAGTCTTTCCGCATCCGGAGTTGCCTATAAGACCTAATATCTCACCGTCCCTTATACCGAAATCCACATCATCAAGCACCGGCTTCGGATCAGGATCCTTGCGGGTCGGGAATGACAGTGTCAGGTGATGGACTTTAACTATGTGTATATGTCGGGGCATCACTTACCTCCTTTTGAGAGGGTGACACGAAGTCCCTCAGAGATAAAGTACAGCCCGAGGATGTAGAAGACCAGCATCAGAGCAGGGAATATGATGAGCCAGGGCGCTATTCGCACATAGGCCTGGGCATCTGAGAGCATCTTGCCGAATGAAGCATCCGGAGGCTGGACGCCGAGTCCCAGGTAGCTCAGTCCCGATTCGAATAAAGTCATGTTGGCCAGGCCTATTACCGTTGCAGGAAGGAGCTGTGATATGAGATTAGGAAAGATGTGAAGCATCATGATGCGCGGACTCTTCACGCCCATTACGCGTGCGTGCGTTATATAATCCAATTCCTTTATTTCCATGGTGCCGACCCTGCAGACTCTGGCAAATGTAGGTGCGAATACAAGTCCCAAAGCCCAGATGACATTTCCGACGGAAGGCCCGAAAACTGCTACGGCAACAAGCGCCAGAAGAATGCCCGGGAAACACATTATGCTGTTGCCCAAAAGCATTATTCCCCTGTCGGTGATACCGCCGTAATAACCTGCGGGGATGCCGGCGACAATGCCGAGACCAAGCGCTATTGCGACACCTGCGACTGATATGAATATCGTGTATTTTGAAGCTGACATAACTCTGGAAAGAACGTCTCTTCCGAGATTATCGGTTCCGAAAGGATGTTCAAGGCACGGAGCAAGGAGTTTAGCAACGGCACTTGTGGCATCCGGTTCATATGGCGTCCAGAACAGCGAGATGATGAATGCTGCGACGACGATGCCCAGAAGAACGAGACCCGCAATGTAAAAAGCGGATGCTTCAGGTGATCTGTTTGCTCTGTTCTTTCCGGATTTTATCACAACTTCCCAAGACCTCCTTATTTCAGCCTGATCCTCGGATCGGCAAGGCTGGCCGCGATGTCGGAAAGGAAATAAAGGATGACTGTTATGAATGCCAGATAGAAAACGATGCCCGAAAGGAGAGGAAAATCACGGCGTTCGATCGCCATCAGAAGAAGACGTCCCAGTCCCGGAAGATTGAATACCTGTTCGACTATGAGGCTTCCGCCCAGTATGTCAGAGAGGATTATTGATATTATCGTAATTGACGAGACATTTGAATTCGGGAGCACATGACGGATGAGGATCTTCAGGTCGGAAAGGCCGTGACTCTTTGATGTCCGCACATAGTCTGATGCCCTCTGCTCTATTATGGAAGATCTCAGGAATTTAAAGCTCATGGCGATCTTCGGAAGAGCGATCGCAAAGGAAGGAAGCAGCAGACAGCCCACGTAGCCGGCAAAGTCATCGGAGGGACGCACATAGTTGCCGACGGTGACAAGCGAGAAGAGCGATCCCGTCAGAAGAATTAAGAGCAGTGATGCGGCGTACGGAGGGATCGCGAACAGGATGTGGCCGATAACGGAACATATCTGGTCACCCAGACGGCCCGGCTTGCGCGCACTTACGATAGCCAGGGGATAGGAGATGACGATCACCATTATCATGGCGATCGTGCTCATGCCTAATGTGACAGGCAGCCTTTGGGCTATCAGTTCACTCACGCTCATGTTATATGCATAAGACATACCGGGATTAAACGACAGGAGTCCCAGAAGCCAGGAACCGTAGCGTGCGGCAAGAGGCTTATCCAGTCCCATCTCTGCCCTGAGAAGCGCTACCTGCGACTCGGACGCATCGGGTCCCAGCATGACGCGCGCAGTGTCACCGGGGATGACCGAGAAAGCCGCGAAAACCAGTAATGACACAAGAAGGAGTGTCATTACCAGTTCGATAAGTTTCCCTGTGAGATAGCCGGCTTTGCTCTGCAAATCCCATTCCCCCGAAAGACTTTAAATAAAAGATTATTATATATGCTTTTTCGATAAATCTAAAGAATCATAAGCAGCTGAAAAAAGGCTGTCTCACAACGGAAAGACCCGCTAAGAGACAGCCCTTATATATTTAAACCCGAATACCGTCAGTTGCCTGCGAGCTTTACCTGTGACATATCCTGAACATACATCGGATAAACATGATAGCCTTCGAGCCTTGTTGCTACCGCCGTTATCGTTGTAGGATCCTGGATATATACGGAACAAGCGTCGTCTGTAAGGATGCCGAGGACCTGATGATAAAGAGCGGTCCTTTCGTCCTGATCGGAAGTCAGAGGGATCTGTGCCATGAGCTTATCTACTTCAGGGTTGGAATAATTGATGAAGTTACCGTCAGCCGATGACTGGTAACGCTCTAAAACGTCATAGGGAGCATATGTGCTCGTAAGAGCTATAACGGTCGTCTCATACTGGCGTCCTTTATATACGACATCGAGCCATGTAGCCCAGTCGACCTGTTTGATCTCGACGTTGATACCTATGGCCTTGAGCTCTGAAGCGAGTTCGACGGCGGTATTTACGTGGATCAGATAGGATGAAGGTACCGTGCAGGTGATGCTGAAGCCGTTCTCATATCCTGCCTCGGCCATAAGAGACTTTGCCTTCTCGATATCCTGATCGAATGAACCGTCAAGCGAAGTATCGTAATAACTTCCCATGGCGGGACTCATGGCAGTGGAGAGTTCGACACCTGCCCCGTCCATTGTTACGGAGATGATGTCTTTTCTGTTTACCGCATAATTAATAGCCTGACGTACCCTAACATCGTTCAGAGGTGCGACCTCATTATTGAGCGCGAAGATCTGAACCATGTTGGAACCGTTCGATAAAATATTGTATTTGGATGAATCAAGCTGGTTTGCCCTGTCGGGTGTGAGATAAGGGAAGATATCGATGCTTCCGCTGGAAAGCTCGGTAATTCCGGCATCCATATCAGCGCAGACCTTGAAAGTTACCTTGTCAAGATAGGGGAGTCCCTTCTGCCAATAGTTCTCATTCTTTACGAGGATAACGCTCTGTCCCGGATTATATGAGTCAAACTTGAAAGGACCTGTTCCTACAGGTGCCTTCTGGCAGTTATCGTAACCTTCGGGAATTATGCCTGCGGTGAAACAACTCAAGAGTTCGTAGCTGCTCGCTTCAAGTGTGACCTGAACGCGTCCGTCAGTTGTGACTTCAACAGAACTGATCGAATCGAGTTCGCTTACCAGTGCAGTTCCGTCCTGGCCGTCGAGCAGGCCTGCCGCACGCCTGAGCGAATAAACAACGTCATTGGGATCAAGATCCGAGCCGTCATGGAACTTTACTCCGTCCCTGATCTTGAAAGTGTAAACGGATGCGTCATCCGAGATCTCGACATCGGTCGCGAGGCATGGATTGAGATTACCTTCGTAATCGAATTTGTAGAGTCCCTCATATATATTGAAAATAATCTCTTCATCTCCGGCGGCGACTACGGTGTGCGGATCGAAGATCCCGGGCTCCTGCGTGATGCCAACAACGGCATTGTTATTTGCCGCGCCGCCCTTTTTAGTGCATCCGGCGATTCCTGATACCATCAGGACTGCCGAAGATGCGATGATTGCTGTTTTGACGATAAAATGGTGCATTTGTCCCTCCTGAAAACATTTAGATAATTATATTGTGGGGTTCCGTGCGCTTATATATGACAACGCACACAAAAAATCAGAGAGCCGTTTGCGGTCCAATCCCAAAATTAACTAAAAATTTATAAAATTTGCTTAATAAAAGTTAATAATTTCAAGCGGGCTGGTATATAATAGGCGCATGATATTTTGCACGCATGGCGTTTGCGTGCTTTTTAGGAGAACCATAGTATGAAGAGATGTCCGGTTTGCGGCGTAATGATGGGTGACAATGTTGCCCGCTGCTCAATGTGCAAATACGATTTCCAGAAGGCTTCCCAGGGCAGCAACGATGAGGCAGCCGCTGAGGCCAAGAAGATACTTGAACAGAAGCAGGCTGAGAATATTGCCCGTGCAGAGGCTAAGCGTTCCGAGGAAGAGAAGAGGATCCTTGAAGCAGTTGAGAAACTGAAGCGCGATTATGCGGCCATGGAAGAACAGTTTGAGACCGAGAAGGCCAAGCTTGACAAGGAGTTCACCCTGTTCCAGAAGAAGAAGACCGCTGAACAGCAGACTTTGGAGAAATCTGTAGAGACACTACGTGATGAAGTCATCGAAGCCCGTGATAAGAGAGATGCTCTCCGTAAGGAAGCAGAAACGATGATGTCTGAAGCGAAGAAAAAGTCGCAGAAAGAACATGACGACCTTATCGCTGCCGCAAAGATCGAACAGGAAAAGATTTACGAAGAGACCCAGAAGCAGACAGAACAGCTCGCCGCACAGGTTGAGAAGGAATATGGTGAGGCGCTGGCTAAGAGAGATGAACTCATAGCCCAGGCTAAAGAAGTCCAGAGCATGATGGACAACGCCGATAAGATCAAAGCCGAGAAGGAAAAAGAGATCAAGGCGGCTGAAGCTAAGATAGCTAAGCTTCATGAGGACTTCGAGAAGGAAAAGGAAAAGATCGCCGAAGAGAACAGGAAGCTTTCCGAGAAGCAGGCTGCCGAAGCTCTTAAGATGAAGGAAGATGCAGAGCGCGACAGGGATATTGCCAACGCAGAGAAGGAAAAACTCATTGCCGAGGCACAGGCTGAGAGAGACCAGATCATAATCCAGCTCGAAGAACGCAATAAGATGGCGCAGGCTGAGCTTGATGAAATGACTGAAAAGGCCAAGGCCGTTATGGCTGAAGCCGAGGCTGCAATGGCTAAGCGTGATGAATTGAGTGCTGAGATCGACAGTTTCGAGAAGGACTCACTGCAGAGACGCAAGGATCTTGATGAGACGCTTCAGGAAGCCAGAAAAGAACTTGAAGAATCCGAAGTTAGGAAGAACCAGGCTGAGAAAGAATATGCTGAATACCAGCAGCAGTCGGAGGAAATCCAGGATCAGATCAAGGGCCTTCAGGCAGAGCTTAAGGAAGCAAAGGAGATCATCGCTGATTCCAAGAATGCTACTGTCCTTGCTGAGGCTGCTGCCCAGGAGATCGTACTCAA
The DNA here is from genome assembly GCA_045532275.1 of Saccharofermentans sp. Classification (GTDB taxonomy): domain Bacteria; phylum Bacillota; class Clostridia; order Saccharofermentanales; family Saccharofermentanaceae; genus Saccharofermentans. Next base: position 5,488 of record JAZSFQ010000052.1, on the reverse strand, counting down.
TGCCGAGAAGCAGTCGGTATTCCTTAAGCAGGTTGCCTTAAGTGAGAGCGAGAAGGGCAAGATGCTCGATCAGATCAAAGAATTAGAAGAAAAGATCAAGGAGAAAGAAATGGAAAAGGCTGAGCTCGAGAAGAAGCTTGCATCGCTTGATAATGCAGTTGCGGAATTGGAGAAAAAAGTCAGATCAGGCGGTGGCGGCGCAGCAGGCGGACCGATGGAGTATTCGGTTGAGACAGTCGAGCATAACAAGTCGGCAGAAGTCAACGTCGATGCTCTTACCAAGCTCCTTAAGAAAAAGTCTGCAGACGGCTGGAACCTGATCTCTGTAATCGACGACGACGGCGGAAAGCTTATGGCTTCTATGGGCGGCGGTTCTGAGACGACATCTCTTGCATCTCTTTCTACAAGCCCTTTCAATCAGAAGGAAGACCGTCTTGTACTTATCTTCGGCAGACCGCTGAAGTGATCGGGATCACGAATTAACAATCAATTTAAAAGGCTGTCTTACCGGCAGCCTTTATTTTTGCCCGGATATGCCAAAAAAAGCGCGGTTAAAACTATGCACAAAAAAAGTTTTGGGCAGTAAGATTTTTTTGTGGAATTGGCATACCGAATCCTATATAATAGGAAAGTATTTATTTTTGACTTCGAAGGAGGAAATGACTGATGGAAAATTATTCCGCAGACAAGATTCGCAACATCGCGTTGTTCGGCCACGTAGGTTCCGGCAAGACGACCTTAGCAGAGGCTATTCTTTTTTATACCAAAGCTATTAATCGTCAGGGACGGATTAACGACGGTAATACAACACTCGACTACGATCCTGAGGAGATCAAGAGACAGATGTCAGTAGGCCTTTCTGTTGCCTGCTGTGAATATAAGGGCAGTAAGATCAATATTATCGACACTCCAGGTGACTTCGACTTTTTGGGCGAAGAGATGAGCGGTATCAGGATCGCTGATTCAGGCGTTATCATGATCTCGGCAAAGGGCGGTACATCCGTAGGTTCCGAGAAGGCTATCAGACTTCTGAACGGCAAGAAGGTTCCTTTCTTATTCTTCATGAACAGAATGGACGAGCCTAATGCTGATTTTGAAGCTGTTGCTGCACGTATGATGGAGCGTTACGGACCTTCAGTCATCCCGCTTTCTTTCCCTATCATGGAAGACGGCAAGATGACAGGCATCGTAGACGTTATGAACCGTAAGGCTTTCTCTATCGATAAGGCTTCCGGTAAGTTTGTTGAATATCCTCTTCCCGAACAGTATAACGAGCGCGTTGACGAGCTCCAGGAAAAGGTTAACGAAGTAGTTGCAGAGGCAGACGATGCCCTGATGGAGAAATTCTTTGCAGGTGAGAAGTTTACCGAGGATGAATTCCGTCACGGCGTACATGCGGGTTTCCGTGAAGGCAAGCTCCATCCGATCTACTGCGGTTCCGCATATATGAACTGGGGTATCGACTTCCTGCTCAACTGCATCTCCAAGGACACACCTCCGGCAGGCAAGAAACCCGCTCTGGAAGCTACACTTCCTGACGGCAGCACACAGCCTCTTGCGTGCTCTATCGACGATCCGCTTGCAGCATTCTGCTTCAAGACGATCTCTGACCCGTTCGTCGGTAAGATCAGTATCTTCAAGGTTAATGCCGGAACACTCCGTGCAAACTCCACTGTTTATAATGCTACAAAGGGCAAAGATGAGAGGATCGGCGGTCTGTTCTTCCTTAAGGGTAAGGAACAGATCACGACAGACTGCATCACTGCAGGTGATATCGGCGCAGCTTCAAAGCTCTCGAACACGGATACGAACGATACTATCTGCGACCGTGCGCGCATAGTAGAACTTCCTAAGATCAAGTTCCCTCAGCCCTGTCTTTCCAAGTCCATCGTACCTACCAAGAAGGGCGATGAAGACAAGATCATCTCCGGCCTTACAAAGCTCGCTGATGAAGACCATTGCTTCACAGTCGAGACAAACCCTGAGACAAAGCAGATGGTGCTTTCCGGTATCGGCGACATGCAGCTCAAGGTCCTCGTAAGCCAGCTCAAGAATAAATACAATGTTGATTGTGAATTGGGTGAACCCAAGGTTCCTTACCGTGAGGCTATCCGCAAGAAGGTTAAGGTTCAGGGTAAGCATAAGAAGCAGTCCGGCGGTCACGGCCAGTATGGTGACGTCTGGATCGAATTCGAACCCAACGCTGAGACAGAAGATCTCGTATTCGAAGAGAAGGTATTCGGCGGCGCCGTACCTAAGAACTTCTTCCCTGCAGTTGAAAAGGGATTACAGGAATCCGTCAAGAAGGGTATCCTCGCAGGCTATCCTGTAGTTAACCTCAAGGCTACATTGGTAGACGGTTCTTACCACGATGTAGACTCTTCCGAAATGGCATTCAAGATCGCAGCAAACCTCGCATTCAAGGCAGGTATGGCTGCAGCCAACCCGGTACTCCTCGAACCCATATCCAAGGTAGAGGTCCATATTCCGGAGGACAAGCAGGGCGACATCATGGGCGATCTTAATAAGAGACGCGGCCGCATCATGGGTATCGACGCAGACGAGTTAGGTTCTGTCGTTAATGCGGAAGTTCCTACGGCTGAGATGCTCGAGTATGCTACTGACCTTAAGTCGATGACACAGGGCAGAGGATGGTTCGCTATGTCTCATGTCCGCTATGAGGCTGCTCCTCCGGAAGTCGCTGACAAGGTAATCGCAGCAAGCAATGTCGAGGAAGAATAACAGTTATTCAAAAGCGTTAAGGAATTTACACTTTTGATACATAAAACGCTGATAATGGATGGTAGTTAGTATAGACTAACTACCATCTTGCAAAGTAAAATTGACAGGTTGGAATATTCCCTAAGAGGCAGGAGGTTTTTATGGCAAAATTACAAGATGCTGCTGTCGCTCAGATTACGGAGATATGTGATCGTCACGTTAACGATAAGACTCCTTTGATGATGATCCTGAGTGACATTCAGAATGAGTACGGATACATTCCGCTCGAAGTTCAGGAACTCGTTTCCAAGAAGACAGGCATTTCGGTAGCAGAGATTTATGGAGTTGTTACTTTCTACTCATTCTTTTCTCTTACTCCGAAGGGAAAGTACGTTGTAGGCTGCTGCCTCGGTACAGCTTGCTACGTTAAGGGCGCTCAGAACGTTATCGATAAGTTCCAGGAGCTCTTAGGAATCAAGCCCGGTGAGACAACGGAAGACGGTCTTTTCACATTGGACGCTCTCCGCTGCATCGGCGCATGCGGTATCGCACCCGCAGTAAGCATCAACGGCAGGGTTTACCCTAAGGTTAAGGTAGACCAGGTTCCTGCGATCATTAATGAATTAAAAGAGGAGGCTGCTAAGGCATGATAAGTTCTGTTACAGACCTTAATGAGAGATTTGAAGCTCTCTCCAAGAGCCTTGACGACAAGATCAAGGGCGGTGACGGCAAGCGTCACATCGTTCTCTGCGGCGGTACAGGATGTCTTTCTGCACACTCCACAGAGATAATGGAAAGATTTAATGCTGTCCTTAAGGAAAAGGGCATTGAAGACAAGGCTACCGTTAACCAGGTAGGCTGTTTCGGCTTCTGCTCACAGGGACCTTTCGTTAAGATCTATCCTGAAGATACTCTTTATAAAATGGTTAAGATCGAAGACGTAGATGAGATCGTCGAGAAGGATATTATCGGCGGCGAGATCGTTGAGCGTCTTCTTTATGTTGATCCCAAGACACAGGAAAAGGTTACAAAGCAGGAAGACATTACTTTCTACAAGAAGCAGAGACGTGTAGCTCTTAACGGCTGCGGCGTTATCAATCCTGAAGACATCAACGAAGCAATCGGCATTGGCGCTTTCCAGGGAATCAAGAAAGCACTTACAATGACACAGCAGGAAGTTATCGACGAAGTTTTGGCTTCCGGCCTCCGCGGACGCGGCGGCGGCGGATTCCCCACAGGCAGAAAGTGGCAGTTCGCTCTTAACGTTGAATCTGATCAGAAGTATGTTGTATGTAACGGCGACGAGGGCGACCCGGGTGCATTCATGGATCGTTCCATCCTCGAAGGTAACCCTCTTGGAGTTATCGAAGGTATGATGATCGCAGGTTACGCTTTCGGCGCTTCGGAAGGTTACTTCTATGTTCGTGCCGAGTATCCTATCGCAGTTAAGAGACTTAAGATCGCAATCGAGCAGGCAAGAGCAGAGGGTATGCTCGGAAAGAACATCCTCGGCACAGACTTCAGCTTCGACTGCCAGATCAGACTCGGTGCAGGCGCATTCGTCTGCGGTGAGGAGACAGCTCTCCTTAACTCCATCGAAGGTAAGCGTGGTATGCCCCGTCCGAGGCCGCCGTTCCCGGCAGTTAAGGGTCTCTGGGGTAAGCCGACATGCGTTAACAACGTAGAGACACTTGCCTGCGTTCCTTACATCTTAAGAGAGGGCGCTGACAAGTTCGCTTCAGTAGGTACAGAGAAGTCCAAGGGTACAAAGGTATTCGCTCTCGGCGGAAAAGTTAATAACGTTGGTCTCGTAGAGGTTCCTATGGGTACTACACTCCGTGAGCTCATCTATGATATCGGCGGCGGAATCCCGGATGGCAAGAAGTTCAAGGCTATCCAGACCGGTGGTCCTTCAGGCGGATGCCTCACAGAGGAATACCTCGATGAGCCTATCGATTTCGATAACCTCGTAGCTAAGGGATCCATGATGGGTTCCGGCGGTGCTATCGTAATGGACGAAGATAACTGCATGGTTGACGTTGCAAAGTTCTATATGGAATTCATCTGCGACGAGTCCTGCGGTAAGTGCACACCTTGCCGTATCGGTACAAAGAGAATGCTTGAGATCCTCACAAGAATTACTGAGGGTAAGGGCACAATGAAGGATCTTGATGAGCTCGAAGAACTGAGCCAGACGATCAAGGCTAACTCCCTCTGCGCATTGGGCCAGACAGCATCCAACCCTGTAAACTCTACTCTTGCTCACTTCCGTGACGAGTATCTCGCTCACATCGTTGACAAGAAGTGCCCTGCTCACGTTTGTAAGAACCTCATGTCTTACAAGATCGACGCCGATAAGTGTATCGGCTGCGGTATGTGCGCTAAGGGTTGTCCCGCAAGCTGCATCACACGTACAGATTACGTTGCAGAAGGACACAAGCTCGCATCCATGGCAATTGACGCTGATAAGTGCGTTAAGTGCGGTGCGTGCATCAGCACATGTAAGTTCAACGCAATTTCGAAGGTTTAATCAGGAGGCAAAAGAATGAGTTTAGTAAATATTAAAATTGAAGGTCAGCCCTATCAGGTTGAAGCCGGCCTCACCATTCTTGAAGCTGCTAAGGCTTGTGGCTATGAGATTCCTTCACTTTGTGCATTTAATCACGGTGAGTGCAACCAGGGTTCATGCCGTGTTTGCTTAGTAGAGGCAACAGGCGCAAGAGGACTCGTTGCATACTGCGTATATCCTGTAGCAGAAGGCATGGAG
>JAZSFQ010000048.1:0-15707 GCA_045532275.1 Saccharofermentans sp. | reverse complement strand
AGATCGTTGCGATCCACGAGGGAAAGATCACAGAAGGAGGTAATTTCTGATGGCTGTAGTTTTCGAACCCACAAAAGGCCTTACAGATAAGCCTTTCCATTATTGCCCCGGCTGCTGCCACGGCATCATCCACAGACTCGTAGCTGAGACCCTTGTTGCAAATGATGCTCTTGAGACAGCTGTAGGCGTTGCATCCGTAGGATGTACTTACAACTCATATGAATACATTGCATGCGACATGGTCCAGGCTGCTCACGGAAGAGCTCCTGCAGTTGCAACAGGTATCAAGAGAAACCTCAAGGACAGCTTCGTTTTCACATATCAGGGAGACGGCGATCTCGCTTCCATCGGTACAGCTGAGATCGTTCATGCTGCCGCAAGAAGCGAGAACATCACTGTAATCTTCGTAAACAACGCCGTTTACGGTATGACTTCAGGCCAGATGGCTCCTACGACACTCGTAGGCCAGGTTACGACAACATCTCCCTGGGGCCGTGATCCTTCTTATCAGGGTTATCCTATCAATGTATCCGAGTTCTTATCAAATCTCGCAGGCGCAGCTTATATCGAGCGTGTCTGTGTTACGGATTTCAAGAACATCCAGAACGCCAAGAAGGCTATCCAGAAGGCTTTCAATGTCCAGAAGAACAAGCTCGGATTCTCCCTCGTAGAAGTTCTTTCCACATGCCCTACCAACTGGGGTAAAGAGCCTCTCGCAGCTATGGAATGGCTTAAGGAGAACATGCAGAAGCAGTATCCTCTCGGATGCTACAAGGGCGCTGACATCACATTCGATGCTGACGGCAAGTATGTATCAGGCGCTATCCCTGCAACTTCAAACAACTGCGTTAACGTTGGGGAGGTGAAGAAATGATTGATTTCTCTGTAATTTTTGCCGGTTTCGGCGGTCAGGGAATCCTCTCCGCAGGCAAGATGGCAGCTGAAGCTGCTCTTTACGAAGGCAAGGAAGTTTCATGGTTCCCGTCATACGGTCCTGAGATGCGCGGCGGTACGGCTAACTGCTCCGTCGTATTCTCTGATGAGCCTATCGGTTCACCAGTAGTCAATGACGCAGACGTTGTTATCTGCCTTAACCAGCCTTCTATGGAGAAGTTCGAGAAGCAGTTAAAGCCCGGCGCATTAATGATTCTCGATTCTTCACTCATCAAGACGAGACCTGAGAGAACTGACATCAAGGTCATTGCTATGGAAGCATCTGATATCGCTTCCGAGCTCGGCAAGATGATGTTCGCTCCTATCACGATGCTCGGCTGCATGGCTACTGCTACAGGCTGCTTCACAAGGGATTCTTTCGAGAAGTCACTCTATGAGATCCTGCCTGAGAGAAAGCACAATCTCATTCCGATCAACATGGAAGCTTTCGACAGAGGAGCTGCTTTCGCCAAGTAAGATTTTTTACAATTCAAGATTATCAAAGAGGCTGTCTCAGGATCATATGAGGCAGCCTCTATTTTTTCTTTTTTATGGATGATCCGGTGCCGGCGAAAATTGTCAAAGATTATTATTGTTTTGTTTAAAAGACGTCTATAACTGTTTTACTTTAGATTGGTAATATGGAATAAGAGATATTGTTTTTCGCTGGAAAGCATCCGGAGGTAATGAGAAGATGAAAACGATCTGGGGTATAAAGTTTGGCGGTCTTCAGCAGAAGATCTTCAATCTCATGCTGATATTCATAGTTGTGTTGCTTGGAGCATATTCCGCTGTGGCATATTATCAGCATAAAAAACTTGCAGCTGTTGTTGAAGATGCAAGTGTTGAACAGCAGGACTCTATAAGATCGGTTTCCGAACAGACGATGGAAGCTGTCCTGAACAGTTCTATGACCCAGACGACGGCATTGCAGGCATATATCGCAAATGATGTGTTTTCAGACGTTCAGGGTGATGTTCAGACATTGAAGTTTTATGCGGAAACGCTGTTTGATCACGCTGACCGTTTTCCTGACAGAAAAGTAACGGCACCTACTGCAGTAAATGAAGGCGTATTGTCGGTTCAGCTCATACATGAAGACGGCGTGGATCCGTCAGAATCCGAGACGCTCGGTCTGGTTGCAAACATGAGCGAGATAATGAAGTCGATCTACCAGTCTTCAGATATGATCAGCAGTGTCTTTGTGGGACTTCCCGACGGCAACATGATCCTTGTAAACGACCGTTCAGACATTTTTGTTGCTCCCGACGGTTCGCCTCTCAATCTTGATATACGTAACCGTCCCTGGTATGTTCAGGCTGTAGAAGCAGGCGAGATGATATTTACGGGTGTTGAAATAGATGCTTATACGAATATTCCCATGATCGAATGTGCCGCTCCGGTATATCATAACGGCGAACTCGTGGCCGTCGTAGCGGCTGATGTCTGGCTCGAGTCCATAAGTGAATATGTTGAGAACAAGTCTTCTGAAGGCAGTTTCCTCTGTGTGGTAAATGATAAAGGCCAGATGCTGTTCTCGCCAAAACAGGAAGGTCTGTTCAAGGCAGCTGATTCTGCGGATGCTCCAGATCTCCGGATGAGTGATAACAAGGATTTTGCTGAATTTGTTAATATGGCTCTAAAAGTGAATACCGGTCTCAGACAGGTGGAGCTCGAAGGGAAGGAATACTATATCTGCGGCGTGCCTTTGCCGACTCTCGGCTGGACGGTTATTTCGGTCGTTGATAAGGACCTGACTTATCAGCCTACGGCTGCAATGCTTGCAAGTTACGGTGAGATCAACGAAAAGGCTTCTGCATCATATTCTAAAGGTCTCGATCATTCTGCCCAAACTGTTATCGTATTAACTTTCGTTATCGTTGTACTGGCTGTTACCTCTGCGATGATCCTTGCGTACAGGGTTGTTAAACCGGTTGAACACATGACGCAAAAGATCAATTCCATAAAAGGTAGCGATCAGGTTTTCGAGATGGAAAAGGTCTATAAAACAGGTGACGAGATCGAAGTCCTGGCTCAGTCTTTCGCTACGCTTTCAGAGCGAATGAAGGATTATGTATCGCAGATAACAACGATCACTGCAGAGAAGGAACGTATAGGTACGGAGCTTGCTCTTGCGACCAGGATCCAGGCCGATATGCTGCCGAACATCTATCCGGCATTTCCGGACCGTCCTGAATTTGATATCTATGCTTCCATGGATCCGGCAAAAGAAGTCGGCGGTGATTTCTATGATTTCTTCTTAGCAGATGACGACCATCTGTGTATGATCATGGCTGATGTATCCGGAAAGGGTGTTCCGGCAGCCCTTTTCATGATGGCATCAAAGATCATCCTTCAGAATAATGCCATGATGGGAAAAACACCTTCGCAGATCCTTAGGGATACCAACTCTGCGATCTGCGCTAACAACCGTGAGGATATGTTTGTTACGGTCTGGATGGGTGTTCTTGAAATCTCATCAGGCAGACTGACTGCTGCAAATGCGGGACATGAATTCCCGATGCTTAAACGTGCGGGAGGCTGCTTTGAACTTGTCAAAGACAAACACGGTTTTGTAATCGGAGGTATGGAAGGCCTGAACTATAAGGAGTATGAGATAATGCTCGGAGCCGGGGATAAGCTGTTCCTTTATACTGACGGCGTCCCTGAGGCAACAAATGCAAAGAATGAGCTCTTTGGAACGGACCGCATGCTCAACGCGCTTAACCGGAATGTTGATGCCGGTCCGGAACAGATACTGAAGATCATGAGAGATGATGTTGATAAGTTCGCTGAAGGTGCGGAACAGTTCGATGACATCACGATGCTCTGCATGGAATACAGAGGACCTTCCAAGGAGCCTGAAGCAGAGTGATCTTACAGTCAGAACGCTAATAATTCCGCTTTGCCGTTCTCGATAATGATATATGAAGGCTTTGTATTCGCTTTCGGCAGAGAAGGAGAACCCGGATTCATGTAGTATATTGATCTGCCGTTTTCCAGATACCAGAGTTCGTCTGTGGCAATATGTGTATGACCGGTCAGAAGCATCGCGTCTTTGGGCATGACAGAAGGCAGGTTCATCGGATTATAAATGTGGCCGTGAGTTACGAAGAATACGGTTCCTTCATCGACGAGGTAGATGTAATCAGCCATTATCGGGAAGTTCAGGACCATCTGGTCGACTTCGGTGTCGCAGTTGCCTCTGACAGCGAGGATCTTATCAGCTATCTCATTGAGGATCCCGATCACTTTCTTCGGTTCATAGTGAGCGGGCAGATCGTTCCTCGGACCATGGTACAGGATGTCGCCCAGAAGGACCAGCTTATCTGAGCCGCTTTCTTTAAATGTCTGCACGATGCGTTCAGCCCAATATGAATCTCCGTGAATATCAGATGCGACAAAATATTTCATTTTCAGTCCTCTTTCGTTTTGCTGCAAATAGGATAACACTGCAGTTTCCTTATCGGTAGCGAAAAAGAATAAAATAAATTTATATTCCGTTAATCAATAAATAAATACGGAATTTTATAATCAAGCCATAAATGATTTGCATTCAGCCTTAGGTGTCATGGGTGAAAATGAAGAAGATAGCTGTTTTTACATCTCATGTATACGAGCAGATGTCCGGTCTTATGCAGAAGGGCATTATTGCTGCTGCAAAAGAATACGGCGTAAAGCTTATATTTTTTGCCAGCTTCGGAGATTCATACAGCAGCAGGCAGTATGGTGAGTATTCCGGCTATGATGAGGGCGATACAGTATCTTTTGATATTCCCGATCTGAATAATTTTGACGGTGTTATTAAGATAACCACATATTTCAGCAAGATAACGGAAAACCACGCAGTCCAGACAATTCTGGAAATGTTGGATGGCATGGAGAATACTGAGAATATCCGCATCAAGGGAGATCTGATTCTTAATCAATCATGCGGATGCAAAGAAAAGAATGTGGACAGTATTGAGGATTTCAGAAATACTTTCCTGAAACGAATGGATAATACGGTAGGCATAGCCCAGTCTACCACCAATCTTATGCTCAGCGTGTCTAATGCTAAAACGCTTGACGACTGTTTCAGGGAAGTCTGCAAGAACGCAAAGACAGATACAGGTTTTAAGGATATGCTTATCTGTCTGGCTCCCGGATGGGACAAACAAAGGATAGTAGGGGAAGATTTCCGCTATGAAGATGAAGAGATGACCATAGTAAACGGCTATCGCGGAGATGAGCCCGTACTGTACCAGACATTCCGGAAAAAAGACGTTCTTCCCAAAGAACTGCTCGATGATCCCAATCCTTACTATATTTTCACGATACATCATCTCCAGTATTACATGGGATTTCTCATCGTATCCCCGAATATAGATTTCAGAGAACAGAAAGTGTTACAGTCCTGGTTTGTTGATCTCGGAGTAATACTTGATAACAGACGCGTTCAGCGTGATCTGGAACAAATGGTCGCCAGACTGGAATTCCTCTATAACAGGGATACTCTTACCGAGATATATAATCGCCGCGGTCTGGAAGAGTTTTTCGGAGATTATTACGATGAATGTATCAGAAACGAAACCGGTTTGGCGGTTATAGCTGTAGATATGGATGATCTGAAACTGATCAACGACAAATACGGACACAACGAGGGTGACTACAGTCTGAAAACAATTGCCTATGCCATGATGAGATCTGTTGACACTGATGAGATCTGTGCCAGATCCGGCGGTGACGAGTTTATTATCCTCGCGAAAAACTATACGGTTGAGAAGGCTGTTCAGCTTGTTGAAAACATAAGGTCTTTCATTTTGCAGAAGGTAAAGCTGGATGATAAGGAATATGGTGTCAGAATAAGTGTCGGTATCCATATTGAGTATCCTGATGATACTACGGAAGGTAATGCTCATAAACTCTTTGAGAATTGTCTTAAAGAAGCTGATAAAGCTTTGTATGAGGAGAAAAGACAGCATAAGGCCGGCAGGGATATGTAATTTTGCACAAAAGCGGAGACAAAATCGCACGCTTTTTTGTATTTTCAGTTGGTATTTCCTCTAAATTAGTTTATAATATCTGTTATTAGGGACTACTGTCCTTGGTTTTTGGCGTGCATTTTTCTGCATCGCTGTTATAAAGAATAAAGGGAGGAAAGGCAACATCAATGGATGCCGCTTATTTATTCAACAAAGGCGAGAACTATATGAGCTATCAGTTCCTGGGCGCTCATCCTTATGAGGACGAGAACGGGAAAGGCTTTATATTCCGTGTATGGGCTCCTCATGCGAGAATGGTCAGTGTCATGGGCGATTTCAACGATTGGGATCCCAACGACTGCCAGATGTTTATGCTCGGAAAGACGGGCATTTGGGAACAGAAGGTTCCGGGTGCCCAGCAGTGGGACCGTTATAAGTACAGAGTTATCGGTGCTGATAACAGGATATATGAGAAGGGAGATCCTTACGCAAGACATTTCGAGACAAGACCGAATAATGCTTCCATAATCTATGATCCTGATGATTATATCTGGAATGATGATGAGTTTGTAAAGAACCGTAAAGATGCTCTGGCTCCTAAGCCGATCAATATCTATGAGATCCATCTGGGTTCATGGAGAAGACATCCTGACGGCAATTTCTTTACATACAGGGAGCTGGCGATAGATCTTGCCGATTACTGCAAGAAGATGCACTACACGCATATCGAGCTTATGCCGATTTTGGAGCATCCGCTCGATGATTCATGGGGTTATCAGGTAACAGGTTATTATGCCGTAACTTCCAGATTCGGAACCCCTGCAGACTTCAAGTTCATGATCGACGTTCTCCACCAGAACGGTATCTCCGTTATCCTTGACTGGGTTCCTGCTCATTTCCCGAAGAATATGGAAGGCCTTGTCAGATTCGATGGCACACCCTGCTATGAATATGCCGATCCGAGGATCGGCGAACACAGGGAGTGGGGTACTTACGTTTTCGATTATTCCAAGAATGAAGTTATTTCATTCCTTATTTCAAATGCGGTTTACTGGATCGATGAATTCCATCTCGACGGTATCCGCGTAGATGCCGTATCTTCCATGCTCTACAGGGATTACGGAAGACAGCAGTATATTCCCAACAGGTTCGGAGGCAACGAGAACCTCGAGGCAATAGATTTCTTTAAGAAACTTAATTCGACTATCCGCAAGAATTATCCTCATGCGATGCTCATTGCAGAGGAATCCACCGCATGGCCAAAGGTGTCCCATCCTGTCGAATACGGCGGACTGGGTTTCACACATAAGTGGAACATGGGCTGGATGCACGATACGCTGGATTATTTCTCGACCGATTCATATGCGAGAGCCTGGCATCACGATGAATTCTGTTTCTCAATGATGTATGCGTTCTCTGAGAATTATATCCTCAGCCTTTCGCACGATGAGGTCGTTCACGGCAAGCATTCGCTGATTGATAAGATGCCGGGCGATATCTGGAGGAAGTTCGCGTCACTTCGTACGATGATGCTCTATCAGATAAGCCATCCGGGCGGAAAGCTTGATTTCATGGGCGCCGAGTTCGGCCAATTCATCGAGTGGCGTTTCTATGAACAACTCGAGTGGTTCCTGCTCGATTACGAATCACACCGCCTGCTTCAGAATTTCAACAGCGAGCTTAATAAATTCTACGTAGAGAATCCTCAGCTCTGGGAAGATGACCACACATGGGCCGGCTTTGAATGGATCGCTGCTGATGACACGAAAAATAACGTATTCATCTACAAGAGATCCTGTCCGGATCCCAAGAGGAACGATATCTACGTTGCTCTCAACATGGTCCCCCAGCCTCTTGAAGGATATGAGATGCCTGTCTATGAATTAGGAACATATAAGATCGTATTCAATACCGACGATATGTGCCACGGCGGATCCGGATATCCCACGGCAACAGATATGAACGGATGCTTCGAAGCTATCGATGAACCGCTTAACGGCAAGCCTTATCACGTTAAGATCAATCTTCCGCCTCTTGCGGGAATCTACTTCATGAAGGTTAAAGATCCTGTCAAGAAGAAGGCGAAGAAGCCTTTAGCCAGTAATACTGCAAAGGCACCCGCCAAGAAGCCGTCAGCAAAGGCTGCTGCAAAGCCTGCCGTTAAGAAGACGGCTGCAAAGCCCGCCGAAAAGAAGGCAGTAAAGAAGAACGCTCCTTCCAAGAAGGCTGCAACTGAAGAAAAGAAGAAAAAATAAGCTCATATACGGAGGTAGTTCATTATGTCAAGAACTGAAGTCGTTGCGATGATACTCGCAGGAGGACAGGGAAGCAGACTGGGCGTATTGACCAAGACGGTAGCTAAGCCTGCAGTACCTTTCGGAAGCCGTTACAGGATCATCGATTTTCCTCTCTCAAACTGCGTTAACTCGGGGATCGAGATCGTCGGTGTCCTTACCCAGTATCAGCCGTTGGCTCTTAATACTTATGTCGGTAACGGTCACCCGTGGGATCTCGACAGAAATAACGCCGGTGCATACATCCTGCCGCCGTATCAGAGTATTGCAGGCTCCGTATGGTACAAAGGAACCGCTAATGCCATCTATCAGAATATGAGTTTTATCGATGATAACGATCCTGAATATGTCGTTATCCTGTCAGGAGACCATATCTACAAGATGGATTACGCAGCTATGCTGAAGGCCCATATAGATAAAGGCGCAGATGCCACTATCGCCGTATATGAGGTGCCGTGGGAGGAAGCTCCGAGATTCGGCATCCTCAATACCAAGGAAGACGATGTTATCGAAGAATTTGACGAGAAGCCCGCAAAACCGAAGAGCAATCTTGCTTCGATGGGCGTATATATCTTCACTTGGAGCGTTTTGCGACAGGCACTGATCGAGGACGAGGCTGATCCTGCTTCCAATAACGATTTTGGTAAGAATATCGTTCCGAATCTCCTCGGCCAGGGCAAGAAGCTCGTTGCTTACAGGTTCTCCGGTTATTGGAAGGACGTAGGAACGATCTCTTCTCTTTGGGAGACAAATATGGATATTCTTGATAAGCCGGAAGAGATCAACCTGGTAGACAGATCATGGAAGATCTTCTCGAGAAACCCGGTCAAGCCGTCACACTTCATAGGTGCAGGTGCCAAGGTCAAGAATTCGGCTCTTACGGACGGCTGCCGTATCTTTGGTGATGTCGAGCATTCAGTGCTTTCCGAATCTGTTATCGTTGAAAAGGGCGCTATCGTCAAAGACTGTGTTCTCATGCCTGGCGTCGTAGTCAAGGAAGGCGCACACATCGAGCGCTGTATCATTGATGCGGGAACCATAATCGGCAAGAACGTCCAGGCAGGCAATTTCGTTGAGGGTGAAGGCCCTTATACGAATCACAAGATCTGCTCTGAAGGAATCTGCGTTTTCGAGCGCGGCCTGACTATCAGAGAAGGTGCGGTAATACCTGCTAACAGCATGGTCGATTCCGACGTCGAAGTCCCTGAAGACTGCGACATCATCGAGTCGACATTCAGAGCATGAGGTAAAGGAGATTAAGACATATGTTTAATAATGCGATGGGGCTTATCTTAGCCGACAACAAAAAGATATCTCTGGGCGAGCTCTCCAATCCTCGCGCGCTTTCCGCAATGCCTTTCGGCGGAAGATACAGGATCATTGACTTCATGCTCTCGAACATGGTCAATTCCGGTGTTAAGAACGTAGGCCTTCTGACCTATAACAAGTACAAGTCATTGATGGATCACCTCGGAACCGGCGGCGCATGGTCATTGGACAGAAAGAATGACGGTCTTCATATCCTGCCGCCTTATGTAAACTCTGAAGCTACCAGCATTAGTTCCGATGAGGAACTTACAGGCGTTATAGATTTCCTCAGACAGTCAAGGACGCCCTATGTCATCGTTGCCGGAGCGAATGTTATCTTCAACACCACTTTTGATGCTTTTATCAAATCACATGAGGAATCAGGAGCTGATATTTCCGTTATGTATAACCGTGACGGTACGAAGTACGGCAGTCCTTCTTATATCCTTGATATCGATGATGACGGCTTTGTAAGAGATATGCTCTACAATCCTCCGAAAGCAACATCACAGAGATGTTCACTTGCGATCCTCTGCCTGAGAAGAGATCTCCTTATCGATATTCTCGCTCGTCAGATGGCGCACGGCCAGGCACATTTCGGAATCCATTCCATCGTTAAGATGTATGATGAGTTCAAGGTTCACGGCTTCGAGTATTCCGGCGTAGCTTTGAGGATCAACAACGTACAGGGATATTTCAATGCTTCCATGTCGCTTCTTACGGATTCTGTCAGAAATGACCTGTTCTGGAGCGGAAAGCCTATCTATACAAAGGTTAAGGACGAGGCTCCGACTCTTTATTTCGACAATGCCGAGATGAGCGATTCAATAGTATCCGACGGCTGCCGTATCTACGGTAAGGTCGAGGAATCAGTTATTTTCAGAAGTGTTACGATTGCGAAAAATACCACAGTCAAGAATTGCGTTATCATGCAGGACGTTCACATCTCCGAGAACTGCCATCTTGAGAACGTTATCCTCGACAAGAACGCATTCGTAAGACCGGGCGTAAGACTTGTCGGACATCCCGACTATCCTGTTGTTATAGGAAAAGGAGCAGGTATCTGATTATGGAAAAGACTATCAAAGTATTGTTCGCATCGTCTGAGTGCAGTCCGTTCGTCAAAGTCGGCGGTCTTGCTGACGTTGTAGGAAGCTTGCCGGTCGAACTTAACAAGCAGGGTGTTGACGCGCGTGTCATTATCCCGCTTTACAAGAAGATCAAGGTCAAGTACAGTGACAAACTCCATTTCCTTGGTTGGAAGATGGTTCATATGGGCTGGCGTTCCCTCTATGCGGGCCTTTTCTCTCTGGAAGTCAACGGCGTTATTTTCTATTTCATCGATAACGAATATTATTTCAACTTCGATCAGATCTATGTTGATTATGTTTTCGATATCGAGCGTTATTGCTTCTATCAGAGAGCGGTTCTGGATTTCATGGGCGATTTCATGGATTTCGAGCCCAATGTCCTTCACTGCAACGACTGGCAGACCGGTATGATGCCGATGCTCCTTGACTGTCATTTCAAGAAGAATGGATATCACACGAATGTCCAGACCGTCTATACGATCCACAACCTGAAGTATCAGGGTGTCCATTCGACCGATGTCGTAAGGGAGATGCTCGATCTTCCTGACGATTACTTAAGAGAGGATTTCTGCATCAAGGATAAGGCTATCAACTTTATGAAGGCCGGTATCGTTTTCTCGAATTCCGTCACTACTGTATCTCCCACATATGCTTATGAGATCATGACCGACTATTACGGTGAAGGCCTCAATTATACTTTGCAGAAGTATGCTTACAAGGTTTCTGGCATAATCAACGGCATGAATGAGTTGGAGTACGATCCTTCCAAGGATGATAAGATCCCGATGAAGTATTCTATCAAGAATTACAAGGAAGGAAAGGCTGTCTGCAAGAAGTCACTTCAGGAGCAGCTTAATCTGGACGTTAATCCCGGCGCACCTCTCTGCGCGATGATCTCAAGACTCGTAGATCAGAAGGGACTGGATCTCCTGCTCTATGTTCTTGAAGAGATGCTTTACGACGGCATGCAGGTCGTTATCCTCGGTACGGGCGATCCTTACTATGAGAGAGCTCTCGTTGACATTGCGAACCGTAATCCCGGTAAGATGTGCGCATGCATCGATTTCGACAGCGGACTTGCGCATACGATCTATGCTGCATCGGATATCTTCCTTATGCCGAGTATCTTCGAGCCCTGCGGACTTTCACAGCTCTGCTCGATGGCATACGGTTCCGTTCCTGTCGTAAGAGAGACAGGCGGTCTTAAGGATACTGTAACACCTTATAACGAATATACGGGTGAAGGAAACGGTTTCTCTTTCGCTAACATCAATGCTCATGAGTTCCTGTTCGTAACGAAGTATGCGGCAGATATCTACCGTCATCAGAAGGATATCTGGGACAAGCTCATTGAGGCAGGGATGAAGGGTGATTACTCATGGAAGAAGAGCGCCGGCGAATATGCAGGACTCTATTCACTGATCACGGGTATTCCAAGAACTGAGGCTGAGCCTGCCAAAGAAGCGAAAAAGGAACCTGAAGTAAAGAAGGAAGAAGCAGAGAAGAAGGCTCCGGAGAAGAAGCCTGAGGCAAAGAAGGCTCCTGCCAAGAAAGCTCCCGCAAAAAAGGCTCCAGCCAAAAAGCCTGCAAAACCTGTTCCCGCAAAGGCTGAAGAGAAGAAGCCGGAAGAGAAGGAGAAGAAAGACTGATGCCTTCACCGAAGACACAGAATGATTCAAACGGATTAAATAAGGCGCGGTGCATTCATGCATCGCGCCTTCCTGAGTACAGGCTCCCGTTCGGCGCAAGACCTGCGGCTTCCAGTGTCGAGATCTTTTTCGACTGCTACAAGGATGCATCTAACGTAACGTTCTGCTACACATACGGACTGTACAATTTCTCTTATCATGAGGAACCGATGTATACGGTATCGGGCCTCGGAAGATACCATGTTGATCTCATGCTTCCGTCAGAACCTTCGATACTGTTCTATTGGTTCAGGTTCAATGTCCCGGGCGATCTTAAGGATCTGCCGGACAATTTCAGGCAGGCAAGCGATAATGACAACGACATTCCCGCGCCTGACATCACACTCTATTACGGGGCAGGAATGGATACTCCGGACGGTGAGGGGACTTTATATACAGAGCCTCCGAGAGTAGGCGCGGAGGAAGATAAGTATCCTTTCGCATTCCAGATAACCGTTTATAACAAAGACTTCAGGACACCTGATTTCCTTAAAGGTGCCATGATGTACCAGATCTTTCCCGACAGGTTCGCCAGGGATTCCTCTTTCAGCTATGAGAAGATGACCGGTATCGATGCCAGGGCGGAGAGGATATACCATGAAGACTGGTGTGAAGACGTTGATACGAAGGGCAAGCCCGAGACCGGATATCTTGCCTGTGACTTCTACGGAGGAAGCCTTAAGGGCATCGAGGAGAAACTCGATTATCTTAAAGAACTGGGCATCAATGTCCTTTACCTGAACCCGCTCTTCGAGGCCAGATCCTCGCACAGATACGATACGGCCGATTACCTTAATGTCGATCCGATTCTCGGAGGAACTGCGGCTTTTATGAGCCTTCAGAGTGCCTGCAAAGAGAAGGGAATTAAGATCATCCTGGACGGCGTATTCAGCCACACAGGTGCCGATTCGAAATATTTCAACAAGTTTGACAGATACGACGGTGTCGGCGCTTACAAGGCCTTCTCTGAAGGCGAGGAGAGCCACTACCGCTCATGGTATAACTTCTACCGTAACCAGGACGGCTCCGTCGGTTATGAATCCTGGTGGGGATTCCCTGATCTTCCCAACATCAATGAGGATGATCTGTCCTACAGGAGCTTTATCTTCGGCAGGGACGGTGTGGTCGATACCTGGACATCCAGAGGCGCATCGGGTTTCAGGCTTGATGTCTCGGACGAGCTCCCGGACAGCTTTATCAGGCAGATGCGTCAGACCGTCAAGGAAAAGACAGACGGTCAGGGCGCCGTCATAGGAGAAGTGTGGGAAGACGCTTCGAATAAATGCAGCTACGGCTCTTACCGTGACTTCATGCTCGGAAACACGCACGATTCCGTCATGGGATATACCTTCAGGCACATCCTTTTGGATTTCCTCTGCGGCTATATCGACGCGGACATTGCAAATACAAGATTTGAGGGATTCCGTGAGCGTTATCCGAAGGAAGCATATTATGCCATGATGAACCTTGTGTCTTCGCATGATGTTCCGCGCATCATGACGATGCTCTCAAGACCTGACGATACCGATGACAGGGATATCCAGCGCGGCTTCAAGGTCGATGCCAAGTATTATGATATCGTCTCATCCCTCTCGAAAATGGCATTTGCCTTCCAGACCTGCTATATCGGTGCTTCCTGCATCTACTATGGTGACGAAGTGCTTATGGAAGGCTACAAGGATCCCTTCAACAGAAGGACATATCCGTGGAACAGGACCGATCAGAGACAGCAGGAAGCGCTCATGTATTTCAGGCGTGTCGCAAGGATAAGGACCGAGAATGCATGCCTCCGTACAGGCTATTACAAGACGCTTTATGCAAACGGCGGTACTTTCGCTTTCGTAAGATATCTCAAAGAAGGCCGCGATGCATTCGGAAAAGAAGCTTCGGGCAGCAGGGCAGTAGTCTTTGTGATGAACAGATCCGATAAACCCGTTTATGTTGATGTAA
Organism: Saccharofermentans sp.; assembly: GCA_045532275.1. GTDB lineage: Bacteria > Bacillota > Clostridia > Saccharofermentanales > Saccharofermentanaceae > Saccharofermentans. The sequence goes on along the minus strand of JAZSFQ010000048.1, from coordinate 1,479 downwards.
GTGAGCACTATGGCGAGTATAACTGCAAACCTTCCGGTGATGACGGAGAGATACATCCCCTGTCAGAGCAGTTCATCTTGGGTGGCATCCTCGGCGGAACGCGCAAGATAGGCATCAGGCCGTTCGGTTCTGCATTCCTGGTTTATTGAACTAAGGCGCCATAATTGTTCGGATGCCCGTTTCTCTTATCAACTTTTTATGATAGAATCTGACACGATGATGATTAAGGAGTAGACAGGCATGAACTGCATCAGAAAGCTCGTTGAGCAGGAAAGCAAGCAAACAAGCAGTCTCATTCTGTCGTTTTATATTGTATTTGGATCCTTGTAGGGCATAGATGCCTTACAGGGATTTTATTTTTCAAGGAGTGTTTTTATGTACAAGACCCGTTTGAAGATCGTATCATTAGTGCTTTCTATGGCTTTGTTTCTGAGTTTCTTTCCGTATACCGGTGTAAATGCGGCTAATGACATATTTAACGGTGTATGTGGATTCTATGACGATAACTTGGAATGGGATTATTCTTATGGCACCCTTAGGATTTACACAAATAATTACTACTACGGATTAGACGACAACGAATTAGGTATGATGGCTGATTGGAATAGTCCTACGGATGATATTCCATGGGGAACAATTAGTGTCGGGGGTGAAGACTATGATCTGGGATCCCAGGTAAAGGATGTAATCATTGAAGACGGTGTTACAAGTATTGGCAACTATGCATTCTCTTGTTTAAGCAATCTGGAAAGCATTACTATTCCTGGTAGTGTGATTCGAGTTGGATATAATGCTTTTAGTGGTTGTAGTGATTTTTCTATTATTATTTCTGATGGTGTGACTTCGATTGGAGATGGAGAATATTCTTTTAGTGACATTAGTGGTTTTACAAGTGTTACGATTCCGGATAGCGTGACATCAATTGGTAACGAAGCTTTTTCCGGTTGCACAGGCCTTGCAAGCATTACCATTCCTGATAGTGTGACTTCGATTGGAGATAAAGCTTTTTACGACTGTACAAGCCTTGCAAGCATTACTATTCCTGATAGTGTGACTAAGATTGGTTACGAAGCTTTTCGGGGCTGTACAAGTCTTACAGGCATTACGATTCCTGATGGCGTGACTTTGATTGGATATAAAGCTTTTTACGACTGTACAAGCCTTGCAAGCATTACTATTCCTGATAGTGTGACTAAGATTGGTGAAGAAGCTTTTCGGGGCTGCACAAGCCTTACGAGTATTACCATTCCTGATGGCGTGACTTCGATTGAAATGGAAGCATTTTACGACTGCACAAGCCTTACAAGTGTTACTATTCCTGATAGTGTGACTTCAATTGGTATAAGAGCTTTTTACGGCTGCACAAGCCTTACGAGTATTACCATTCCTGATGGCGTGACTTCGATTGAAATGGAAGCATTTTACGACTGCACAAGCCTTACAAGTGTTACTATTCCTGATAGTGTGACTTCAATTGGT